>NZ_NHRI01000009.1:0-184852 GCF_003129585.1 Shewanella sp. BC20 | reverse complement strand
TACTCACCCGTCCGCCGCTCGCCACCTCAGGAGTAAACTCCCTTGTGCTGCCGCTCGACTTGCATGTGTTAGGCCTGCCGCCAGCGTTCAATCTGAGCCATGATCAAACTCTTCAATTAAAAGTTTTTTGTTTAACTCGCGTTAAACGACTCAATGAATTCTACTGTTTTGATTCGCTTTGCTCACTAAGAAGCATCGCGTTTCAATTCATACATTACTGTATGTACATATTGCTATGAACACTCATTCATTGATTTAATTCTTTGATTACTCGCCAAACGGCAGAGTAATTTCGATTAACTCAATACCTGTGAGTGTCCACACAGATTTCTTGTTTAGATTGTTAAAGAGCATTTGACCATTCACTTCGCGTTACCGCTCAGCGGGTCAGGGCTGACTCACATCAGCTCAGGGTCGTGCATTCTACGCATTTCCCTTGTCGCGTCAAGGCGTTTTTGCAAACTTCTTGAGGCTTTCGAATCAACTGCACATTTTGCATTCGATTCGCACTGTCACCGCGCTTGCTTTCGCTGTCTGCCGTGTCAGTGGATGCGCATTATAGGCAGCAGAACTTTTTACGCAAGGGCTTTTTTCAGGTTTTTTGCATTATTTTTCAAATCACTTTTTACACCCAAACTAGGCACAAGCTACCCACCACTTATTCCCAAAGTTATCCACAATCGCTGCATTTATCATCACTTCATGCCATCAAAATCATTAATAAAAGCGGTTCATCGCTCGATTGAAACGTACCGCTTAAGCAAAAAAGGAATAAAAGATGAAAGTCGGCAATTAGAATTTGAGAACAAAGAGAGGAAATAGCGACCTTATACTTATATAGCTACATAAAAGTATAAGGTCGTGCAACGCGGCTAAATTGTGGCGTTAGTTAGCACTCCACAATAGCTGGCCGCAATCGGTAAGATCGTATCCGCCTAACAACGCTGCCATTTGGCGTGTATACCCGCTGCTTAACATAGTAAAGAGTTGTTGCAGTTGTCTGCGGAAGTAGATGCTTTGTGGCATCACAAAGTCGAAGGACTCTTTGACAAGTGGCACGAAGCTTAAACCACTTTCCAAGGCTACGGATTGGCAACCAAAACCAATGTCGGCATCACCCCGTGCTATATATCCTGCAAGTTCACGCTCGCTGTAGGCTGTTAGCACAACATTGAGTTGATCTAAACGTGCCCCTTGCTTTAATAGCCATTGTTCTAAATGTTGTTGGCTCCCTGCGCCACCTTGGCGACTGACCCAGCGCCAGGGTAAGGTGAGTACCTTGTCTTCTTCTTGGCATCTGTGGTGCATATCGGTTCGCATGATCAAACCTTGCTGGCGAGAATAGCCATGGACCATGATCCATTGCTGATGGTTCTGATAACCTTTGAGTAAGGCTGGATGGCGGATATTTCTATCCTCCATGCTGCCCCAGTGCAGAGTACAGACGTCAGCATAACCCTTTGCTAAAAGCTCTAACCCGAGGCGCGAGCCTGTTGCACTGTAACTGATCAGCTCACGACTACCAACCTGCGCCATTAAGCGTGCGACCAACATAGAAAGCAGAGGATCATCACTGCCAGTGATCAAGAGTCGATCTGTTAACATGCCGCTATGGCAAGAGTCCATCACCCAGCGATCAATTAGCACCTTAGGGAATAGCCATTTACCGGTGATTTTCGTTGCTGGCAGAATTCGGTCATTCGCCATGGCGTAGACCTTCTTCTCGTTCAGATCTAAATACTCAGCAACCTGCTTCGCGCTCATGTAAATCAATTCACTGGCGGATGTCATCTTATGTCCTTGTCGTCCTGTCTCTCTGAGTTCAAGCAATACCATTTATCGCGGCATTAGTTGCCTGACGGGGTATTCACATCAAATTCGAGATTTTCACTACCGTGATAGATCAAAAAGTGGCGCCCTTTCGCTCGGGCAATAATAGTGATGCCCAGCTGTTGAGCCAGTTCTAAACCCATTTGTGTCACGCCACTGCGCGACAGCAATACGGGGATCCCCATTTTGGCGACCTTAATCACCATCTCCGAGGTGAGTCGTCCCGTGGTGTAGAAAATTTTGTTATCGCCCCGATCCTGTGCCAACCACATATCACCCGCTAAGGTATCCACGGCATTGTGGCGTCCCACATCTTCCACAAAGGCAAGGATCTGGTCGTTCTCGCAAACACCACAGCCATGAACGGCGCCGGCATTCTTATAAGTGTCATTATATTCATTGATATTTTTAAGCAAACTGTAGAGCGTACTTTGCTTGAGGCTTGGTGTGGGCAGCTGGATATCATCCAAATCCTGCATAAAACTGCCATATACAGTCCCCTGACCACAGCCAGAGGTGACCGTTTTCTCCGATAACTTTTGCTCGATATCGGCAGTTTGCTCACGGGTTAACACGGCGGCGGAGTTCACATCCCAATCGACAATCACTGAGTCCAACTGACTTACATCGGAAATAAATCCTTGATTTTTAAGATAGCCTAACGCAAGCGACTCGGGTTTAGCCCCTAAGGTCATCAAGGTCACAATCGGACGCCAGTTCAGGTAAACCGTTAAAGGTCGCTCACAGGCAACATGCTTATCGATCACTTCGCCCGATTCGTCTACGGCTTTGACGGCAATCGTTAGCGGCACTTCAGCCTGGGTTTTCACGAAAGTGAAGGCTGGTTTCGCTGGCGATGGATGGTCATTGGGCAGTGCTTGCTGAGCAATAATAGAACTATTATCAGAAATCATAATGTTACCGCTTTACGTGTGATGGCATCAGCATAGCAATATTTATACCTAGGTATGAAACTCTGGGCTAAATGCGTGATCCGTCGCAATTATGAATATTCCAGTGGGCGTAAATGTCCCAGACAAAATGACCCATTAGACAAAATGTCCTAAATTTACCCTTATTTTGATGATCCACCTCAAACAAATACCCCCTGTTTAATGGCATTAATATTGCAGTGACCTTTTATCGCAATCAGTAGGGGAAAGAGAACCGTTCGCTCAGGTTCGCCCCTCTCGGCTGAAACGGAGAGACAATGCAACATACCACTAGTGTTTGGCCAATGTACGTTTCGCTCAAAAAAGTAGAGAAACAAATGGGTCGTTGGACCTCAGTACAATGGGAAATCGATCATCTACTGCCCGCCACCCACGAAGCTCCCGAAGGCGCAACCTTAGTACTGCTAGAACTGCACAAAGATGAACGCGCCAGTTATCGCATCAACCTCGACATGGATAATGCCATGCTGTACTTGGTCTGCGATGAAATGGCAGACGGCACTTGGGTACCCGCGTTACTCTCGGCAGATCAAAACGTGGCGGCAGGCTGCCTTGAAGGCAACACCCCCGTTATCAACATGCTGATGCCAGAGGCGATCGCCTGCTGGATTGAAGCCTTTATCACCCAATACGGCGAAGTTGAAATCGCCGCATATCGCCGCAAGCATGTCGACCACCGTAAAAACCAAGGCCCTAGCCACGACCCACTGCGGAGGGACTAATGGCTGACTCAACCCCTAAGGCTAACGGCTTTTTTAGCCGTTGGAGCCAGCGCCGTGAGCAGGTCGCCGCCGAAGAAGCCGCACTTGCAGCTCAAACGGCCGAAAAAACCGCGGAAGCACACTTAAATACCACAACTGAGCCCACTGTGGTTGAGCCTGCCGCGCCGACTTCTGAACCTCAGAATACCTTCCCACAAACCGATGAGGATCCCAACCGCCTCCTCACCGCGGAAGAGTTGCCCAATCCCGAAGAAATTGAGATTGGCGGCAGCTTTGCTAAGTTTATGGGAGCCAATGTTGACCCAGCGGCCAAAACGGCGGCGCTACGAGCCTTGTGGAAACAGCCCCATTTCAATGAGATAGATGGTCTCTTGGAATATGCGCTCGACTACAGTAATCAGCCCAAGCTGACGCCAGAGGTGTCCGCCGAGTTAGCCCAAAAAGTATTCCGTTTTATCACCAAAGAGAATGAAGAGTCAGACGAAGATCCGACCTCAATCCCCAGCGATGCGGTGGTGAATACAGAAAATGCAATGGAATCAAAAAACAGTGATGTCGAAACCGAATTAGCAAACACTCAGATCACGGACAATTTGGATGGGGAGACTGATGACCTACCCCAAAATGCACCAGAGCCAGTCGCTCAGATGCAAAAGCCTGTTGTTTAATGTCAGTTTAGCTAATTTTTATGTCCATAACTTTGGTATGTGAATTGCTGTACTAAGGGATAAAAACTTAGATAAAAGCAGAAAAGGCAAGGACTTAGTCTCAAATTACCGCCTAAATCTGCAGCAAAACAGCTATAAAAGAGCAGCCAAAGTACTGTTCAGGAACGCAATGTGAGCACTCATTTGATGACCAATCAAACCCAGCTTGCGCTAAAACAAGCGCGGCAAAATGTGTTAGCCCAAACGCAGATTTTACAGAATCTGATCCCGCCAACAGTGAGCTACACCACTGAAGGCACTGTGCTAATTATTGGCCCTGAGGATCTGGCACGCCTCGCGGCGGACAAATTGTCCACTATGGCGAGCCGTGTGATTTTGGCTAACGAAGCGATTACCCGCCAAGATGAAACCCACCTTGAACAGGTGATGGCTGCGGCGACGGATGTCGAAAGCTACTACAACAAACTCATTGGCATTAAAGGATTTTTAGGTCAATTCCAAGTCAGCGTCGAGCATCAAAATGGCGCGGCTGAATTGAGTGTTGTCGCCATTCGTAAACCTCATTTTGATTTGATCCTCGATTTAAGCAGCACACCTTGCTTGAATTTAGAAATGCTGCCGCCGGGCTATTTCTATGTCGGTCAAGACCAAGCCAAACTGGCCGATGCGCTGGAGCAACTGCCCGAACTGGTGGGCCAGTTTGATAAACCCCGTTACGTTAAAATTAATGCCGATCTGTGCGCCCATGATCGTAATGGCATCAACGGTTGTAACCGTTGCCTCAATTTCTGCCCCGCCGATGCGATTAGCAGTGTTGCGAAGAAAATTGAGGTCGACCCTTACCTCTGCCACGGCGCTGGCAGCTGTGCGAACGCCTGCCCAACGGGTGCGATTGGTTATGACTTACCGACGCCACAGGCATTGCATTCTTACCTGAATAAAATTATCAACCGTTACCGCGAACAAGCCCAAACCGCACCTGTGATCCTGTTCCACGACAACGCGGTTGGTGCAAGCTTGATAGGTGACGACTTAGCCGGGGATGTGCTCCCTGTCGCCCTCGAAGAAATCACCGTTGCCAGCATTGACCATTGGTTAGCTTCACTGGCTTGGGGCGCACGCCAAGTGTTAATCCTCAATACCGAGGCAACCGCCCCTACGCTCACACAAATGTTGAAAGGTGAACTGGCTTTAGCCAACAACATTTTAGATGAAATGGGCCAACCGCAGCGCTTGAGTCTTATCGACCCAAGCATGCTGGCGAATTTGGAGCCTCTGCTCGACATCAGCCTCGATTGGCCAGTGATTGTGCCCGGCGCTTTTGCGTCCACCAGCAAACGTAACACTCTGTTTGATGCGATTGACCATCTAAACAGCCAAGCGGGTGAAATCAACAGCTGTTTGAGTATCAACAACGTTCCCTACGGCAACGTCAGCGTCAATGTCGAGAAATGTACCTTGTGTATGTCCTGTGTAGCGATTTGCCCCACCATGGCATTGCAAGATGGTGGCGACAAACCTGCACTACACTTTATTGAACAAAACTGTGTGCAATGTGGCTTGTGTGAGGCGGCTTGCCCTGAAAAGGTCATCAGCCTGACGCCACAAATTAACTTTGATAAAGCTGCTCGTCAGCAATTACAAACCCTGAAAGAAGAAGCCCCGTTCGAATGTATTCGCTGCGGCTCTCCTTTTGCGACCCAATCTATGGTGCATCGGATGCTGGATATGGTCGGCGCGCACAGCGCATTCTCAGCCAATATTGAACGACTGAAAATGTGTGGCGATTGCCGGGTAAAAGACATGTTTGAAGACATTCTTCAAGATCCTGAAAAGCAACTGCGATAAGAGATCCGCTATGACCGAATCAGTAAGACAAGTATCAGAAAACGATCAGTTGAGAGCCGATATCTATCAACTGTTGGCCGCCCTGTTGCGTCGCCATCCAAGCCCTGAACTACTGCAATTTTTGGCCAATCTTGAAATCGATGCCAATGAAGACAATGAGATGACCAAGGCATGGTTATCCCTGCAATTAGCGGCGCAGCAGTTCAGCAGTGAACAATTAGAAGATGAGTATTTTGCCCTGTTCCTCGGTGTGGGTTGTGGCGAAATTCTGCCCTATGGTAGCTGGTTTATGACAGGCTCACTGATGGATAAGCCCCTGGCTCTGCTACGCCAAGACTTAATGCAACTCGGTTTTGAACGTGAAGAAAACGTCAAAGAACCCGAGGATCATGTAGCCGCTCTGTGCGAAGTCATGGGTACACTTATCCTCGAAGCACCAGGCTACCGTCAGCTGGCGTTCTATCAGCGCCACATGGGCAGTTGGATTCAGCGCTTCTGCGACGCCGTCAGCAAAGCCCCGAGCGCAGCGTTTTATGCCACGGTTGCCCATCTTGCTAAGGCGTTTTTCGAGATGGAAGCCACCGAATTTGAACAACTGAGTTTAGACATTCCCGTCAATTGCCCCGGCAGTGCGGAGCTACAACCCGCCGCCAGCGATTTAGAAAAACAAGTGGAATTAATGAACTAAACTTAAAACGGTTAGCGATACGCAGATTCAATGCCTGTCGCGTTTTAGTTGGATAGGCAAAGGTGGACTTAAGGTTCACCTTTGCCACAAAAAGGAAGCTTAGGCTTCCACAGTAACCGAGGTGGTCGTGGTATGCATCACCTCACCCAGTAACACAAGGAGACACTATGAAGAAGCAAGCTTCCGACATGGGCCGTCGTCAATTGCTCAAAGCATTGGCACTCGGCAGTGCGGCTGGCGCGGTTGCGACTGTCAGTAGCCAAGCTCTGGCTGCGACCCCAACAGTTGCCCCAAGCGAAACTAAGAGTGACAGCTATCGCGAAACCGACCATATCCGTAACTACTATGCGTCGTTGAACAACTAACCAGAGGAGTGTGTGTGATGCGATTAACCCGCAAAACAGACCAAGTCGTCGAGCCTAAAGTGCCCGCCCTCGGTCTTAATCGTCGCCAATTCTTAAAATCTGCAGGTCTTGCCACTGGTGGTATCGCCGCCGCGTCTATGCTTGGCACAGGTATGATGCGTAAAGCACAGGCGCAGGAACATATCCCCCATAATGCACCGACTGAAGTCAAACGTACCATTTGCTCTCACTGCGCTGTGGGTTGTGGTATCTATGCTGAAGTGCAAAACGGTGTGTGGACAGGTCAAGAACCCGCGTTCGATCATCCATTTAACCAAGGCGGCCACTGCGCGAAAGGGGCTGCACTGCGTGAACACGGCCACGGTGAAAAACGCCTGAAATACCCAATGAAGTTAGAAGGCGGTAAGTGGAAAAAGATCTCTTGGGATCAAGCCATCAATGAAGTGGGCGATAAAATGACTGCGATTCGTCAAGAATCCGGTCCAGACTCTATCTACTTTATGGGTAGTGCTAAGTTCTCTAACGAACAGGCTTATTTATATCGCAAACTCGCGGCACTGTGGGGCACAAACAACGTCGACCACTCAGCCCGTATTTGTCACTCTACCACGGTAGCCGGTGTTGCTAACACTTGGGGCTACGGTGCGCAAACCAACTCGTTAAACGATATCCGCAACTCTAAGTGCGTCATGTTTGTGGGTTCAAACCCAAGTGAAGCGCACCCAGTCGCCATGCAACACATTTTGGTGGCAAAAGAGCGCGGCGCTAAGATTATCGTTGTTGATCCACGTTTCACCCGTACTGCAGCTAAGTCTGACGAGTACGTGCATATCCGCCCAGGTACCGATATCCCCTTCATCTATGGTCTGTTATGGCACATTTTTGAAAACGGCTGGGAAGATAAAGAGTTCATCAATCAACGTGTATACGGCATGGAACGTATTCGCGATGAAGTGAAAAAATATACCCCTGAAGAAGTCGAAAACGTTGCAGGCGTGCCTAAGGCGCAAATGTACCGTATCGCTAAAATGTTAGCAGAGACCAAACCAGGCACTATCGTATGGTGTATGGGCGGTACTCAGCACCACGTCGGTAACGCCAACACTCGTTCATACTGTATTTTACAGTTAGCGCTGGGCAACATGGGCGTATCTGGCGGCGGTACCAACATTTTCCGCGGTCACGATAACGTGCAAGGCGCGACTGACTTTGGTCTGTTATTCGACAACTTACCCGGTTACTACGGCTTAACCTCAGGCGCTTGGGCTCACTGGTCTGGCGTTTGGGACTTAGATCCAAAATGGGTTGCAGGCCGTTTCGACCAAGGCGAATACTTAGGTCAAACCCCACAAACCTCAACGGGTATCCCCTGCTCTCGCTGGCACGATGGTGTACTCGAAGATAAAACCAAGATCGCGCAGAAGGACAATATCCGTCTGGCGTTCTTCTGGGGTCAATCAGTTAACACCGAAACCCGTGGCCGTGAAGTGCGTGAAGCGCTGAACAAGTTAGATACAGTGGTCGTTGTTGACCCAATCCCAACTATGGCCGGTGTGATGCACCAGCGTAAAGATGGGGTATATCTACTCCCTGCGGCGACCCAATTTGAAACCTACGGCTCAGTGTCTGCCACTAACCGTTCGATTCAATGGCGCTCTAAAGTCATCGAGCCACTGTTTGAGTCTCTGCCTGACCACGTGATCATGTACAAACTGGCGAAAAAGCTGGGTATCGAAAAAGAATTCTGTAAGCACATCCAAGTCAATGGCGAAGAGCCATTAATTGAAGATGTGACTCGCGAGTTCAACAAAGGTATGTGGACCGTCGGTTACACAGGTCAAAGCCCAGAACGTTTGAAAATGCACCAAGAAAACTGGGGCACTTTCGATGTAAACAGTCTGACCGCACCGGGCGGCCCAGCTAAAGGCGAAGTCTACGGCTTACCTTGGCCATGTTGGGGTACGCCAGAAATGAAACACCCTGGTACCCAAATTCTTTACGATCAATCTAAAGAAGTGAAAGACGGCGGCGGTACTTTCCGTGCCCGTTATGGTGTTGAACACAATGGCGTTAGCATTCTTGCCGACGGTTCATTCTCTAAAGGCAGTGAAATTCAAGATGGTTATCCTGAGTTTACCGCCGACATGCTCAAGCAATTGGGTTGGTGGGATGACTTAACCGAAGACGAGAAGAAACTGGCCGAAGGCAAAAACTGGAAGACAGACCTGTCTGGCGGTATCCAACGTGTTGCAATCAAGCACGGCTGTATTCCTTTCGGTAACGCGAAAGCACGTTGTATCGTGTGGACTTTCCCAGACGATATCCCGCTGCACCGCGAGCCACTCTACACTCCTCGTCGTGACTTAGTCGCTAAATACCCAACCTACGAAGACCGTATGGTTGCGCGTCTACCGACTCTGTATAAGTCAATTCAGGATAAGGACTTTACCCAAGGCTTCCCACTGACACTGACCTCTGGTCGTTTAGTGGAATACGAAGGTGGTGGTGAAGAATCTCGTTCTAACCCTTGGTTGGCCGAGCTACAACAAGAAATGTTTATCGAAATGAACCCGGCAGACGCTGCTGACCGTGGTATCCGTGACGGTGACAATGTCTTTGTTCATAGTCCTGAAGGTGCCAAGATCACAGTGAAGGCAATGGTGACACCACGGGTTGTTCCGGGTGAATGTTTTATGCCATACCACTTCGCCGGTATCTTCGAAGGTGAAAACCTCGCGAAGAATTACCCAGAAGGTACAGTACCTTATGTACAAGGTGAATCGGCAAACACCATTTTAACTTACGGCTATGACGTTGTGACTCAGATGCAAGAAACTAAGTCCAGCCTTTGCCAAGTTAGCAAAGCCTAACCTACTTGATGAGGAGATAAGCCATTATGGCAGTCATGAAATTTTTGTGTGACACCAAACGCTGCATCGAGTGTAACGGCTGCGTCACAGCATGTAAAAACGAAAACGACTCCGCACTTGAGTGGGGTATTCAACGTCGCCGCGTGGTGACGATTAACGATGGTCAACCGGGTGAAGCATCGATTTCAGTAGCATGTATGCACTGTACCGACGCTCCTTGCATGGCCGTATGTCCGGCAGATTGTTTCTACCGTACCGACGATGGCATTGTGCTACACAACAAAGATACCTGTATCGGTTGTGGCTACTGCTTCTATGCCTGTCCGTTTGGTGCACCACAATTTCCGAAGAAAACCGCCTTCGGTAGCCGCGGTAAAATGGACAAGTGTACTTTCTGTGCCGGTGGCCCAGAAGAAACCTTCTCCGAAGCCGAGCACAAGAAATACGGTGCAAACCGTATTGCTGAAGGCAAGCTACCTATGTGTGCTGAGCTTTGTTCAACCAAAGCGCTGCTTGCGGGTGATGCGGAAGTGGTATCAAACATCTACCGTCAACGTATGGCCTCTCGAGGCAATCCTAACGTGATTTGGGGCTACAACCCAAAGACCGGTGAGATTAACTAAGCAGAGTGAAGGTTAGGGAGTCATCCCTAACCTCTGGCAAGGAGTGAAAATGTTAAACAAACAGTTAAACAAATCACTGCGCAGTCTGTTTGCTCTGATGGTACTCGTGATGGGATTGGGCCTAGGTTCAGTAATGAGCGCAAGCCCAGTACAGGCAAGTGATCAGCAATCGAGTCAACAACAGGCGAAAGCGCAAACCAGCGAAGCCGATCTGTGGCGCGCGGTAAAGTCGGGTGAAACTGGCTATACCACAGCCAAAGGGGTCGAAACTGGGGTGTTGATTAACGTTGCCGGTAACCAAGGTAAAGAACTGAGAAACCAATACATTACCCCGATTATGGCCCTAGCTGTAACGGGTGTGTTTGGTGCTTTCTTACTGTTTTACTTGGTGAATGGTCCTTCAAGACTCAGCCACGGCTTTTCAGGCAAGATGGTGGCTCGTTGGTCTAAAGCGGATCTGTGGATCCACTGGATCATGGCAATTAGCTGTCTCACGCTGATGTTTACCGGCTTAACCATTATGCTCGGTAAGCATGTCGTGCAAGAGCTGCTAGGGCCCGACATCTGGGCACCGCTGATCTACGGCAGTAAAACCGTGCACGACTGGGCTGGCCCCATCTTTATCATGGCGTGGATTGTCTGCGTGGTGAAATGGATGCCGCTACAAACCTTTAAGATGTACGATCTTAAATGGTTCCTTGTGGTCGGTGGCTATATCAACTTTGGCCCATTCAAAGGCAAACACCCTGACAGTGGTTTTGCTAACGCCGGTGAAAAAATGTGGTTCTGGACACTGACCCTATTCGGGCTGTTTATCAGTGTGTCTGGCATCATGTTGGTATTGCCCGGCTTAGATCTGCCCCGTGAAGCCTCGATGGGCGCGCTGCTGATCCACTCGATCAGTGCCGTTATCCTGATTGCCTTTACCATAGTGCATATCTGGATGGCGACCGTACTCAGTGAAGGCGGTATGGAGTGTATGAAGTCAGGCTATTGTGATGAGAACTGGGCAATCCAGCACCACAATTTATGGTATGACGAAATCAAAGCTAACGGCAGTCTGCGTTATAAAGACTAACTAAAGCCTAATGCTTTACCCCAATAAAAACACCTCGCACTGCGGGGTGTTTTTTTACCTAGAACTCAAACAACAACTCATTAACAAGCGTTTCATTTTCATCCGAAAATTGACCCATTTTTGCGTGCTCACACAAGTGCCGAAACCATGAGCGAGTTAACGCTTTTGCATCAGCGCGCCAGCCTGTCCGGCTGCAAACTGTTCTAGATCAAATCCTACTCAATCTTTTCCTACTATATTGCCCTCACGCGCGATGATTAACGGCAAGCAAGATGATTTCATTATCTTTTCCACCTCTAATCTTCACTTTTTGATAACAAGTTATATCCCCTCGAAAAGTCGCGCCATCCAAGAACCATAACCCCTCATTCAGGAGTCAGCATGAAGCAACAACCTAGCGATTTATCTCGCCGTTCTTTGCTTAAAGCACTCACCGTTGGCAGCGTTGCCGGCGCCGCAATTGCCGCTACCGGCATGAGCGCAGCCCAAGCCAGCGAGAGCAGCAAGGTAACAACCAAAGAGCCTAAGGGTTACCACGAAACTGCGCACATTATCAGCTATTACGATAGCCTGCGTAGCTAATCTAGGAGAAGTCAGCGATGAAGTTAACTCGCAAGTCCGATGTCGCCCAAGTGGCCGACAAACCGACGTTAGGCATTAGCCGTCGTCAATTTATGAAACAAGCAGGTATTACTACTGGTGGTATCGCAGCCGCTTCTCTGATGGGTACTGGCATGATGCGCCGCGCAGAAGCCAAAGATGTACCACACGACGCGCCGATCGAAGTTAAACGTACGATTTGTAGTGCCTGTGCTGTGGGTTGTGGTCTGTATGCCGAAGTGCAAAATGGTGTGTGGACAGGTCAAGAACCTGCGTTCGATCACCCATTCAATGCCGGCGGTCACTGCGCGAAAGGTGCTGCACTGCGTGAGCATGGCCACGGTGAAAAACGCCTGAAATACCCAATGAAATTGGTTGATGGCAAGTGGAAAAAAATCTCTTGGGAAGATGCGATTAACGAAGTGGGCGACCAAATGCTCAACATTCGTAAAGAATCTGGCCCAGACTCTGTGTACTTCATGGGTAGCGCTAAGTTCTCTAACGAAGGCTGCTATATGTACCGCAAACTGGCGGCCATGTGGGGCACAAACAACGTCGACCACTCTGCTCGTATTTGTCACTCTACCACGGTAGCCGGTGTTGCTAACACTTGGGGTTACGGTGCGCAAACTAACTCTTTCAACGACATTCAGAATGCCAATGCCATCTTCCTGATCGGGGCAAACCCAGCGGAAGCGCATCCGGTTTCAATGCAACACATTCTGATCGCCAAAGAGAAAAACAACGCGAAAATCATCGTTGTTGACCCACGTTTCTCTCGCACAGCGGCGCACTCAGATCTGCACTGCGCGATTCGTCCTGGTACCGACATTCCCTTTATCTACGGTATGTTATGGCACATTTTCGAAAACGGTTGGGAAGATAAAACCTTTATCCAACAACGCGTATTCGAGATGGAAACCATCCGCGAAGAAGTGAAAAAGTTCCCACCTAAAGAAGTGGCGGATATCACTGGCGTGAGTGAAGAAGTGGTTTATCAAGCCGCAAAACTGATGGCAGAAAACCGTCCAGGTACTGTGATTTGGTGTATGGGTGGTACTCAACACCACGTCGGTAACGCTAACACCCGTGCTTACTGTATTCTGCAATTAGCCTTAGGCAACATGGGCGTTTCTGGCGGCGGTACTAACATTTTCCGTGGCCACGACAACGTACAGGGCGCGACCGACTTAGGTCTGCTGTTCGACAACCTGCCAGGTTACTACGGTTTAACCTCAGCCGCTTGGACTCACTGGACCCATGTGTGGGATCTGGATATGGAGTGGGTGAAGAGCCGCTTCGATCAAAACGCCTATTTAGGCAAAGATCCAATGACCACCCCAGGTATCCCTTGTTCTCGCTGGCACGATGGCGTGTTAGAAGACAAGAGCAAGCTGGCACAAAAAGACAACATCCGTATGGCCTTCTTCTGGGGTCAATCGGTCAACACTGAAACCCGTCAACGTGAAGTGCGTGATGCGCTAGACAAGATGGACACAGTCGTGGTTGTCGACCCATTCCCAACCATGGCGGGTGTTATGCACCGTCGTAAGAATGGTGTGTATCTGTTACCTGCTGCGACACAGTTTGAAACTCAAGGTTCAGTGTCTAACTCAGGCCGTTCTATCCAATGGCGTGAGCAGGTTATCCAACCTTTATTCGAGTCAAAAACCGACATCGAAATCATGTATCGTTTAGCGCAAAAACTCGGTATCGCCGAGCAATACACTAAACGCATCGCCAAAGAAAACGGCTTACCGGTTATCGAAGAGATCACCCGCGAAATCAACCGCGGCATGTGGACCATCGGTATGACAGGCCAAAGCCCTGAGCGTATCAAGCTGCACACCCAAAACTGGGGCACTTTCAGCAACAAGACGCTCGAAGCCGCCGGCGGCCCAGCGAAGGGCGAAACCTACGGTTTACCTTGGCCATGTTGGGGCACACCAGAAGCGAAACACCCTGGTACCCAAATTCTGTATAACCAATCTAAACACGTTAAAGACGGCGGCGGTAACTTCCGCGCTCGTTACGGCGTTGAATACAATGGTAAAAACCTGCTGGCTGAAGGCTCTTTCTCTAAAGGTGCCGAGATCCAAGACGGTTACCCAGAATTTACCGACAAGCTGCTGAAGCAACTCGGTTGGTGGGATGACCTGACTGCGGAAGAAAAAGCCGAAGCTGAAGGCCGCAACTGGAAGACCGACTTATCAGGCGGTATCGTGCGCGTGGCAATTAAGCACGGTTGTATTCCATTTGGTAACGCGAAAGCCCGTTGTATTGTTTGGACTTTCCCAGACCAAGTGCCAGTTCACCGCGAGCCGTTATACACAGCACGCCGTGACTTAGTGGCTAAATACCCAACCTACGACGACATGCAAGTTCATCGTCTGCCAACACTGTACAAGTCAATCCAAGAGAAAGACTTCAGCGGCAAGTACCCACTGGTACTGACCTCTGGTCGTTTAGTGGAATACGAGGGTGGTGGTGAAGAATCTCGTTCTAACCCATGGCTGGCTGAGCTTCAACAGGAAATGTTTGTTGAAATCAACCCAGGTGACGCAGCCGACCGCGGTATCCGCAACGGTGAGTTTGTGTGGTTAGAGGGCGCCGAAGGTGGCCGCATTAAAGTACAAGCCATGGTAACGCCACGCGTTAAACCAGGTGTGACCTTTATGCCATACCACTTTGCGGGTGTGATGCACGGTGAAAGCTTAGCGCCTAACTATCCTGAGGGCACTGTGCCTTACGTTATCGGTGAATCCGCTAACACGGCACTGACCTATGGTTATGACCCTGTGACTCAAATGCAGGAAACCAAAGCGTCGCTCTGTCAGATCGTTAAAGCGTAAGTGCAGCTTAAGCTAGGAGAATTGCCACTATGGCTACAATGAAATTTTTGTGTGACACCAAGCGCTGCATCGAATGTAACGGCTGTGTCACCGCATGTAAAAACGAAAACGATTCCGCTCTCGAGTGGGGTATCCAACGCCGCCGCGTCGTGACTATCAACGATGGTCAACCCGGTGAAGCTTCAATCTCTGTCGCCTGTATGCATTGCTCAGACGCGCCATGTATGGCGGTTTGCCCAGCAAACTGCTTCTACAAAACCGAAGACGGCATTGTGCTACACAACAAAGATGCCTGTATTGGTTGCGGTTACTGCTTGTACGCCTGTCCATTTGGCGCACCACAGTTCCCGAAAAAAGGTGCCTTTGGTAGCCGCGGTAAGATGGATAAATGTACCTTCTGTGCCGGCGGCCCAGAAGAAAACCACTCAGAGGCAGAGCGCCAGAAGTACGGTTCAAACCGTATTGCCGAAGGCAAACTGCCAATGTGCGCAGAACTATGTGCGACTAAGGCCCTGTTAGCGGGTGATGCAGAAGTGGTTTCTAGCATCTTCCGTGAGCGTGTGGCTTACCGTGGCGCTAAAAACGCGGCTTGGAATTAATTCAGGTCACAGGATCTGTCCACAGACTTAGCTTGGCGCCTGCTAGCAGGCGCCACTAAGCGAGAGAGGATGTATGATGAACAAATGGTTCAAACACATAGGTTTAGCCATAGCACTGCTATTTAGTGCCGTGTGTCTAGCCAATGGTGGTGATGAACAGGCGCTCCAACCTCAAGCCTCTGATGCCCAAATTTGGGCACAGCTGAAGGACGGCGCCACGGGATACACTACCTCCCAAAGCGAGTTCCACGCACAAGCGATCAATACCTATGATCTGCGCGTGCTGGAGCTGCGTAGCGACTGGTTAGCGCCGGCCTTAATGGCGGCGTTATTCGGCATGATCATTATCTTTGTCTTATTTATCAAGGTGAACGGCATCTCCAAGCTACACCATGGTTTTTCGGGCAAGCTAGTGTATCGCTGGTCAAAGTTTGACGTTTCAATCCACTGGTTAGGTGCGATCCCGTGCTTAATGTTGATTTTAACGGGCTTAACCTTATTAGCGGGTCGTTTCTTCTTCCAACCTTGGTTGGGCGAAGGCATCTGGGAAGCCATCGTTTATGGCGCCAAGCAAATCCACGATGTGATGGCGATTCCGTTTATGATCGGCTGGGCATTGATGACAGTGTTATGGGCGAAGAACCAGCTGCCAAAAATGTACGACGTGAAGTGGTTCCTCGTTGTGGGTGGTTACATCAACTTTGGTCCCTTCAAAGGTAAGCACCCTGACGCAGGTTTTGCTAACGCCGGTGAAAAAATGTGGTTCTGGGCCTTTGCCCTGTTTGGATTAGTGATTTCAGCCTCAGGTATGTTGTTACTGTTCCCAAATCTTTTCGAACCTAGCCGCACCTTAAGCCTAATCGCGCTGGTATTGCACTCAGTGAGCGCTATCGTGATCTGCGCCTTCTCTATCGTGCATATCTTCATGGCAACGGTAATGTCTGAAGGTGGTATGGAGTGTATGGTGTCTGGTTATTGTGATGAAAACTGGGCAACCCAACACCACAACCTTTGGTACGACGAAATCAAAGCCAACGGCACTTTGAAATATAAAGAGTAAAAGTCGCTGAAAATACAAAACCTCCACAGCATGCTGTGGAGGTTTTTTTCTCGGTAAAATAAGTGCGTTAAATTGAGCGCTTAGAAGCGGTACATCACAGATACACCCAGATTTCTTGGGTCGATAATCGCCGCATAACCATCGGGATAACTGCGGCTGGCGGGTTCATTTACCGTCAAGGCTTGCTCATCAAACAGGTTGTTTACAAAGCCGCTGATTCTCCAGCTATCAGTTTGATAATCGAGGCTTAAGCGGGCAACAACATAATCGCCAGCCACCCGTGATTCGGTATTATTGATATCCGCATAATACTCACCTACGTAGTTGCCTGAAAAACCGAAAGAAAACGCATCGCCTAACCAATATTTTAATCCCGCATTGGCGGTCACATGCGGCGCCGAGTTCAGCTGATTGCCGATAATGTCACCATAGCTAGGATCCGCTTGCTTGATCTCACTATCGAGTAAACCTACGCCCGAAATAAACTGCAGGTTTTCGGTGAGCATGGCGCTGAACTCAGCCTCAATACCGTAGCTGACAGCTTTATCGATATTGGTAATTTTGCGGGCGCTGTTAGAGGCTTGATAACCGTCAAAATCGTTGTAGAACAGGTTGGCACTAAAGTTAACATCGCCATCCATAAACGCGCTGCGACTGCTGATTTCATAGGTATTAACGTACTCTTCGTCGTAGTAGTAATACTCACTTTCGGCTAACGACAACGCACCGCCACCCGAGTTATAACCCCGACGCACGCTGGCCGCCAAAGTTGTGCTGTCATTCAGCGCATATTGCAGCACTAACTTCGGCAGGGTAACGGTATTGGCATTATCGAGTTTTTCCTGCAATTGACTGCCTTGATAGAGCATATTGAAGTTACGCAATTGCTCCTCACGCATCACGCGGCCACCAAATGTGACCCAGAGTGATTCGGCAAGGCCATAGGTCATCTCACCATAAATAGAGGTGGACTCAGTGCTATCATCCCCACTGTAGACAGAGCTGCCAGTACTACCAAAATCTTGATCGCGTTTAAAGTAGGCTAAACCCACAAAGCCATTTAAATCTTTATCTTTTAGACCAAAGCTGTACTTACCATCGACTGTGTAACTCTGGTCATTCATATCCACATATTGCTGCGCCGTGGCGAGGGCCTCATAGGATTCAAAGCCCCAGTCATAATCCATATAAGCGACGATGAGATCGAAGGCGCGGCCTTCACCGAGGTCATAATCGACTTTCACTGAATGAGTCGTGGATTTAGTCTCGATATAACGTTGGAAAATAGGCTTAAACGCCCAAGGATCATCACCGGTAAAATAGTTGCGCCCAGAGTCACCTTTCTCATCATTGTATGAAAAGCTATAGAGTACTTTGAGATCTTCAATCGCACTCGGCTGCCACAGGAATTTACCGCGCCAGCGATTAGTGATCAGTTCATTGAGGTCAAATGGGGCTGGATTTGTCTCATATTCCAAGCCTTTATTGAAGGTATTCCCTGTCACATTTTGTCCGCTCACCCTAAACGCCAACTCATCATCGAGGATAGGACCAGAGAGCATCACTGCACTGTCGATAAAGTTATCTTGATTGCGATAACCAACACGAGCCGCACCTTGCCAATCGAAAGTGGGGTCTTCAGTTTTAATAAACACTGTGCCGCCAATGCTGTTACGACCGTTAATCGTCGATTGTGGACCGCGGTACACCTCAATTTGTTGGATATCCCACAGACCAGTATCACCAGTAAGATCGGCCACAAAAGGTTCGGCAACTCCATCGACTAAGGTGGATACCCGCGCCCGAGCACCTCCGGTAAAAGAGTTAAATCCAGAGGCTGAACCATTACCAGAAACCCCACGGATATCCGGCACAGATCCCGTAAGCACCACCACGTTAGGCACTTCAGATAAGGCACTCGAGGTGGATTGATATTGACCGCTGTCGAGCGCTTCTTTATCAATAACCGAAATAGAGGAAGTCGTATCCTTAAGGCTACGCTCGATTTTCTCACCATAAACAGTAATCTTTTCAATCGGTTCAATCGGTTCAGAAGATTCTGCATCCACAGCAGCGTAGGCTGAGGACATCACTAAACTCGAAACCATTACTGCAATTGCACTTTTCTTAAACGCCCTGCATTCCATAAAAACCTCGACGGCACTCATTGATAAACGGTGTTAGCTTGAAATGCCGACAATCTACATTAAAACAACCTTAAATCCAAATGATAACCAATATCATTTACACTCAACTATTAACTTTGTGACCGAACGCAAATTCGTAGGAATGAGAGATAAACAATTGAGCAAGGAACAATTGTCACTCGCTTTGACTGAGACAAGAGCGCATTGACGCCTCAGTTTTTTACAGCGATTTGGCGGGCTGTGATTCGAGCGAAAGCCCGTGGTGTTTGGTTGTTCAGCCCCAACGTGCGATAGCACCATGGATACACTTATAAACATTTGTAAGTTTTGCGATCTGCCTCACAATCGCTTTTTGCGCTGTTAATAGGCTGTAGAGTGACTGCTACATCACTTTATTTTCACCATGAAAATCAATCAACTGAGAATACTTTGATTTTTACTTACATAACATCTGGCAACCACTGCAACATTCCCAATTAACACGGCAAAAACAATCCCTTTTAAAACATGCCACTATAGCTAAAACGCTCAAAATGTCGCCTTGCAGCAGCCTAAATCCAAGCGTTAAAATGGGTTCAATGTGTAATTTAATTACACCCCGTCTTGATTAATACCCCAGTAGGCCACCATGTTTAACAATGCAAAAACCAGCACATTGACGGCGCTGCCTTCAGTGTTTGCGAGTATTTTATTGATCATTATCGGCATTTCCTCCTATCGGGGCTTTGCTGAACTCAATGACACCAGCAGCAGGCTGGTCAACAATACCCAGCTCGCCGAAACCTTCACCAATGTGCGTGAAGCTTTCTTCGAGTTGCGCTTAGCCACATTAGTCCATAACAGCGACGCAATCAGCTTGCAGCAACGCAATGTGCAGCAGCTTGTCGAGCAACTCACAGGATTTAACACCGATTTCATGGGGCAAGATGCTAGAACGATCCGCACACTACTGCCGCAAATCGAGCAATATGTGCGTCTCTATCAGCAGGAGTTAGCCTTCGCCAAACAAACGGGCACCGAGCCTGAACTCACGCCAGAACGTGGCGCACTTGGGCCAAAAGTTAGCAATGAGATCAATCAATTAGTAAAATTGATCACCCAACGCAACCATGAACTAGGCAAACAGGCAGAAGACAAAGTCAATGCCACCGAAGCGCTGCTCCTTGGCCTAATCCTAGTTGCCATTGTCGCGTCCCTGCTAAGCGCCCTGTTTATGAGCAGACGTTTAGTCAATATCGTTAATCAAATCAAGCGGGTTGTAGAACACCTTGCCGATGGCGATCTCACCCAGAAGACTCAAATCAGTGGGCAAAACGAACTCTGTGCGCTCGGCGCCGATCTTGACCGAGTGATTGACCACTTGCGCCATATGATTTCTGATATTGCCCAGGCCTCTGAACATATGTCGGATCAAATTGGTCAGCTGAATGTGCAGTCCAATGCCAATACCCATGCATTGCAAACCCACGCGGTAGAAACCGACCAAGTGGTGACGGCCATGACCGAAATGAGTGCAACTGCCCATAACGTTGCCGGTGATGCCGCCTCTGCCGCACGCTTTACCCAACAGGCAAATGAACAGGCTGATAAGTCGAAAAAGGCTGTCGAACAGGCGGCAAATACTGTCGTCGCCTTAGTTGGTAAGGTCGATACCGCCGCTCACACCATAGCGGAAATGAATGAAAACACCCGCCATATCGCCACCATCTTAGATGTGATTGGAGATATCGCCGACCAAACCAACTTACTCGCCCTTAACGCCGCCATCGAAGCCGCCCGCGCCGGTGAACAAGGTCGAGGCTTTGCCGTGGTCGCCGACGAAGTACGCGCCCTAGCCGCTCGTACCCAAGCGAGCACGGCCGAGATCAATCAAATGCTGGAACGCCTGCGCACGGGTGCTAACAGCGCCGTTAATGCGATGGATGAGACAAAACAGAGTTGCCAAGATGCAGCGGACACCACTACGCTGGTGACTGAAAGCCTTGAAACCTTAACGACCTATGTATTTGATATTAATGGATTGAGCAATCAAATCGCCACCGCCGCCGAAGAACAAAGCGCCGTGAGTGAAGAGATTAATCGTAACTTGAATACCATTCGCGAAATGGTTGAAGAGTTAAATCAAAGTGGTAAAGCGACCCTCAATAGCGCAACCTCCTTGGCCGCCACGAAAGAACAGTTAACAGGTGTAGTCTCGCATTTTAGACTCTAATTCGAGTCAGCTAAGTCGTTACAATGGCCTAATATCGCAAGATGTTAGGCCAAACTTTTTTTAGTGCAATGCATAAAGCCTTAAATAAACATCTAATGGTTTATTCCAATCCATCGCTCTGTTTCTTCAGCTCTCGGCTCGCCCAATATCCTGCCAGCAGGGCGCCTGAAAGGTTATGCCAAATCGAGAAAATCGCGCTTGGGACGGCGGAGAGCGGGCTAAAAAACTTGATGCATAACGCGGTCGCAAGGCCTGAGTTTTGTAACCCCACCTCAATCGAAATGGTTTTACACACTGTATGGTTAAAGCCGAGCAAGCGGCAGCAGGTATAACCCAAGGCGAGTCCTAAACCATTATGTAGAAACACCGCGAGTAAAATCACAGGCCCCACCTGCGAAAATTGCCCAGCATTTAGGGCCACAATAATGCTGATGGCCAGTACAATCGCCACGATAGAAATGATGGGTAATGCGGGGGCAAGTTTAGCCACCTGCGGTTTAAAGAAGTGATTCAACACCACACCCACAGTCACAGGGATAAGCACGATTTTAACGAGGCTGACTAGCATATCCATTAAAGGAATAGCGACCATCTCGCCGATTAATAGCCCAATAATCAAGGGTGTGAGTACCACACCCGCTAAGGTGGATAGCGCAGTCATAGTGATAGATAAGGCGACATCGCCCTTGGCCAAATAGCAAATCACGTTCGATGCCGTACCACCCGCCACACTCCCCACCAGCACCATGCCTATGGTCAATTCCCGATTGAGCCCTAATAGCAAACTAATGGCTAAGGCACTTAAGGGCATCAGGGTAAATTGCAAGATTAAGCCAGTGATAACGGCACGTTTTTGTTTGAATGCATTGGCAAAATCCCGCACATCTAAGGTCAGCCCCATAGATAACATAATCACCACCAGCAACGGTACTATGCTGGTTTTCAATCCGCTAAACCATGCGGGCATCAAATACGCCGTACCCGCCCCAACTAAGGCGAATAGCGGAAAAAAGCGGTTGATATTAACCAATGGGGATCCTCCAAGATTTCAGGCAGGTTGGGGAGATTAGGCAATGTCCGCAGGGATAATGACAGCCAGATACCCTCAGTACAAGTCAAAATGCCCACAAGTAAGAAGCTCAACTTTTTATCATTTCAGTCTTTCGATTGAGCGCTAAAGTTAATCGCTCAAATTCAATAACAAACAGCCAAAAACCTCAGTAAATATGCATCTATGTTTACTAAAACATGATCCGCTTAACAAAAAGCCAGTGATTTCCTTGTTAGGAAACCGTAACTTATAACCAGTTCACGTTTTGCTTACTCCATACGAGGTAGTCTAATTGCGCTAGGTGGTCGTGAATTACCTAAAGCAATTTCGGGGTTTACGGTTAGCACTCTCAGATAGGAATCGTTATGTCTTCAGTTATTCAAACGCTCAATGGCGCGATCGCAACGCCTTATCAAGCGAATATTACCGTCCCTAACTGGATGCTCAGCTCGATGGAACGAGTCATGCAGTATTATGTCGATAAGAATCTTCGCCTCGATACGCTCTCCGCCGACATCATGCCCGCCCCGGTCGAAGGTAAAAAGTACATGCTTTATGCCCATGTGCCCTTCTGCCATACCTTGTGTTCTTACTGTACCTTCCACCGTTTTATGTTTAAGGAAGACAAGGCGCGCGCTTACTTTATCTCTCTGCGTAAAGAGATGGAGATGGTCAAAGCCTTAGGCTATGACTTTGAATCTATGTACATTGGCGGCGGCACCACTACAGTATTAGAAGACGAACTCGCCCGTACCATTGAGCATGCCAAGACCCTATTCCCAAGCATTAAAGAAGTGTCTTGCGAGTCGGATCCACAGCATTTAGACAGCCCAGGCTTTAAGCAACTCAAAGGCTTAGTGGATCGCATGTCCATCGGCGTACAAAGTTTTAACGATGACATTTTAAAAATGACCGACCGCCTCGAAAAATTCGGCACAGGTCAGCAAACCTTCGACAAGATCATGGCGGCCAAGGAGTTGTTCCCTATTATCAACGTCGACCTGATTTTTGGCTTCCGCGGTCAAACCGATGAAGTGATCCAGCACGACTTAGACATGGCCTCACGCCTCGACCCCAGACAGATCACCACCTATCCGCTGATGATCACGCACCAAACGCGTAAGAGTGTGAAAGGTAAACTGGCAGCGCCACAGGCAGATATGGCCAACCAATATCGCCAGATCTTAAACCGTTTAAATGGTCAATATAATCAGTTGTCTGCATGGGCCTTTGGTAAGGCGAATGACGAAGGCTTCGACGAATATGTTATCGATTACGATGAGTATTTAGGGGTGGGTTCAGGCTCATTTAGCTTCCTGAACGACACTTTATACGTCAACACTTTCTCGCTGCGTAAATACCAAGAGCGGATCGCCGCCGGCAAGATGGGCGTAGAGCAACAGAAAAACTACAGCAAAAAGGACGTGATGCAGTATCGCTTCCTGCTGGGGATGTTCTCTGGTCGCCTATCGCGCAAATACTTCCGCGAAACCTTTGGCGTTAACTTAGACACAGCCCTGTTTAAGGAAATGACCTCGATGAAGTTAATTGGCGCCATCAAAAACGACCCAACCGATCCCGATAATCTTATCATCACAGATAACGGTAAGATGATGGGCCTGTTAATGATGAAAGAGTTCTACGCCGGCATGGATAACGTGCGCGCCCAATTGCGTAAGCCACTCAAGCCCTGCGATATGTAAATATCGGTTGAACCACAAAAGGCCCATGATGGGCCTTTTTGTTAGCGCCATTTCAGGCTACGCTTGCCACCACTCACGCATGAGTCTGTCGCCCAGTAATAAAGGAGTATTCGTTATGGGTTTTAATGAGCAAGAAAGACAAGCACTACTCGCCGTTAAGGGCGTTGGCCCGACGGTCATTAAACGCTTTGAAGAAATCGGTATTAGCTCACTCGCGCAGTTGGCCGAGCATGAGGTCGAAGATATCGCCAACCTCGTCGCCAGCATGCTACGCACCACTTGTTGGAAAAACAGCCCACAGGCTCGCAACGCCATCGCCGCAGCCATAGAGCTTGCCCGCCGCGCCTAATCCTTTATTGCTATCTTTTGAGATGTTTATGTCAATCCATGTTCGCGCCTTAATGGGCGGTTTACTCGCGCTGCTGAGCACGGCAGCCTTCGCCAATGACAGCAGTTTTGGTGATGCTAATGGTTCTATCACCCTTAAATATCAGCCACATATCAGTATGGACAAGGAGTCGCTCTTTATCAGCGAGACCGAAGTCAGGGTCGATTATCTGTTTACCAACACCAGTTCGCAGGATCTTACCGTCCCCATCGCCTTCCCTATGCCGCCGATGTTTTTTGGCTCCGCCGATCACAGCAGCATTGATAATTTCACCCTCAAAGTGAATGGCAAAACCCAACCAACCGAGCATAGGCTCGTCGCCCAACTTGCCGATAAGACGGATATTACTGCCGAACTGAAACAGCTTGGTTGGGGGATAGATGAAGTCGCTTACTTTGCCGAATATGGCGAAATCCCTAAGGGCAAACCTGCGCTCCCCAAGGAATGGTTGGATGAGGAGCAACAAATCGCCTTTACCCTAAGCGATTACTTTGTGTGGGAACAAACCTTTCCCGCGGGCCAATCTGTCTCCATCAGCCACAGTTATACGCCGAGCCTCTCAACGGGCATCCCCGATACTGCCAATAGTATTATCGATACTTACACTGAACTTGCCTGTTTAGATGAAAGCGCTAAGCAAGGTATTCGGAAGCGAAACCTTATCGTTAAACAAGACGGCGAAGATGTTGAATATGGCGTGGAATGGAGCCACCTTAGCTATATTTTGGTCACGGCCAATAACTGGCAAGGGGCGATTAAGGACTTCAAACTGACGCTGAAAAAATCCCAGCCCACAGATCTCATTAGCTTGTGTTTTGATGGCGAGCTTAAAAAAACCGATCCACTCACCTTTGAATTCCAACAAAAACAGTTCACGCCAAAACAAGATCTCAGCATCCTGTTTATTCGTAAACCGAATATTGAATAATCAAAAAAGAAGCCAGCTAGGTGCTGGCTTCTTTATAAGCTGCTGTTTTTTTTAAAAAATTAAAAACTATAAGTCATACCTAACCAGTAACGACGGCCATCTTCGATGTAGCCATATTCTTCTTGAGTAATTTCCTTATCGAAAGCGTTATAAATACCCGCGCTGAATTTAATGCTGTCGTTAACGCGATAGTTGGCCCCTAAATCTAACAGCGTATAGGAAGGCGCAATCAAACTTTTCGACGAAGGCCCAGTGGTTGGCTGGCTCTCTTCACCACGATAGTTAACCCGCAGCCAAGTATTTAAGTTATCGATCGGCTCATAGTTAACCGATAATTGCACCAGATGTTTAGGTAACTGATTCAATGGACTACCTTTATATGCGCCCGTCTTCTGCTCCGAGTCGGTATAGGTATAGTTGCCCGTCAATGCCAAGTTGCTGAGGATTTTATAGTCGATACTTAACTCAACCCCTTGGGTGACCGCCTCATCGATATTCACATAAGTGGTGGGATTAGCGCCAAACTGGTTTGGCCCATCGGTACATTGAGTCGCAGGGCAAGCGACACGGGTGATCTTGTCCTCAAACTCGTTATAGAACACGCCAGCACTGGTGGTAATGGAATCGGTGAGATCGGTGTAAATGCCTAACTCATAGTTCACTGAGGTTTCGGGTTGTAAATCCGGGTTACCGTACATATTGCCGCCTCGGCTCACCTGCCCCCAATCGGGCACAGTTTGCCTCAGGCTCGGCGCCCTAAAGCCCGTCGACACACCACCTTTTAAGGTAGTGTGCTCAGTCAACCCCCAGACGCCGTAAATCCGTGGGCTGAGGTGGTCGCCAAAGTTTTCATCATCGTCTAAACGCAGGCCTAAGGTTAAGGCAAAATTATCGACGATACGCCATTCATCCTCTGAGAACACAGACCATTGTCGGCGACTAATATCGGTTAAGTCACTGACCTGATTGCCAGTTTCATCGGTCAGATCTTGATAATTGAAGGCCGCACCAAAGGTGGCGGTATGGCTTTCACCTAAGGTAGCGATCAGGCTGGTTTGAGCATCGGTATTTTTGATTTTCATCTTGCGGGACTTGTTATCGTACACTTCGTGCTTGATATAAGTATCCGAGGTACCAAAGTCCCAACGTCCGGTGTGAGATAGCGAAATGGTGCTGTTTTCATACTCGGTTGTCGACGATGCAGGGCAGCCACCGCGGCCACAACTGGCGCCCGGTGCCAATGGCGCAACGGTTTTACCCAAGGTGCTATCCAACTCTTGGTTGGCGATGCCGACTTCCAACATAATGTCGTGGTCTTGGTTAGGCGTGAGGGCAAATCTGGCGGTGAGATTATCCGCATCACGACCTCGGTAACCACCATAAATATTATCTTCTTCACGTTGAGTGTATTGGCCGTATAACTGCACGCCGAGCAGATCTTTAATCAAGCCACCGTTCACAAAAAAGTTGCCCTGATACACATTGCCTGAGTCCGACTTCTCCTGCAGCGTGGTGTCGAGGCGTAATTCCCCCTGCCACTCATTGGGGACTTTGCGAGTGATAATGTTGATCACCCCACCGATAGCATCGGAACCATAAAGGGATGACATAGGGCCGCGGACAATTTCAATCCTATCGATTGCGGCGAGCGGCGGCGTCCAAGCGCCTTCAACACCTGGACCATCGCTGTTGGTGCGGGTCTCGCGGGAAGACTGGCGCTTACCATCAACTAAAATCAGCGTGTATTGGCTGCCCATGCCCCGCAGACTAATGTCCCGACGGTCGGCACCGCCAGTCACCACCACGCCGGGCACTTCTAACATGGCGTCGGTTAAGTCACGGTAAAAACGTGTATCGAGATCCTCACGGGTGATAACACTAATCGACGCAGGTGCGTCACGCACTTGCTGTTCAAAGCCCGATGCAGTGACGACAATCCTTTCCATCATCTTGTCTTGATCGGGTGCGGCATCCGCCAAAGCCTGAGTGGCTGGTAGCAATAATGCGGCAGAAATTAGCTGTGCGAGGATCTTTTTACGACGTAACAACATAACCAACAAATCTCCCTTGATCGCCTGTAAATGATAATAATTTTCAATACGGCAATGTATCCCTATGTTACAATCGGCTCAAGTTAGACTTTGAGTAATCACTTGTAAGAGTTGCTTAAGAATGAATAGAAATATGGTCAAGGGCATGATCGTGTTTGCCGCCATCGCGGAAAAAGGCTCGATGAGCGCTGCGGCAACACAGCTTAATCTGAGTTCATCGGCGGTGAGCCAAC
The DNA here is from genome assembly GCF_003129585.1 of Shewanella sp. BC20. NCBI lineage: Bacteria > Pseudomonadati > Pseudomonadota > Gammaproteobacteria > Alteromonadales > Shewanellaceae > Shewanella > Shewanella sp. BC20. The sequence goes on along the minus strand of NZ_NHRI01000009.1, from coordinate 157,383 downwards.
AAGTCGCAAAACTTGAAATGGATATGGGAATTAGTCTGTTTCACCGTAATACCCGCCACCTGACACTCACAGAGGCGGGCACGTTATTTTATGAAAACTGCATTAAAATCATAAAAATAGTAGAAAGCGCCGAACAACAGCTGCATGCATTAAAGGGCACGCCTTCGGGGGAGCTTAAAATCGCCGCGCCTGTCGGTTTTGGTGGTGGTTTACTCAGCCAGCCATTAGCGCATTTATTGGCGGCTCATCCGCAGATCAGCCTCAACCTGCAATTACAGGACGGTCCAATCGATATAGTTAATGAAGGAATCGATCTGGCAATTTGCATCGGTCCCCTATCGGACTCTAACCTTATCGCTCGCCCCTTGGCGGATTGGCGCATGTTGCTGTGTGTGGCTCCTAGCTATATTCCCCAGCATCAGAGCCTGCAACACCCTGAAGACTTACAAGGGCTCAATCGCATCAGCCACAGTTATGCTAAGCCCGAGTACTTAACCCATTTACAGACTCAAGAGCGAATAGAGCTTCCAGCCCAGCGTATCAGCGTGAACAATATGCAGACGCTTATCCAACTCACCCTCGATGGATTAGGCTTTGCCGTGTTGCCAGAACCCGAAGTGCATCAATATCTTGCATCTGGCCAGCTGGTAACCCTTTTACCCGAGTGGTCGCTACGCACCTACAGCGTTTACAGCGTGACCTCCGCGCGGGACAAACAGCCCGCCAAGGTGAAAGAAGCCATCACTGCGCTCAGCCATTATTTTAGCCAGATGGATTTTAGCCCGCGCACAACGTCACTGGTTCAGCCCAACGCCTGCGAACACACGCCAAGATTTGCCATCCCCGCCTAAGCACTCGTAGGCACGCGTTTCATTTATCAGATGAGTTAGAGTATGCTGTTTTATCCATTCGATTAAGCAGTAGTAACTCAATGCAAGATGTGGCCTTAGTGTTAGAGGGCGGCGGCCTGAGGGCAATTTATACCGCCGGCGTATTAGATGCCTTTTTGCAGCAACAATTGCACTTCCCCTATGTGATTGGTGTATCGGCGGGGGCGATTTATCCTGCTTCCTATGTCTCACGCCAATTTGGCCGCAATTTAAAAATTCAGCAGCAATATCTGCGGGATAAGCGCTATATGGGGCTACGCCACTGGTTAGCCACTGGTCATTACGTCAACACCGATTTTACCTATAAGCGCATGGCCTATGAGTTACTGCCTTTTGATTTTAAAACCTTTTTAACGAGCGGTACTGAGTTTAAGGTCGGGGCATTTAATTGCCAGACAGGACAAACCGATTACTTTGGCATGGCCGATTTTCAGGAGCACGACAAATTGCTCGACGTGCTTATCGCCTCCTCGAGCCTGCCTTTTATGGCCAATCCCTATCCGATAAACCACCAAACCTACCTCGACGGCGGCATCGCCGCGCCCATTCCGGTAGCGAAGGCGCAGCAAGAGGGCTATAAGCGGCAGGTGGTGATCCTGACTCAGGACGCAAACTATCGAAAATCGCCGATGAAGTTCAATTGGTTAGCTCGCAAGCGTTATCAAGCTTATCCGGCGGTAGCCGCTGCACTTAAAGTTCGTCACCAACGTTATAACCAATCCCTCGAGGAACTCGCCCAGAGTGTTGCCAGCGGCCAGTCCTTTGTGATCCGCCCTGCTGCGCCACTTAATCTCTCGCGACTAGACCGCAATATCGATAAAGTGACCGCCGTATATCAGCAAGGCCTAGCCGATGGACAGGCGATTTTGCCTAAGTTACAAGCTTGGCTAAACACTGGGGCAGAAGTTAGTTAGAAAGCGAGGCGCTGACTTTGTTAATAATCAGTTCCCGCAGCCATTTATGGCTGAGATCGTGCTCGAAGTGCTTATGCCACATCAGCAGATACGCACCGGGGATCAGCTTAATTGGCGAAGGTAAATACTTAAGGTCAAACGACTTCATCACAGCTAAGGCATAACGGGAAGGGGCACAGAGGATCAAATCGCTCTGCTCGCACAGGGCCAGCGCACTCTGAAAATCCGTCATATTCACCGCAATATCCCGTTTACGCCCTTGGATTTGCAGCACATCGTCTAACAACCAATGCTCCAAGCCGCCAAAGGCGACCTGTAACTGGCGATAGCTTAAAAATGTGTCGAGATTCCATTCCTGCGATAGTGCAGGATGGTCACGGCGCATCAGGCACACTGTGTAATCCTGAACTAATTCAACATAATGGATATCATCCGGGATATGGTTTACATGCATGGGCGAACGTTCATCCCATTCGCGGCAACCTATGGCGAGATCGATATCGCAGCGCAGGAGTCTATCCATGGTGTCCAGCCGCCAGGTTTGGCAATTAATGCTCACACCGGGCGCCTGCGCTAAAAGCGAAGGCATAAAGTGTGGAAAGGTCAGCGAGTAAGTCGTTTCGACCAGATGCATCCGAAACTGACGTTGGCTTAGGGCGGGCTCAAAACTGTCTGGCCGAGTAAATTGCGCTAATTGCTGTAAGCATTGGCGCAAGTCGGGTGCCAGCGACAGCGCCTTGGGCGTCGGCTTAAGGCCGTAAGCGGTGCGCTCGAATAAGGGATCATCAAACACTTCGCGCAGGCGGGTCAATTGCTTGCTCACCGCCGACTGACTCAAATGCAGCCGCGCCGCCGCTGCCGTGACACTCTGCTCCTCGAGGAGAATTTCCAGTACGGGCAGTAAGTTCAAGTCTAAGTGTTTTAGCATTTAACCCCTCGCTTTTAAGGGGTTCCACCTCAAGTTTTGCGGCAACTTCATCAGCAGTAGCGACAGTAAAATCACTAAAATCCCTGCCCACTGGCGCACATCTAAGGTTTCACCCACAATCAATACGCCTAATGATACGGCAACCACGGGATTGACTAAAGCGACCATCCCCATGATTTCTGGTCCTAAATTTCGCATCGACCAGAGCCAAGCCCAATAAGCCACCGCGGTATTTGCGGTAACTAGCCAGATTAATGAGGGAACCACATCCATACTCGGGATCTGTGGCGGTCCCGCCATAAACCACGCCAGTGGGATCAACATCAATCCCCCCAAGAGTAATTGCCAAGCGGTGAGCACTAAAAAGTCGCCCACATCCCAGCGCTGCATCCAGCGGGAAGAAAAGGCAATCAACGTTGTCGCGCTCAGCATACACAGGACACCAATCGGGTCGAGATCCGCCGAAGGATTAAGCAATAAAATCACGCCACCGAGGCCCATTAAGCCGAGCAGTAACCACTTCATCCCCGGGCGTTTTTTATCGATCAGCCAAGCGAGGATCAAAAAGATTAGTGGCAATGTCGCCCCCAGCGTGCCCGCGACGGCACCGGGTAGCCGATAGGCGCCAATAAACAGCAGCGCAAAGAAGGCGCCAATATTACAAAACGCCAGCAAGCTTAATTTAGACCATGCCAGTGTCGGCAAACGTGGGCGCAGCATCAGCAGCAATATGCCCGCAGGCAGTGCGCGCCAAACCGCCACCCAGTAGGGCGACATATCCTGTAAGTAAAGACTCACCAGTGCATAGGTAGTCCCCCAAAACACGGGGGCGAGTAACGCAATCACAAACGGCATAATGACTTCTTAAAAAGTATCTTGATGTTGAGATATATTACTTTGAGAGAATAAAACAGGCAAGTACTGAGATAAGGTTAATAGGGAGAAAAGAAAAATGGACCCGCATTATGCTGCTTTAGATATGCGCACGCAGAGCTGCGCTTAAGGCTTGTTTGCCGTATAATCGGGCGTCATTTTTTATAGGCGGGCAAGCATGTTCCATATCGCACTCTATGAGCCAGAAATCGCACCCAACACGGGTAATATCATTCGCCTTTGCGCAAACAACGGCAGCCAACTGCATCTAATTGAGCCACTTGGCTTTGATTTTGAAGAGAAAAAACTGCGCCGAGCGGGCCTAGATTATGCCGATTTAACCAATGTGACTCGCCATAAAAACTTCGATGCCTTCCTCGAAGCCATGACAGGCAAACGCATTATGGCCTGTACCACTAAGGGCAGCCGCCCACACACTGAACTCAGTTTTGCCAAGGATGACGTGCTATTATTTGGCCCAGAAACCCGTGGTCTACCTATGCCAATTATCGAGTCGATCCCAACCGAGCAGCGATTACGCATTCCGATGGCGGCGACCAGTCGCAGCCTCAACCTCTCCAATGCCGTGGCGATTATCAGCTACGAAGCCTGGCGTCAGCTCGGGTTTGAAGGCGCAATTTAATAGGTAGGAATACTGATTTGGATTAGGCTGGACTTAACCAGCCAATTTTCCAATCATTCAGCCATCCACGCCGAAAGATAGCTTTAACTCAATTCACACCAAAACCAGATAACCTTGCCGCTAGGTGTGCAGTATGAATTGTCATTGTTACCTCAGTGACACGCCGCCTTTTTATTTAACAAGAGTTATCCCTATAGGCTCGACGGCGGCATCTGCAACACATGGAAGTGTAAATGCCGCGTTCACATGGCCAATGATGTTCCCAACATCATTGTGGCATTTCCCATATCCCTATGGGTCAGATGTGAAAGAGCGGCCATGCCCCAACGGCCACTGTTGCAATAGTGACAATTTTGACGACCATTGAACTGTTCATCTGGCTAAAAGCTTTTGCCCCAAAGCGAGATAAGTTTGTCGTCAGGTGTTTAGGGTTAATTGTCATTGTTTCCCCAGTGACACGCCGTGAATATGTCCCTATAGGCTCGACGGCGACATCCATGTCGCCAACGGTCACTGTTGCAACAATGGCAATCTTAACGACCATTGAACGGTTCATTTAGCTAAAAAGCTAATCGCCCCAATCCTTGTTTCGTTTCGTTGGCTCAATAGAAAACTCCTACTCTTGTTGCCATACAAAATCTTATCCATTTACCTAATGTTTGGGCCTAACGTAAAGCGACTAACAATGTATGGGTATACAGTCGTATTTAAATTTAGGTGTTTGGGTATGATTTTTAGACAAAATCAGTGCGCACTAATTCCATCCGAAATAAATAAAACTCTATAAAATCAGGTGAATATAGTAACTGAATTTTAGTTAATAGGTTTGGAAAACGCGCATGCGCGTTTTTCCAGATGGTGTATTTGGCAGAAAGCTGATAACTTCTTTGCATACAGATAGTTAACCGTGCGCGTTTTTACTAGTCTAACAAGGTAAACGCGCATGCGCACTAATCAAATGTTAAATACCTTATGAAAACTTTCGCCATAATCGTTATTTTAATGTCGCTGTTATCGTGTTCAGCACACAATAATTTCAATTATGCCCCCACAAATTTTGGGCTCGGGAAAGAAGGCTATGAAGAGACATTGAAGTCCGATGGTACATGGGAAGTAAAAGTAATCGCGATGAATTCATATAGTAAAGAAATACTTGAGCACTATTTTCATCGACGAGCATCAGAAATTTGTGGTGGTTATAATTATTCTTTAGTTAGTTTTAATCAAATGATTGATGTTTGTTCCGAAGGCGGTTGCTTCAAACAGGCGGTAGTAGGTGAATTTAAATGCATTTAACAAGGCAAGGCAAAATCGCCCTGCGGGCTGGACGCGCTTACGCGCGCCTTTGCTTGCGGCGTTATGTTTAAGAGGATCAAGTTGGCTAATACGGCTTTAAAGTGGATTTACTCGGTGATTTTAGGATGCCTTTTTGGGGTACATGCTTCCGTTTTAGTCACACATTTTCGCCTTGCAGATCTAATTCCAGCACTATTAGCCTTTTGCTTTTTGATAGGTTACATCCTGTATCTCCTAACTCATAAAAGGTACTTACTAAATCTATCTTTTTCATTTTATTTAATCTATACCCTGCTGATGGTGTGGCAAACATTTTTGTATCCATTGGTGTCGCCACAAGAATATATTGCTGCAATTGTCATTTATTCTATTTTGGGTTCTCCATTTTTAGCAGGTGTGATCGGGAGTTTTAAACATAAAAAAACTTGGACACCCAGCCTTAATAGCGCGGTAGCTAACCTCCGACTATGCTTTGGTTAAGCATTAAACATGGAGGTTTGTATGCCCCGTCCTCGCCGAACTCAAATAAGCCTTGAAGACACGCCCTATTACCATTGCTGTAGTCGCGTGGTGCGGCGTGCATTTTTATGTGGCGATGATACCTATTCGGGTAAAAACTATGACCATCGCCGCGCTTGGGTAGGGTCATTATTGTTTGAACTTGAAGCGGTTTTTGCTATTGATGTGGCCGCGTTTGCTGTGATGTCGAATCATCTGCATGTGGTGTTGCGGGTAGATATCGAGACTGCCAATCGTTGGACTGACTGCGAAGTACTAGAGCAATGGCATAAGTTGTTTAAAGGCGATGAATTAACACAAAAGTTCGCCAAAGGTGAATTGGTTGAAGCTCATGAGGTCAACCGATTAAAGCATTCAATTGCCATTTATCGCAGTCGTTTGTGTGATATTTCATGGTTTATGCGCTGCCTCAACGAACCGATTGCAAGGCAAGCAAATCAAGAAGATAACTGCACAGGCAGGTTCTGGGAAGGTCGGTTTAAATCCCAAGCCCTACTCGATGAAGCCGCTGTGCTAGCTTGTATGACTTACGTCGATTTGAATCCCATCAGAGCACAACTCGCTGATACACCAGAACAATCTGACCATACCAGTATTCAGCTACGTATTCGGGCCGCATTAAAAGGTGAGCAGCCCAGCAATCTCCTGCCTTTTATTGGTAACGAGTGCGACAAGCAACCCAAGGGCATTGCGTTTTCCTTAACGGATTACCTTCAATTGGTGGAAGATACCGGCCAAATTATTCGCAATGATAAACGGGGAGCCATCAGTGAAAATAGTGGTAAGTTACTGAGCAGATTAAATATCCCCCATGACAATTGGCTCAAGCTGACCACCGAGTTTGGCAAGCTATTTCATGGCCCCGTGGGAACCTTGCAAGAACTAACCGATTATTGCGAACATCTCGAAAAGCGACGACGGCACTTTACATCAAGCTGCCAGCACTTGCGCTGCAACTGACAACGGCTTATATAACTTCAAAAGCCCCATCCAGAACACATCCCAAGCACTAAGGGATGACTTACCTCGTCTGAAATACTCCATTTTTAAAGGAATTAGCGTAATTTTTTGCCTTAGATGCTGTTCCTGCGACTTTTGATGACTCCCACTCAAGTCATTTTAGCTCGCACAAGTTGTAGGCAAACCGAAAGTGCATTATGTTATTGATTTAAAATGGGTGGCCAGATTTATTGCCAGATTTATTTTTCACCATAGTCTTAATGGCTTTGCTTTCATTAGCCTCACATGCAGAGCCAGCTGGGGACTGCAATGGAACACCAAAGGCAGCTGTTACATCCTTGCCTGAACCTCTAAACAAATGGGGGCAAATAGTTTGCACGCCGTACGGCCACATTATTACAAATCGAGAAGGTTGGGTTTGGTCGAACCCAGGCAGTTATAGCCCCGTAATGATTCCATCTCAAATGGTACGGAGTAATCCCGAGCCACTCGCCAACAAATCATATTTCACAAAAATAGAAATGAATGAGATTTCGGGCATAGAGGCCGAAAATTCAATAAAGCTATTTGAAAAAGGCTTTGATTCATCTGAGAGCAAGCCGAAGGTATACACCCTGAATGTCGCTTCTGTTTCAGGTAAGTCTCTGGGCTTTAAGTTCTTTGATTATAGTGACTCTCAGTGGGGTATGTGGTGCAACAAAGAGTGTGACCCAAATTCAAAGTTTATGCTTTTAAATATGGCCAAAGGGCCTAACAAGTAAAGGCATTGGACACAGCAAAGCTGCGCCCATGCTTTAGGCGTTATGTGCCAATATGAATACTGAAACTGATTTTGCTATTGCAGCATTAAGACTTGAGCAACATTACTCAGATACCGACAACGAAGATCTGCTTGTTAGCCTAGGTCACCAAGAATCAGACGCTTTACCAATTAGTACACTCGAAAGTCGTGTTTACGAATTTTTGACTGGCAAAGCTTCGTTAGCAGGCCATCTTATAAGCAGCGCAGTCTTCGCTCTGGGAAAGACATACAAGAATGAATACCTTGGACTGTATACTCAATTGATTGAGCAATATCTTGAACAAGATATTCTAATCGTTTACCAAGCTGGCATCGCTATTGAAAACCTCGGGTTCAGCATCTTTCAATCTGCGGGCCCTTATGATAGTCCAGATTTAGTAACAAAACGGGCAAGTGAGTATTTGCAGGCTCAGGCACATAACAAGTCAATATAGTCGCTCACTGCGTTCGCTGGGACACAAACACGTAGGCTCCCATCGCTTCGCTTAGGATTTTAGCCTACGTATTTGTGCCCCTAATTGGGGCGTTATGCCCTTAGTGAGTAGGTGCCCCGAACAATGAAGCCAAGTGCTCCAGTAGAACTGCCGTTTACGCGAGAGTCCGTATTAAAGATGCTTACTTGGGGCGCAAATCCAGAGGCATCGCCATACTCGCACAAGCAGATTGCAGAATGGTGTGATCGGTTCTGGTGTCAGTATCTAGATGTTGATGCTGAACCAGAAATAGAGGGTTTGCTCCCTATCCTCACGGATGTGGAAACACAGTGGGATCTCTTTTTAGCAAATACATATACTCTTGAAGAGCTACGGGATAATGACTTTGAGGCAGAGCAAATGCCGAAGGATTGGTTTAATGACTGGCTCCGACAACTGGCATAACAAGCACAAGCAAGGGACCAAACTACGTTCCGCCCCTGTTGTGGGCGTTAACCCATATAAATTTTAATCCGAAACTGGCGAGTTAGAGCAAAAGATCTATCAAGCTTTTGTCCCCAAAGTGAGTTGCGTATTGTCGAGCATGAATAAGTCGGCTTAATAAGATGGTGCGACAGGCGTCATCTCTATCCCACGAAAGAGCTGATAGCGGTCTATATCATCGTCTAAATATTGGATATTTTGCGTCCACTGCCATGCGCCTTGGGGCGATTTAGTTTCGAATAACAGTTGGATTAAGGCGGCGCGCGCATTCACGACTCCCTCTCCCAGCAGGGAATAATCGCCATTTTGTTGATATAAACTAAAGAGTTGCTGCTTTTCCTGCGAGACACCGTCGTAGTAGGTTAACAGTACTTGCTCGCCCTGCTCCCTAAACCACCATGTCTCGCTGTAGGGAGCGCGCGTACCGACACTTACGGAGAGGATCAACTGCCGCTGATCATGGGAGCAAAAGCCGTTGACTATGACTTGCTTCGGGATTTCCCCCACTTTAGCGGCATTGCCCTGCCACTGCCCCACCATTTGTGGACAAAAGGCTTTAAAACTGATCTTAGCGGCTTGCGCAGGAAAGAGAGCTAAACAGCCTAAGGCGAGTATCAATACATTTTTGATCAATAGCTTGCCCAGTTTTTGCGGGATGATTAACGCCATATTCGAGTCCTATTTCAATCTCCCAATACATTAGCGTTAAAACCCGTTAGCCACAAATACGCTACGACAGTTTGCGCCATGCCTGTCATATCTAGTCATCAAAATGTGGCCAGTGGTTACAGTTACTTACATAAAAGTCCGCCTCAACCTTCACAGACTCAGCTTGATTTCATGCTCGGTTTTTATACTTTGGGGTTTAATGGGGAAAAATAACGATAACACTCTGAATGATAAGGAGACATCTAGTGAAGAAGGCAGGAATCATACTGCTGAGTCTGCTAATGCCCCTCAGTACGGCATTTGCAGAAGCCAGCAAACCACTCTCAGTTGAATTACTTTGGCAACTCAAACGCATAGGTAGCCCAGTGGTGTCCTCCACGGGCGAGCACATTATTGCGCCAGTGACTGAATACGACCTTAAGGAAGACAAGGGCTCAACCCAACTGTGGCGCTTCGACGGTGAAGGTAAAAATAACCGTGCGATTACCGCCAAAGGCTTAAAAGTCAGCGAGCCAGTATTTTCGCCAGACGGCAAAACCTTGGCCTTTATCAGCGAACGTAACGATGACGACGCGGGCCAAATTTACCTGTTACCTATGGATGGCCCGGGTGAAGCCAGCAAACTCACGGATATCCCCACCGGCGTCAATGGCATCAAGTGGGTTGGCAAGCATTTGTATTTTATCAGCAATATCTTTCCTGAGCAGAATTGGGAGCAAATGAAGGCCCAGCTTAAAACAGACAAAGATAATAAAGTCTCCGCCCGCCAGTGGAATGCGCTGCCCTATTCGCAGTTCGATCATTGGTTAGATGAGCGCCGTCAGGCCCATGTATTTAGGATCCCAGCCACAGGCGGCGCGGTTGAAGCCGTGACTCAGCCTTTAGGCCATGAACTGCCACGCTCAAGCCAAAGCAGCTCAAGTTATGATATTTCCCCCGATGAACGCTTAATCGCCTTTAGCGCCTATGGTTCGGATAATCGCGTCGACCCTAAGTTAGATTTGTTCCTCGCCACCATTGGCGGCAGCAAGGCTGAAAACATCACTCCAGATAACCCAGCGCCGGATCTGAATCCAACATTTAGCCCTAACGGCAAAACCCTCGCCTTTACTCGGCAAAAAATCCCCGGATTTTATGCCGATACCGCAAGGTTGATGCTGCTGGATGTGAGCAGTCGCAAACTCACCACGCTCACCGCGGATTGGGATCGCTCAGTGTCTCAATTCGAGTGGACACCCGACAGCAAGGGCTTCTATGCCAGCATTGATGATGCAGCGACAAACCGTATTTATCATATCGATGCCAAGAGCGGTAAGGCCAAGGCCATCACTCAAGCCACCGACTTTAGCCAACCTGCTATCGCTAAAGATGGCCAGTTGATTGCGACCAATCAGAGCTTTTTGTATCCCGCGCGTTTAGTCAGCATCAAGCCTCGCAATGGTAAAACCGAGCGTTTAGAGCAGTTTAACGACGAGATTTTAAAGGATGTCGATTTAGGCACCTATGAGTCGGTCACCTACAAGGGTTACCAGGGCCAAGACATTCAAATGTGGGTTCACTATCCACCTGGGTTCGATCGCAGCAAGAAGTACCCGCTGTTTATGTTGATCCACGGCGGCCCACACAACGCCATTAGCGATGGTTTCCACTTCCGCTGGAACGCGCAAACCTTCGCCTCTTGGGGTTATGTCACCGCTTGGCCAAACTTCCACGGCTCTAGCGGCTTCGGACAAGAGTTTGCCGATGCTATTAACCCAGATTGGAAAAACAAATCCCTCGAAGATGTGCTCAAAGCCGCAGACTGGTTTAAGCAACAAAGTTGGATTGATAGCGATCGTATGGTTGCCGGTGGTGCCAGCTATGGCGGCTACTTAACCTCGATTATTTTAGGTCAGCCGCATCCCTTCAAGGCGCTGCTAATCCACGCAGCGGTGTACGACATGTACTCACAAATGTCGGCCGACTTTGCCGTCCACAGCACCCGCTTTGGTAACTACTGGGATAATCCTGAGCTGTATAAATCCATTTCGCCCCATTACTTTGCCGCCAACTTTAACACTCCAACCTTAGTCAGCCATGGGCAACTCGATTATCGTGTGCCTGTCGGCCAAGGTTTTGAGCTGTTCCGCACCCTGCAAACCCGTAATGTCGAATCGCGGATGATTTATTTTCCCGATGAAAACCATTGGATCATGAAACCCAACAACTCCATCTATTGGTATAACCAAGTGAAGGATTGGATGACCCATTACGCTAAGCCCGGTGCGCAATAACACCTAGAACCTAGAACCTAGAACCTAGAACCTAGAACAGAAAAACAAAAGGTCTGCACTATGCAGACCTTTTTATTGGGCGAAATACACTAACGCCAGAGGTTATTGACCAAAACCCACCGCATTAATATCAACGGTTTGCACTTGGCCATACTTGGCCGCGATAGGCGCTATCTTGCTAGCATTACCAATCAGCACAAACTGCAGGTCTTTTTGTGGGAAGTAAGTTTTTACTAACCTTTGGGTTTCTTCTAAGGTTAAGCCGTCCACTTTAGCTTGGAACTCATTGATAAACTTATCATCGAAGCCGTAGAGATACATGCCAGATAAGAGTCCAGCCAATTGGCCCGAGGTTTCAAACTTAGGCGGAAACTGACCTTTAACATAGGCCTTAGCCGAATCAAGAGTCGCTTGGTCAACGCCTTTTTCCCATAAACGAGCATAGGTTTTCAGAGCCAAATCAATCGCTTCTTGAGTGGTTTCCGTCTTAGTGAAGGTGCTAATGGTAAACACGCCAGAGTCGGTATAAGGACTAAAACCGGAGCGCGCGCCATAGGTTAGCCCCGCATTCACCCGCAGTTCATCGTTCAGCCAAGAGGTAAAACGACCACCTAAAATGGTGTTCACTACCGTTAGCCCCACATAGTCTGGGTTATCACGGCTAATGCCTAACCCACCGATAACAAAGGTGGTTTCCATCGCATCTGGCTTATCCACCAGCAGCACTTTGGCCTCAGTTAACTTAGGTAAACCTTGGTTTAAGTCGGGTTGAACGAGTTTTTCGCTGCCTTTCCATTGACCAAAAGTCTGGGTTAGCTTGGCCTTCATCGCTGCCACATCAAAATCCCCCACCACAGTTAATGCGGTATTGGCGGGTTGATAGTAGCTCTTATGGAAGGCGCGCAGCTGCGACACTGTGACTTGCTCAAGTGACTCGCGATTACCCGATGAAGCATTACCGTAAGGATGAGCACCGAACACCAATTTATCGAAGTAGCGACCAATCACGGCGCGCGGGCTTTCTTTATCCTGCTGTAAACCCGCAATGGCACGCTGCTTAAGCTTGTCGAACTCGGCCGAATCAAAGTCTGGGCTTAATAGCGCGGCGCTGAATAGGTCGAGCATCACATCGGTATCTTTTGCCATAAAATCGGCGGCCAGATAACTGCCTTCTTTGTCGGCTTCAGCCCCTAAGCTAGCGCCAAGAAAATCCACTTGCTGCTCAATCTCGGCCTTGGATTTACCCGCCGCACCAAGGAGTAAACCCTCGGCGGTCATTTGGGCGATACCCGCTGTGGTGTCGTTTACCGCCCCAGCACGCACGACCGCGTTTAGAGTGATTAACGGCACTTCGCGCTGTGGCATTAAATACACGGTTAGGCCATTATCTAGCACTAACTTGTCGTAACTTGGCATGGCAAAGCTGCCAGTATCGACGCGTTTGGGTGCCGTGGTGGCGCAGCCGGATAAGGCTAAGCTAGTGCCTAGGGCTAATGCGACCATTAACTTAGTCGGCTGCAGAGATGATTTTATAAAGGATGATTTAACAAAGGAGAATTTCATTGATCCGACTCCTCGTTTGCCGCCAATACCGCAACAGTGCGATTCGATTTGCGTAAATAGGTTTGGGCAACACGTTGGATATCCGCAGGCGTTACCTTGTTATAGGCCTCTGGCGCATTAAATAATTTATCGTAGCTACCAAAATACATTTCATAGGTGCCTATGGTGTTGGCCTTGCCATTGATGGTTTCCATCGCACGATAAAAGTCCATCAACTTGATATTTTTGACTTTATCTAGCTCTTGCTGAGTCACGCCATTGGTCGCGATGCTATTAATTTGTTCGATCAGCGCGCGCTCTAAGGTGTTAGCATTCACTTCAGGCGTGGCTACGCCCATCACATAGAACAGGTTAGGATCGACCGACATCGGCATATAGGTCTCGGCTTCGAGCGCGACTTGCTTATCCACCAGCGCTTGATATAAACGCGAGCTATTACCTTGGCTTAGGATAGAGCTGAGCAGATCCAAGGCATAATAATCGGCATGGGTCGCCGCTGGCACATGGTACGCCAACATCACGTTAGGTGTACTGACCGACGCCTTTTGAACGAAAGTACGGCGCTCACCCTTTTGCAAAGGCTCGACGGTACGCACAGCTTTAGGCGGTGTTTGTGCAGGAATGGGCGCAAAATACTTATCTGCCAATGCCTTAACTTGAGCCAGTTTTACATCTCCGGCAATTACTACGACCGCATTGTTCGGCGCATAGTAGGTTTTATGGTATTGCACTAAATCTTCTAAGGTCCAAGCGGCAATATCCGACTCATGGCCAATCACAGACCAAGAGTAAGGGTGCGCTAAAAAGGCCACGCCTTTAACTTCGCCTTCGAGGGTATTCCAGTTGGAGTTTTCAAGCCCAGTCGAACGCTCCGACTGCACTACGCCACGCTCGCTTTCCACCATATCGGGATTGATATCTAAGTTGGCGATACGGTCGGCCTCGAGGTCAAACATGGTTTCTAGCGCATTGGCTGGGAACCAGTCGGTGTAAACCGTCATATCCTCTGTGGTGTAGGCATTGTTAGCCCCGCCCGCAGCTTCCATGGTACGGTCGAACATCTTAGGGCCGTATTTTTTCGAGCCGTTAAACATCATATGTTCGAAAAAGTGTGAGATACCGGTAATCCCCGGGACTTCGTTGCGGGAACCGACTTTCCAAAACAGATACATGTTGGCATTGGGAATAGAAGAGTCCTCTAGCACCATGATTTTCATGCCGTTGGCTAGCGTAAAACTCTTGATGTCTTCTGCCGTTGTGGCCTGTGCTTGGCTTAAGGGATTAAAGAGTCCCATCGCCAACACCAGCGCCGATAGCGTGCGCTTCATCTTGTTCGCTCCTTGCTGTAAAAATCCACATATGAAGGCAAATTGCCTAGCAAATCAAGCGTGGGAAGTCCTTCCCACGCCGATTTTTTTGTAAGCTCAAGTTATACCGAAAAGCTGACGGAATAAGGCTTAAGCGGTTTATTGCGCCTTAAGTGCCGTAAGGGCAACCTTGGTCATGGCCTCAACACCAACTTTTAACGCACTTTCATCCACATAGAAGGCGGGAGAATGGTTACTGGCCGCCGTTTCAGGATCTGTGCCTTTGGGTGTTACCCCGAGGAAGAAAAACATCCCAGGTGACTCTAGGGCATAGAAGGAAAAGTCCTCGGCACCTGTGATTAATCCTGGCTCAATCAGCATCTTATCGCCGACCACACTGGCAAGCACTGGGCGCATACTGGCGACCAATTCAGGATTATTCACCACCACGGGATAACCTTGATGGATTTCGGTTGTCGCGGTGGCGCCTAAGGTTTTTGCCGATAACTCGGCGATTTCGGCCAAGCGCACCTTAATATCGGCGCGCATAGGTTGATCGAATGTACGGATGGTGCCAATCAGCTCCACTTCATCGGGAATAATATTCGAGCGAATGCCGCCATTTACTGCGCCAAAACTCACCACGGCAGGTGCTTTGGTAATATCCACCTGACGACTGACAATGGTTTGCACATTGGTAATAATTTGCGCCGCGGCGACGATAGGGTCGACGCCATTCCAGGGGCGAGAACCATGGGTTTGACGACCTTTCACTTTGATTGTAAAGGAATCTTCACTCGCCATGGCAGGGCCGCTACGCACCCCAATCATGCCGCTTGGCATACTCGAGGTCACATGCATGCCAAACACTTGGTCGGGTTTGCGCTTGGCAAACAGCCCTTGTTTTAGCATTAATTCCGCGCCGCCTTCTTCGCCATCAGGCGCACCTTCTTCGGCGGGTTGGAAGATAAACATCACATCGCCAGCAAGACTATCTTTCACTTTCACTAAATTCTCGGCCACGCCCATTAACATAGCCACATGGGTATCGTGACCGCAGGCATGCATCACCCCTACGGTTTGACCGCGATAGGTATCTGTCGCTTTGGAGACAAAGGGCACATCGACCACTTCGGTCACGGGCAAAGCATCCATATCGGCGCGGATCGCAATCAAGGGACCGGGTTTACCGCCCTTTAAGATGCCTACAACGCCAGTATGGGCAATGCCCGTCTGTACTTCTAATCCGAGGGATTTCAGATGCTTTTCGATAATCTTGCTAGTGCGAAACTCACGGTTAGATAACTCAGGATGCTGGTGCAAATCACGGCGCCAGTCGATCACCTTTTGCTCCACACCCGCCGCTAACTTGGCCGCGTCGGGCTGCGCCGCATAAGCAGAACTTAGCCCTGCGCCCATTAAGCTCAAGGTGACGATGGAAGCGAGTAAGCTCTTGGTCAGTTTTGATGTGCTCACACCGAGTGAACGGGAATAAGGTGCACAGGATGTAGCAACAGAGGGTGTTGATAAAGCGCGCGATACCGAGAGTACAGTCATAGCGATAACCTATTGTTGTTTTTATAAGCTATCTAAACTACACGGACATAGAGAAATTGTTAATAGATTTAATAGTAAGGAGACATTACGCGGTGGATGTATAGAGTCACCCGCCAAGAACCGTTTTAAGCTATTCATATGGAATGTCACAGGAAAATGGCGGGCATGAACTGAATTGAGTACGGTTCACACTTAAATTTAAAGCTAAATACCCTAGAGGGGAACTACCATTAACATGTAATCAATTGTCTAGGTATGTTTAAAAAGCCACTTAACACAGCAAAAGCTGCTAGCAACATTTAGTTCTTACTCAATAGTTTATTAGACAAACTCGTATTAACTTGTAAGTACGCATACTAGTACACATAAAGAATAAAACCCGATCAAAAGCCAATTTATAACTAACACTGAAATCCATCCAACTGACTTGAAACCAAAATACTCCCTATTATCAACTTTTAGCAAAATACATGAACTAGGTACAATAAATAAAAATACAAAGGATATCGCAAAAAACGCAACAACAACCCAAAGTAGAAATACGGAAGCGCCTGCATACTTAGGTGTATTAGGCTCAAGATCATGAAAAAGATAATATGCAAATGCAACCAGTAATACAGGAATGGCATTACCAAATATTTGTAAATACTTCATAGCGACTCCATTCACTTAAGATTTATTAGAGTTTATACACTTTTAGTGCATTATTTCTGTAGAAACAGGCATAAAGAACTACTTTTATACAGTAAATTATCTGCATTATTTAGATTTTCCATTAGGTATGCACACACTTTGGAAATGGTTTTATATCACTCGCGCTCAAGCAAATCGAGGAGTATAACAGTATTCAATCATAGCGAAGTAAAGACAGGATTATACTGCTTAACCTAACTCGATCTGCCTAGACGAGTCATTTACTAATTACTAGCCCTCGACAAAACCTAATCAAGTATATAAATCCATTCGATTAGCTCGCTCTATGCAAAAAAACCACGTCTTTGTCGATGATTTCCAGTTGCCAGCCGTAATGCTCGGCGAGCCATTGAAAGGTGGCTTCGGAGTAAAAGTTAATATGGGTGGGATCATTTTTATAATGCCAAGTGCTAAAGGCCGTGGGATTGAGCACTCGCTTCGTCATTACGGCCAAAATGCCCTTGGGTTTGAGCAAGGAATTTAATAAGGTCAGTAACGCATCGGCATCGCTCACATGCTCAATGACCTCTGTTAGGGTAATGAAATCGTATTGCCGCGTGAGTAACTCGGGGTGGTTAGCGTAATAGAGATCGTAGTTTTCGACCCGATAACCCCGCGTTTGCGCCAGTAGACTCAACGCCTTGCCCTCACCACACCCAAAATCGAGCCCCAATGCCGTTGGCGCAAAGCGGCTCAACAAGGGGGCGAGGGTTCTGTCTAGAAACTGCTGATAACCAAGATCCTGCGGGTGATTCTCGTGCTTATCGTATTCAGCCTTTTCGGCTTCAGGACTCAGATAAAATTCGGCAGGCACGCTCACCAAGGCACACTGCTGGCACTGTTGGTAACGACGGCGTTTATCTTGGTGGTAAGCCACTAAATTGGCACTGTGGCAAAGGGGGCAGGTGTTCAACGGCAATTCCTAGCAGAATCAAAGGGCAAACGGTGAATATTGCCCTTAGTGTAAAAAATAACTAAGGTTTGGGGATTTTACGCTCTTTGGCGGCCGCTTCCTTGGCTTCTTGCAGATATTTTTGCTCGCGGCTTTCCCTTTCATCGAACTGCTTTTGAGCCTTAAGCTTTTGTTGGGCTTCCCAATCCTGCGGATTGGACTGTTGGCGGATTTTTTCTTCCCGTGCCGAGGTTTCTTGGGCGGCTCGGCGGGCCTTTTCAAGCTGCGCCTGCTCGATACGCTGCGAGTCGATGCGCGCCTTATCGGCCCGTTGCTCTAAGGTCAGCCGTGGTTTCGGCTGTTCAACCGCGTGCGCGGTAGGCAATACTAGGCCAACAACGACACTTAATGCGATAGTGGGGATAAGTTTTTGCATCCTAATTCCTTAGAGTCCTTCCTCGGCTGATTGACACGGCAAACTGGGTATTCAGGGCAAAACATAGCATAAAACCGTATTTTGCAGTGATGAGTTAGAATGATTTTCATGTAAGACACTGAAAATCAGCTACCTTAGACTGTCAGTTTTTAGTTGTTATTTGAGCAAAACCTCGATTAGGTTTATTTTAACCTCGCTGGAATGATGTACTATTCGAATTAATTTCGTTATAAACGAAGTACCTAGCTATAGGATGTGACCTTAATTTGTGTCACAAGGGAGTATCCTAAATGATCAGATGGCAACACTTGCTCAATAAACTCAGTACTGATGACCCAGCATTACAAGGAAAGCTGTTATGCTGGCAGGCCGAACCGCACCAGACTCCCCTCGCCCTGATCCAAGGCTTTAGTTTTATTAGTGCAAATAGTGCCACCCTCAACTACTTTGGCGCTGAATACGATGCCTTTGTGAATTTCACTCCCTATGACTTTTCACCTAGGATCCAATCCTCTGGACGCAATAGCGTTGAATTTGCACGGGAAATGATTCTTGAGGCTATATCGGGGAACCATGTTGAATTTAGTTGGCTCCACCTAAACCAACAAGGTCAAGAACTCCCCACCAAGGTAAGACTCTACCGCTGTGATTTGCAACAGCAAGCCGTGGTGCTCGTTGAGCTACAAGCCCTCAACCGTCGAACTCAAGTTCGGCCGTCGCTCTCCGATGGCTTTGCCCATATCCCACGGGAAATTATGGCGACCACACTTGAAGAGAGTGCCGAAGCTGTATATATCACCGATGCTGACAATCGCATATTGGCCGTGAATAAAGCAATGTGCCGTATCTGTGGTTACAGTGCCGAACAATTGATCGGCAAAATACCAGAGTTTTTAGAGGCCAAACTCCTGCCGCCAGGGCAACAAACCGATTGCCAAGCAGCTCTCAAACAGCGGGGATTTTGGCATGGTGAGACGCTTAAACAGCGATCTAACGGAAGCCACTTTCCCGCATGGCAGAGCAGTCGCCGAATCGAGACCGATGATAATGCCCTGTATCATGTGAATATTTTCAGCGATATCAGCACCAAAAAACTGCTCGAAACGCAGCTCACCACCCGCGCCATGTACGACACATTAACGGGGTTGCCGAACCGTTTTCATCTCAAGCAAATACTCAATAGTGCCCTCGAAAAACTGAAGGATGATCCTTCCGCCCTCGGCGCACTGATGTTTTTAGACCTCAATGGTTTTAAGAACATCAATGACAGCTTTGGTCATTCCATGGGTGACAGGGTATTGCAACTGGTGGCCGCGCGTTTAGAAGTAGGCTGCATTGAGAAGGCCGATATCGCCCGTATGGGGGGCGATGAGTTTACCTTAGTGTTGCAAGACTGCAGTTGTAAGGAAGAAATTAATCTGTTTGCCGAGCAAATACTGAGTCTGTTCGACAGTCCATTTGAAATCGAAGGACAAAAGTTCTTCCTCGGTACCAGTATTGGTATCGCGCTGTTCCCAACCCACAGCAATCAAGCGGGGCAGCTGATTAGCTTGGCCGATACCGCCATGTATAGCGCGAAGAAAAATCAGCCGCACTTAGTCTTTTATGACAAGGCGATGAGCCAGGCTGCCGAGCTTAAATTAAAGCTTATCAACAATCTAAGGCATGCCCATAGCCTTAAACAGTTTGACCTCGCCTATCAAGCAATTGTGGATTTACACACCAATAAGCCCATAGGTGCCGAGGCGCTGTTGCGCTGGCATAAATCTCCAAGTGAGCATTTTGAAGCGGCCGAGTTCGTCCCTTTACTCGAGGAAACAGGGCTGATTATTACCATTGGGCAATGGGCACTGGAACAAGCCTGTAAACAGGCCGCCATATGGCGCGCAAGTTATCAGCCCGATTTTAAAGTGTCGGTTAACGTATCGCCCTTACAACTGGAGCATGTGGATTTTGTCGGCCAAGTGATTAACGCCCTAGAAATGGTCGCCCTGCCCGCGGAAGCGCTGATTCTAGAAATCACTGAGTCAGCGCTGTTACGTCAACCCGAATTGGCTCGCCAAACCCTTGAGCGCATCAAAGCCTTAGGTGCCAGCATCGCCATTGACGACTTTGGTACGGGTCTCTCGTCACTCAGTCGTTTAGGGACCTTACCGATTGACTGTGTCAAAATTGATGCCGAGTTTGCCCTACGTTTACAAGATGACTCGGGGCAAAAACTTTGCCATGCCATAGTGCAATTAGCACAAGCTCTCGACATTCACTTTGTGGCAGAAGGCATTGAAACACAGCAGCAAAAAGATATCATAACCCATATGGGACAAGGATTTGGCCAGGGCTTTTTGTTCGGCTACCCCTGTTCGGTTGAGCAGTTTACTCATGCCTTTTTAGCCGAAAGGCGTATCGCTTAAGGTTGAGCTGCAAGGTGATGATAATTGACTGTTCTATGGGGTGGATTTTTACGAATTGACTCATTGGCTCGATAGCCCTGCCAGCACACCATAAAGAATGGAATCACTCCCCTGCAAAGCAATTGGCTGGCAAAGCTATCTCATCATTTGCGCTGCAAATGAATCACCGCTATTAAACCTTGTTTTACGTTACGTTAGCGTGATCTGAATAAGATTTTAACTATTTTAATTCGTACGGGGTCTCAAAAACGTAAGAATTTAAAAACACTTACTTTCCGCCCTGATAACGCAACCTTACCTGAGCTGGCATAGCCCGAATACGCATCTCCACCATTGCATCGAAGGCATTCAATAGAGGAGACACATCTAAATCCGGCTCGAGTGCTTTTAGCATATAAGCACTCGCCTCTAAGGTTGATAAACTGTCACTGCGACTCGATTTGCGGATTTTGTATCTTGATGCATAACCTTCGGCCAAGTGCACCGCCGGTAATTGGGCTAACCATGGATTGAGCTGCAAGATTTTAAAGGCTTTGCGCCAGGTGCCATCGATCAACAACAGTACACAATCGGCGCAAAGCTTCTGTTGTTCGACACTCACACTCTGCTCAGAGGGATACACAAGATAGACCGGGCGTTCACCATTCATCAATTGTTCGCGCAATAAGGCAAAATCCGCTTCAGTCTCCCCCACATACACTTGGGTATTGGGTATCACTAGACTTAACACCTTGACGCTATTCTTTTTATGCTCGACTTCCGAGGGATGCTGCAATATCACTAGCTGCGTTTGCGGCTGTATCGGCTGCACATGGGCGCAGAGGCACGCATTCATCGGATAACAGCAAATAGGACAATAGTGGCGACTCAAAGCAAACTCTCTATAAAACGTTTATCCAGCAGTATAACAGCTCAACTCTCTCAGCATGACATTCTGTTTAGTTATTGAATCAAAAGCATTATTGACATCTTATTAACAAAGTGTATCTTTCGCTCACTAGGACGTAACGGCTGATAACGCCTCTCTCTATGGCTATGGTGAGGCAGTTATTCGTCATTAATAACAAAAGGAACAGCAATGCTCATTAATCGAATCAATCTCGCGCTATTATTTGCCCTTACCAGCACCACAACCTTCGCTGCAACAGATAACACCTATCAACACGATGCATCACTTGAGTATGCAGGCTCAAGTGAAGCATTCGACGATGGCATCTGGAATACTAATTATCGCTATTACTTCACCCCCGTTAGCCAAGATAATGTTCCCTATGCACTTAGCGGATTTTTAGCACAAACATCGAATTTGGGTGCTAACTATGCGGGTTTCGAAGGTGATTTAGATGCTTATGGGGTGAATGGTCAATACGTGTTTGCCTCGAAATGGTTTATAGGCGCGAATTACCAAAATCTTGGTGCAGACTTATTTGACAGTGATACCTATGGCGTCTCAGTGGGTTATTACTTCAATTCCACCTCGAGTGTGTACTTAGGCTATAGCAAAAATGACAAAGACTATGATATTGGTTTTGGTGCCAAAGCGAACGCAGACCTTGACACCTTTAACCTTGGTCTGCGCAGTTTTCTGCCATTGCAAACCACCGCAGGTGTCGATTTAACCGCACAGCTATTTTTTAGCCAATCTGATTACAGCGTGAAAAACAGCCCCTATGGTGGCGATATGAGCGATAGCAACAATGCCACTGTACTCATGCTGTCCGCAGATTGGTATCTCACTCGCGCTTGGTCAGTGGGTGCTAACTATAGCGTTCAAGAAGATACAGATCCCTATGGCATTAGCACGGCCTACCACTGGCGACTCACTGACTCATTCAGCGCTATTGCCCGCGCCTCTAAATCCTTCGAACCCGATGAGGATGGCGTGTTTTTAGCTCTAGGCATCAACGGCCGCTTCTAAAAAAATGCCCGTAGTTATGGTCAAATAAGCTACGGGCAAAGGGTGTTTTTGGTTAGCCGTTTAGGGCGAATTAATGCTCTGCGGCTAATTGCTCTTGGTGCCAGTGGTCGAAGCGGCTGAGCGCCATCATTGAAAGTAACCCGACAGAAAATACTCCCATCACTAAGGCCACAGCATAGGGTGCGGTCAGGTTTGTTTGCTGCACAAGGCCAGCCACCACAGACGCACCACTCATCTGAATAAAACCTAACATCGCCGTCGCGGTACCCGCCCGCTCGCCAAAGGCAGACAGTGCCATACTGGTCGCTGGGCCTAACAACAACGCAAAACCAATACATAACAGCATCATAGGTAGCATAAAGGCAAAGGCGGCGGCCATGCCGACACTCGGGCCGAAGGCTTGCGTTGCGATAATCAATACCGCAGAGAGCACCAGTAGCACTAAGGCAAGGATGGCGGTTGGACGGTTGCCTAATTTGCGGATCACCACTGGCGCGGCAAAACAGGCCACAATATTGACTACAGCGTTCAAACCAAACAAACCACTAAAAGCTAACTCTGACACCCCTAAATGGCCGATAAGCCACACGGGAGAGTAAGACACATAACTTAAAATTGCCGCCATCGCTGACATACAAGCAAAGGCATAGAACAAGAAATGGGTATTGCTCAACACCGGCTTATAACGACTCCAACGGTACAATGGGCCTGTGCTAACGGTATTGGCCGGACGGGTCTCGGGTAAACGATAGCCCACCAATAACATCATCAAAATCGCGTATAGGGTCATAAACACAAAGGTCGAGCGCCAGCCAAATTGCATGGCTAAGAGTCCGCCAAGGGTAGGTGCCAAGGCGGGAATAACGCAAATAGCACCATTTAAGTAACTGTAAATACGGGCGCCTTCCTTCGGCGAATAACAGTCACGCACAGCACTAAAGACAACAATCGAAGTTGAACACGCCGCTAACCCTTGCAGCACGCGAGCAAGTTGCAGCCAGTGAAATTCAATCGCAGCTGCGGCGAGCAAACTGCTCGCGCCATAGAACAACACACCAAAGAGTGCCACGGGGCGACGTCCATAACGGTCGGCCAAGGGGCCAATCAATACCTGTCCCACACCCATAGCAAATAAAAACAGTACTAAGGTGGACTGTACTTCGCTGGCAGACACGGCGAACTCTGCCGCCATAGTGGGCATAGAAGGGAGGTAAATATCAATTGCCAGAGGGCTAAGTAGCACCAAAGACATCAAAATAGGTAACAGATTGCGCCGCATAAAACTTATCTCGGTTAAACAGTAAAAAGTATTTCAGTGGGCGCTATTTTAAATAACTCAAGGTATGAACAGAAATGGTATAATTTCCAAAGTGAATTTCCTTTAAGGAATATCTATGAATCTCGACAACTTAGCCAGAATCGATCTCAACCTACTGGTGATATTGAAGGTTTTGCTCGAAGAGCAGAGTGTCACCCGCGCAGCCAGCCGATTACATATTAGCCAGTCAGCATTGAGCAAGAGCTTGAATCGTCTGCGAGAAACTCTAGATGATCCCCTGTTCCAGCGCACTGCCCACGGCCTAAAACCCACGGCACATGCGCTCAATATTGGGCTTAAATTGCCGAATATTTTGCAGGACTTATATCAACTCACTCAGCCACCGACGTTTACGCCGGCCAGTAGTAACAGGCAGTTTTCCTTTGCCATGGTTGAAAGCGCTTACGAAACCTTAATTCCCTATTTTATCGGCCCATTGTTAAGCACTGCACCAAATCTGAAGCTCGACTCCTATGTGTGGACCGAGAAATCGATGCACGATTTGCAGCAGGGGCAAATTGACTTTGGGATCTCGGGGCGGGATCTACACCCACTGTCGGACTCGCAAACGGACAGGCTCCCAGATGGCATTAGCTGCCAAACCCTGTTTACCGACAGGCAAGTGTGTTTGGTGCGCCAAGATCATCCCTTGATGACCGCACTCACCTCGCCCCAGTGGGATTTATCCCTGTACTTGGATATGGCACATGTGCAAGTTCGTTGTGAAGGGAGTGATTGGTGGGCGCTGGATTACTTTCTGGCCGACCTTGGCCACAGGCGAAAAATCAGCACGACTGTGCCCGATTTTTATGGCGCAGCCAGCATCTGCGCCCACAGTGATTTAATTTTCACTTTGCCTTCAAGCTTTGCACTGCACGCATGCAAGCTGTATCCACTAAGGCTATTGCCTCTGCCCTTTGAATTTATTCCTATGGCCTATGTGCTGCTCTGGCATCAGCGCAACGATGAAGACCAAGGCCATAAATGGATGCGTGATACCATCTGCCAAAGTGTTGAAAAGCTTATGCAACCCTAGGATAAAAGCCATAAAAAAGCCCAGGGCACAAGCGTATCCTGGGCTGATTCAACTCAACACACTTAGAGAATAAAAGTTGCTACTTGGGCGTTGAGATCATTCGCACGCGCCTTTAATCCTTGGGCTTGAGTCAGATCCGATTTCGCGGCCTCGGTGATTTCGTCGGTAATATCTTTAATCGCTACGGTATTTTGGGTGATTTCTCCCGTGACCTGTGTTTGCTCTTCGGCGGCAGTGGCAATTTGGCCTGCCATATCTGAAATGATATGCACGGCTTGGGTGATCTCCTCCAATGCCTTCGCGGCGGCATTCGCATCTTCTACGCTGTTGCCTGCGAGCATTTGACTGCTTTCCATCAAACTTACGGCTTTTGCTGTGGTACGTTGCAGGGTTTCAATGGTCGCATGTACTTCTTGGGTTGAATCTTGAGTACGACGAGACAATACCCGTACCTCATCGGCAACCACGGCAAAACCACGTCCCTGCTCACCCGCGCGGGCAGCTTCAATCGCCGCATTGAGTGCTAACAGGTTGGTCTGCTCCGCAATCCCTTGAATTGTGCCTAGAATACTGGAGATAGACTGAGCGTGACGACTTAAATCTTCAATGACCTCAGTTGCCTGAGTAACTTCATCGGCGAGAGAATTGATCGAACTGCGGGTTTTATTAACTAACTCTTTCCCTTGGAAACTACTTTCAGCTGATTGCTGCGCCGCTGTAGCGGTATTTTCCGCATTGGCAGCAATTTCATTGGTTGCACTCGCCATTTCGGTCACCGCCGTTGCCACCATAGCGACTTCCTGCTGCTGACGCAGTAACTCCGCAACCGAAGATTGTGTCGTCACGAGGCTACGTTCAGCATCTTGATCTAATTGATTTGCCAATTGACGAATATGGCTGATCAGTTGATGCTGACTGCCGACAAAACGGTTAAAGCTATCAGCCAGCACGCCCACCTCATCCTGAGTGTCGACGGAAATACGTTGAGTCAAATCCCCATTTCCATCGGCAATACGTGCGAGCGCCTGAGATACTCGGCTCAATGGACCGAGTAGAACGCTTATTAACCAAGAAATTGCTAATACGCTTAAAATTAATACAAGTGTCGATAATCCAAACTGAGTGAGTAGCAAACTAGAGAGTGGTGCCTCGAGTGTTTCTCTATCCAGTACAAGGACTAATTTCCAATCTGTATTTGGAATATCAACACCCCAAACTAACTTATCGCGATCTTCACTTTCAAAGTACATAGGAAGCAAAGTGCCAATTTTTCGGCTTAATTCTGACAAATTACTATTTAGCTCATTGTCTATATCACTAATAGGCTTTAGTGTTTTAGTTTGATCTTTATAAGCGATAATGGTGCCGTCTTTATGCATCATGATGGCATAACCGTCTGCAGGTAACTCCATTCGATTAACTTCTTCAGTAAGATTATTAATCGACAAATCTCCAGCAATAACACCACCTGCAACAGGCTCAGCCAAAGTCACCACCAGAATATTAAATGCAGTATCAAGATAAGGCTTAGTTAAAACACTTCCGCCAGTTCGCATAGCTTCTTGGTACCAAGGGCGAGTACGAGGATCGAAATTGGTATAGTCGGTCGCAGGCTCAGAGTCCCGCATGTTACCGTCAGACTCCCCAAAGAATGTTGATTCAAAACCTCCCGATTGTTTCGCCTGCTTCATTGCTTGCACAATGTCATGGTTTAGCTGAGTTTCCATCGCTTTCACAATTTGCTGACGACTTGAAAGCCACTCACTTATGATTAACGCTTGCTGCTCTCCAAGACGCTGAGCTTGCTCTAAATTAACATCTAACAGCACTTTTTTCTGACTGGTATAACTTTGCCACGACAGTAGTAAAATCACTGCTGAAAGAGCAAGAATAACGGACGAAAGAATTTTCTGCTTTAATGAATATGATTTCATAGGATATTTCGCAAATAAACACAGGATAACCGCCCTACTTCGAATAAAAATTATTCAAAGCAGCATTTAGCTTACCAAAATACGTGAATTAACAACTTACGTATTTACTCTTGATCGCAAAAATAAACAAATTCACAATAAAAGCCAAGATAATTAAACATCTAGATATTAATGTTTAAGTCCTACTTAACAGAACGCTTAGCTTATTTAAAGTTAAATATGCAATATGACTAGTATGAATCATAAAATATCGCATATTAATGCTAACGGATTAGAGATAAATTCAAATAATAGATTATCAATTTAATGTAAATATAAGTGCCAATTTTATTAACTGACACTTATATTGAAGAGAAATGACTATCTGTCGGAATAGTTTTAAGATTGGATTAGAGAATAAAAGTCGCTACCTGTGCATTAAGATCATTCGCGCGCGCCTTTAATCCTTGGGCTTGAGTCAGATCTGATTTCGCGGCCTCGGTGATTTCGTCGGTCACGTCCTTTATCGCTACGGTATTTTGGGTGATTTCCCCCGTAACTTGGGTTTGCTCTTCGGCGGCAGTGGCAATTTGGCCTGCCATATCCGAAATCACATTTACGGCTTGGGTGATCTCCTCCAATGCCTTCGCAGCGGCATTCGCATCTTCCACGCTGTTGCCTGCGAGCATTTGACTGCTTTCCATCAAACTCACGGCTTTTGCAGTAGTGCGTTGCAGGGTTTCAATAGTCGCATGTACTTCTTGGGTCGAATCTTGAGTCCGGCGCGACAATACCCGAACCTCATCGGCAACCACGGCAAAACCACGTCCCTGCTCACCCGCGCGGGCAGCTTCAATCGCCGCATTGAGTGCTAACAGGTTGGTCTGCTCCGCAATCCCTTGAATAGTCGCTAAAATGCTAGAAATCGACTGAGCATGGCGACTTAAATCTTCAATCACGTCTGTTGCCTGAGCGACTTCATCGGCTAGGGAATTGATCGAACTGCGGGTTTTATTGACCAACTCTTTACCTTGGAAACTGCTCGCGGCCGACTGCTGCGCCGCTGTCGCAGTGTTTTCCGCATTGGCGGCAATTTCATTGGTCGCGCTTGCCATTTCGGTTACAGCCGTTGCCACCATAGCCACTTCCTGCTGCTGACGTTGCAACTCTGCCACGGCAATATGGTTGGTTTTAAGACTACGCTCGGCATCCGCATCCAGCTCGCTCGCTAACTGACGAATATGGCTGATGAGTTGGTGCTGGCTGCCGACAAAACGGTTAAAGCTATCAGCTAGCACGCCCACCTCATCCTGTGTGTCGACCTCGATGCGTTGAGTTAAATCGCCATTGCCGTCGGCAATGCGTGCCAGTGCCTGAGACACGCGTCCGAGTGGACCTAGCAATAGATTAACCAACCAAGAAATCGCCAACACGCTCAGGAGTAACACAACGGCGGAAAGTCCAAATTGCGTCAGCAGAAGATCGGTTAACGGCGCCTCTAGGGTCTCCTTATCCAGCACTATCACCAATTCCCAATCGGTATTGGGAATATCGACGCCCCAGACTAACTTGTCGCGGCCCTCATTTTCAAAATACATGGGCAGCAAGGTTCCCGCTTTGCGGCTCTGCTGCGGTAAATCATGATTCAGATCGTTGTCGATTTGGCCGACAGGCTTCATGGCCTTTGAAGCATCTTTGTAAGCAATCACAGTGCCGTCTTTGTGCATCATGATCGCATAGCCATTGGCGGGAAGAGTCATACGATTCACGCTCTCAACTAGGCTCGCAATTGAGAGATCGCCCCCCACCACACCTTGCGAGGTCGCCTGTGCCATAGTGACCACTAACACGTTATAGGCCACGTCGACATAGGGTTTTGTCAGGATGAGGCCGCGCTCATTCATCGCCTGTTTATACCAAGGACGCGTTCTCGGATCGTAACCCATGCGGTCGATACTTGGATCTGAATCCAACATTTGCCCAGTCTCGGTACCAAAATAGGTCAGCTGGAATCGCCCAGAGGCCTGCGCCTGCTGTAATGCACTTAAACTATTACCTTCAACCTTAGAGGCCAATGCGCCTACGATATCTTGGCGTCCTGCGAGCCACTCCTGAATGCGCTCGGCCTGTTGTTCACCCAAGCGCTGCACCTGCTCTAGGCTATTTTGCAATAACAATGATTTTTGACTGGAGTAGCTTTGCCAAGACAGTGAGCCGATGACGAGGGAAAGCGCGATCACGACCGAAATCAGGATCTTTTGTTTAAGCGAATATGAGTTCATTTTGGTATCTACGGTTTTACACAGCACTGAAGGAAGGTAATGATGAGAGGCAGGCAGTTAACGTCGTAAATTTACAGTTTTAGCCAAAACCAATCAAAATATCGGCTAAATTTTCGCACATATTGCACAACAAACAAAGAATACGTTACAGTCGGAATAACAAATAATTAAGCAAAAACATTAAGATAACTAAACAACACCAAAAACAAACCTCAGGAAAACACAAAGATCACAGCCAAACAAAAGGCACAACAATTTCGGCTTCAGAGACGTAAAACAACGTAAATTAACCCAAATTAACGTGACCCAATCCGATTATTTATTGCACACTGACCCTCCATAGCATTGGGAAAGAGGCCCATTGATGGCGCCAGCTTGGTGACATCCACTCTACAATATGGCTTTACTCGTTTTCCGCCTCGCCCATTTTGATTAGGAGTTCTTATGATCTATCAACAATTTCAACAGAGCCCATTTCAGCCACGCATTTCAGGAGCTCGGGCTTGGTTAGCCATGGCGATCAGCATCAGCCTAATCTGCTTATCTCTGTTTTTATTACCTTTTGTGCTTTTATTCGGCGCGATTGCACTCGGCTGTGTCGTGCTATTTAGCCGTTTTTATGTCGCGCGCCAAATGAGTAAGTTTAATCGTGAACAAGCACATCGCGCGCAGACGCAAGCAAGGGAAGCGGCGAGCCAAGAGACTAAGTTTTATCGTTCCACGAATGTGGTGCGCGAAACCCATGCAAAGCACTACACTGGTCGCACCTTTGAACATCAAAATGATGAAGGCTAATCCCTAAACGCTTAGCAGATCCTTGGCGCGCTTCAGGGTTTGAATCTCGCCGGGATCTTGGGTCATTTCCAACACAGTATCAACTTGCAATGCGAGTGATTGCCATAGGGGCTCAATAATCTCAGCCTCTTTGCTATTGGCATGTCGGCGCGCGAGGTTGAGCAGCGCCGCAGAGCCCACCACATCGATGCGCCCTAAAATACCGTCTGCGAGTGCCATGCTCAGTTCAATCATGGCTGGCACGCTGTGACCGTATTTAATCACTTCACGCAGGTAACGCTCCGCCTGACTTACATCGCCACCCAAACCACTTTCATCATTTAGCATGTGTTGTGCGCGGGTAAGCATGGCATCGAGTTGGCCCTGTTCCGCCGCTTCAGCCATCCAATATTCACTCACAATAGGATCGCGCTTACAACCATCGCCATTAGCGAGCATTAAGGCTAAATGGTACTGGGCATGGGGATAACCCGCTTGCGCCGCTTTATTAATAAAATGATAGGCTTGGGTCAGATCTTTCGCCTGATAGTAAAGCACACCTAAATTCGCCATGGCTTCGGTCTGCTCGCCCTCGGCCGCCAGTTGCAAATAGTGCTTCGCCTGCACTAAATCCGGCTTAAATGACTCGCTGCCCACCAGATAAAAATACCCGAGTAACGCCATTGCATTGACAACGCCCGCCTGAGCAGCCTTGGCAATTGCAGCTTCGCCCTGAATGGCATCGGCCTGGCCTTGATAGCCATG
This sequence comes from Shewanella sp. BC20, assembly GCF_003129585.1. NCBI lineage: Bacteria > Pseudomonadati > Pseudomonadota > Gammaproteobacteria > Alteromonadales > Shewanellaceae > Shewanella > Shewanella sp. BC20. Next base: position 126,834 of record NZ_NHRI01000009.1, on the reverse strand, counting down.
GATAAGCCCCACCCCATGTTCATAGAGGGCATCCGAATGTTTTGGCGCCGCAAGGGCAAACCAATAGGCAGCTTTAGCAAAGGTATCACTGGCTTTTTGCGCCACTTCCTTTACCGCTGGGCCATTTTCATCTTCATTACCATAGGATTGGTCAGCCAAGGCAAGCTCTTGTTCTTTAAGCATTAATGCTTTGGTTTTAAAAGAAATCCCCACAAGATATTGTGCCTCAGGGTCGTCTTCCATCACCGCGCGGTAACAGAGATCTTTGATGGTAACTGCATCGCTGGCTTGGTAACGATAAGCGGGAGCCGCACGCCCAACCACCTTAGGATACAAGTGCTCAATTAAGGCCAACACATCCTTGATGGCCTTTTGGGCCAAGGCGAGCAATTGTTCTTGGGTTAAATGGTATTTTTCAGGGTGGGCGCCACGGTTACCATCGCCACGCAGGCGATGCAAGGCTCTAGTCGTCTTCACATCGATCAGTCGCTTTTGGTTTAACAGCTCGATACGATCATAGAGGTTAGGACTGGTGAAGGAGACGGCTTTATCCTGACCGAGTAGTTCAGTCAGCCTATGGGTAAAACTGCGGATATGCAGCAGTGACTGAGTGGGCACATCCTGCACATAGTTTTTAGCGTTGAGGTAATCATCGAGGAGAGAGGCCGAAAACCCTTGGATAAATTCGCTATCCAGTAACTCAGCCCCTGTCCCCATAAATCCTTACCTCAGTTCAAATGTACTCAGTTGATATTATTCCGCGGTAGGCTTTTTCGTCACCATATACAGGCGGAATAGAGCTAAGTTCACGAATAGACCGATAAATGCCATCAAGGTATCCGCCAACATTTGCACTGGCAGGCCGCCAAGAGAAGCCGCGCCAGAGAGCTGAGCCCCCACGACAGAAAGCGGCAAATAAAGCATCAATAAGGCGATAGTTTTCAGTACGATAGGACCGCTAAAGCTAAAGCTTGCCTTAATGGCTTCCAGAGGTGTAAGACGTTCAACCACCACCATAAAGTTCACATAGGCGAGTCGCGCAAACAGATAGAAACTGATGACGAGGCCGACTAACCACAGTGGACCGAACGCAGCAAATAGCATGACAGGCGCTAAAATCGCCAGTCCCGAAAACACGCCCGCCAGCAGCAGGGGCGGTACAAAGGGTAAGCTGGCCTTCAATACCATACCCGTCGGGGGATTATGTCCCTGGGATCTCAGCTCTAAAAATAGCGTTAATGCGGCGATCAGCACCGAAAAAATCAATAACAGTAGCATCATGGCGATCATATGTGGCGCGCCAAACTGTGGGTTTTCCAGATCAACTTTGCTCATCTCTGTACCTAGCCACAGCTGGATCCCCACCTGCACTAACAGTAATGGCACTGTCAGCATGGCAAGCTGAGTGAGATGATTACGGAAAAAGTTATAAGCTTCGGTCAAAATTGCGGATAGTGACATGCGCCTTTCCAAAATAATTGAAGTAAATTAACACCGTGAATTGCCGCTAAGGATACCCAAAATCCCGCCCCAATGCACAACACAAATCACTTGAGTGAACCGTAAATCACAGAAAAGGACTGCAACAAAAGTCGCAAAGCCGTTACACTGTGGCCCTTTATTGCGCGCAAACCCTCAAAGGATGCCACTCATGAAACACACTCTCACTCTCTCAATCCTGTTCAGCGCCACGCTTTTAGCGGCTCCCGCCAGTGCAGGCTGGTTAGATAACCTCGCAGGAACACAAGCAAAAACAGAAAAAGTGGCCACAGGTACCGCGACTCAATCTAACGAGTTAGTCGGTAGCGTGATGTCGCAACTCGGTTTAAGCCAAAACCAAGCCGAAGGCGGTTTAGGCAGCCTGTTAGGCCTAGCCCAGTCTAGCCTAGGTTCGAATGATTACACCAAATTAGCCGCCAGCATTCCTAATGCCGACAGCCTATTAGCCGCAGCGCCAAAGCTTGACGCTAACTCAGGCGTTTCAGGTCTATTGTCTAAGGCTGGCAATATTGGATCTTCCCTTCAAGGCAGCGCAATGGTGTTAGATGCTTTTGAAAAATTAGGTATTTCTAAAGATCTCGCTATGCCGATGATCAATATCGCCAAGTCTTATCTTGAGACAAATGGCGCCGAAGGCAGCTCAGATCTGCTGATGAAGGGCCTAAACTCTCTGCTGTAATCTTCGCTTTCACCCTAAGCACACGGCTTAGGGTGAACTTTAGCGCCGTAAATCACTCTATTTAGTTATCCCTTCTTGCCAGAGCAGTGCCCTTTTATGATTGCTAAGCTGAAACGATTCCTTCAATCCCACACCCAGGCCATCTCCCCCGAGGAGAAAGCCCACCAGCTGAAGTTGGCGGCCGCGAGCATGTTGCTCGAAGTGGTATTTGCCGATGAAACCCTCGCGGCAGAAGAAATGGCGTTACTGCCGACCTTGCTGACAGAAACATTGTCGATGCCAGCGCAGGAAGCCAATGAACTGATTAAAGAAGCGAAAAAAGCCCAAGGTAATGCTACCTCGCTGTTTGAGTTTACCAATACCATCAATGCCGAATTTAGCTTGGAGCAAAAACAACAATTGCTGTTAGCTATGTGGCAATTAGCCTATGCCGATGGACAACTCTCCCAGTACGAAGATCAAATTATTCGCCGCACCGCCGATTTGCTGTACCTCAAACACAGTGAACTGATCCAGATGCGTAATCAGGCTATCGAAGCGACCCAAGCGGCACACTAAAAGCGCCCAATAAAAAAGCATGAATCGCAGTGCTGCCATTCATGCTTTGAGTTTAACGTTTTAAATTGCCGTTTGCGGGTTAAACAGTCTTAAGCAAGGGCCTTACCTATTTCGAATCCAGCGCCTCTCAGTTCTGTTAACTTGACTCGCAATCCCCCCATTTCCATCTTTAAGCCCTTCTTGGTCGCTAATTGCGATAACCAACTGGTTTTATCGTCATCATCTATGCTGTCCCACTCCTCCAGCACTTTATAGGCGAGGCACAACAAGGCGGCCAATTTAGAAAACGGATTCGAATCCTTGGGGTGATCCTGATAAAGAATCCCCTGCACCAGCGCGGGGGTGAATTTCCAGTTTTGGGCCAACAGGGCGCCAATATCGGGCGAGTCATAGCCGAGCAGTTCACGCTCAAACGTATGCTTATCTTTGCCCTGAGCGACGGCTTCGGTAATCTTCTCGGCATCTTCGGGGGAAATCGCCGCAATCAGTAAATCACCAATCCGATGGAGGATCCCACAGGTAAAGGCCTCATCGGGCTGTACCCCACAACGTTTGGCCATCTCTTGGCAATAGAGTGCAATTTCAAAGGTCTGCCCCCAAAACTGCGCGAGATCGACCCCTTGGCATTTAGGCACTGAGCCCATCACCGCCGACGCTAGGACTAACGTCCGCAGCGTCTGCATGCCAAGGCGCACAACGGCTTCGTCAATACTGCCCACCTCGCGGCTGTGGCCATAGTGGGCGCAATTGGCCAGCCTCAGCACCTTAGCGCTGATCAAGGGATCGTGGGACACCTTAGTCGCAATATTTTTGACCGTGGCATTATCATCGTTAACTACTTCAAGCAGCTCACTGATGGCTTTAGGTAAACGGGGTAAGTCATCGACTCGACTCAGTAGCGCAGCAGAATCCATATTTATTCTCCTTCGACATGAATGATCAAAATATAGAACACAGAGTTTAGCCGCGCTTGCAAAGATATCGCCGTATATCAATGGCGTCTGGCACTTTTGTCTTACTTCAAACGATATTGAAAGCAGGCAGTGATTGCCACAAATCCGCTCGGCAAGCGCGATTGGCTCGTGCTTTATGCCATTCCAGCCCGTCAAAAATTGCTCAACAACTATGCTTATTTGTAAATAAATATTTCTAAAATTTAGTGATAGGTGATATAGATTAAATCTTGTTCATCCATTGTAAGGAAACACTATGGGCCAACATGCACTCGTTAATCGCACTGGTATTATCCTTGTTAGCGCACTGATCACCTTAGGTTTGTTCGTGTTTATGGCGCAACTTATCCATAATCCGCAGCCCTTGAGCGGGCAAGCGAGCGATGCACCGCAAATCAATATTTTGATGAGCGAGCGAACACCCATTCCGCCTAAGGAAAACCGTAAACCCGAACCACCTAAACCCATTCCGGCTAGGGAGCGCGTTACCGCTCCGGGTGAGAGCAATCAACTCGTCGACTTCAATACTCAAACTTTTACTCCCGAAATGCCGAGCCAAACCACACTCTTTACCCAATCGGCAATGACGGCCGAAGCCTTACCTGTGCTGCAAGTGTCCCCTCGCTATCCCATTGATGCGGCGCAAAATGGCAAGGAAGGTTATGTGGTCGTGGGATTTGATATTACGGCAGATGGTAGCGTCAGCAATGTGCGCGTGCTCGATGCTAATCCGAAGCGAGTGTTTGATAAGGCGGCACTGTCAGCGGTGCAAAACTGGAAATACAAACCTAAGTTTGATTCGGGCAAGGCCGTGCCACAGCTGAATCAACAGGTGCAGCTCGACTTTAAACTGGATCAGAAGATTTAAGGCCAAGGGACCAGAACGCACGATGCTTGGCGTTCTGGTCCGTCATTCAGTGATAGTTCAGCACTTCGGCCACTAAGACGCTTTATTTACCGCTAAGCTCTGTTTGCGACTGATATGCGTCTTTTGCCACCACAGGAATGGTGCCACGAACAAGATCAACACCAGCACGTAGGCCATACTTGCCCCAAGCGCGATACCTAAGGCCAAGCAGAAGCCACAACCTAATACCACTAAGGGTAAGTTACTGCGGGGCAATAACTTAGCCGCGGCTAACATCGCCATTAAATAAATCACCACGAACACCCCATTACTCCAAGCTATCAAATGTTCGAGCTCTTGGCCCGTGGTGTGGGTCAGCACTATCACACTCGCCATCACGCTGAGTAACGCCGCCAAGGCGCGGATAGGCACTCCGTGACGATTTTTTACCGCAAAGCAGCGCGGCAAAATGCCTTCGTTACTAAAGCTCCAGATTAGGCGTGCGGCACTGGCGGCATACACGTTAACCGTAGCAAGACCACTGGCAATCCCCAATACACCTATCACTTGTGCGCCATAGCCACCCAAAAGCGCATCGAACACGCCAATCATGGCCACGCTTTTATCGGTCGGCACTAACAGTAAAATCAAGGTACAGGCCACATAAATAATGCCCACCAGCACAGTACCCATCATCATCGCTGGGATCATATCCTGCTGCGGGCGGCGAAAATCATCGGCGAGGTGAGTCATGGCCTCAATCCCAAGGAAACTCCAAAAGGCGATACCTGCGGCAATCATAATGGTGGGGATTTCTGGCGTGCCATAGCTCGCTAATGAGGTTAAGTGCCCAGGTTGCACACTGCTCGCCCCGAATAACAGCACCACAATCGCCACAATACAAAGGGTTAAGCCAAATTGCAGTTTGGCCGAGACTTGAATACCACGCAGATTAAGCAGGAATAAGCCTAAAATCACTAATACCTCAGCGCCCACCTTAGACCAGCCATCTAAAGGGATGAGTGCATTAACGAACTGGAAGGTCATCAAAATCGCGGCCGGCGCCCCCATGGGCACCACCAGTAAAAAAATCAGCCCAATAGTACGGCCAGCGGTGCGACCAAAAGCCTTTTCGACAAAATAAGCGGGACCCGCAGCATGGGGAAAGACACTCGCCAATCGACCAAAAATCAGTGCCACCGGAATAATGGCTAAGGTCAGGAGTGACCACGCGATAAGCGCACCAGCCTGGGCTTTGTCAATTGTCATTTGCGGGAGAATAAACACCCCTGTGCCCAGCAAAGTGGTGGCCATCAAGCCTGCGCCTTGCCAACGTCCTATAGTTCCGCTATGTGAGTTCATCTGTTAAAATTCAGTGGTTTTGAAGCCGTCAGTATAGTGAGATTTTACGCCGCAATCTGCCGTCAATCTCAGTGTTCTTCATGGCAAATACCGGCAAAATGACGGCAAAAACGCATATTTCCGGCAAAATGACGGCGCAGCCTCAGCGAATGGTACTCAACTCATGTTAGCCTGTCTTGGCGATATGCCTCGTACTTTTTTACAACCCGTTTTTATCGGAGCTCAAGTTGGATAAGTTTGATACCGCCATCATCCACAGCCTGCGACAAGATGCCCGCCAGAGTGTCTCCAGTATCGCAGAGCAGGTTAACCTTTCCCGTAGTGCGGTTGCCGAGCGGATAAAAAAACTCGAGCAAACTGGGGTGATCCGCGGCTATCAGGTTTTGCTGAGCGAATCGCAAAAGGAAGGAGTGTCGGCCTATTTCGAAATTCAGCATAAATGCCCACGCTGCGCCGATGTGGTACATGTGTTCCATGCCATCCCCGAGGTGATCACTTGCCGCGGTATATCCGGCGATATGGATTTACTGGTGTATGTGCATGCCCCGTCGATGCGCCGCTTGCATGAAATTCGTGAATATATCGATACCCACACGGACATCATTAAAATCAAAACCCATGTGGTGATGAGCGAGTGGATAAATAACGCGGGTGAATAGGCATGCTTTGCCCCCAAACAAGAAACGCCACCCCTAAGGAATAAAGGTGGCGAGGCCCTTGTGGAGGCAGGGCAAACAATATCAAAAATATGGCTTCCCTTCCCAATAACCTCCCTGTGACAGCAAATCGCGACAAGGCAACCCACCTTTAACTACTTCAGCCAGTGTAATCAAAGGAGGTTAACTCACAGTGCATTCCTTAAACACCGCTTCGCCATCCGCCGTTATTCCTTCTTATCTTTAACTTGGGCAAACCGTGCCCCATTAAACGACCGTCATTTGCCCCGTGTAGAGAATAAAGTTACGCAGCAGTAGTACACCAATGAGACTTAAGCATGCGGTGCCTGCCACATAAGCCCATTTGCGTTTGGAAGTGGCCGTCATAAATAGGTTCATCGCCAGTGGTCCCGATAATCCCAGCCCAACTATGCCAATCCAGAAGACCCATCCCCAGAAGCCATAACCTATCGCATTGAATGCGGCAAACTTACTCTGACCTCCCGATAAGACGAGCCCCATAAAGAAGGTGAAAATCAGCACTATCTCCACCAAAATCAATGGGATCTCAACTTTATGGATAAAGTGTACTTCCTTGGCATTGGGGTTGGCGTTAAGCAACACGCCACCCAAGAGGGAAGATGCGGCGCCCGATGAAAGCCCCGAAGCCAAAAACAGCAGCGGCAACACAGGGTTTTTCAACATCGGATAACCGGGCAAGGCCGACAGTAAAAAGCCGGTATAAGCCCCAAGCGCGAGGGAGAAGATCACCAACAAACCAGTAATCGTTGCCTCGAAGCGGCTCAGCCAGGCGGTGAACTTCAGCACTATGGGAAAGCGGCTCTCACACCAAGCATCGATAGGTTTACGGAATAACAAGCCAATCCACATAAACATAAAGACTTGGTAAATCAGTAGGATCAGCACCCCCATCGACATCACTGACTTGGGATTATAGAAGACTAAGATCTTCCAAAAATCGAAGGGCTTAGTTAAGTCCAAGACTAAGATGCCCAAACCCGCCATCACAGCCACGGGCGCCACAATACAGGCCGCTTGTACAAAGCCAGACTGGTAGGCGTTATGCTTTAACACAAAATGTTTGAGTAACACCGCAAAGAACATGGCGCCGGCCGATGCGCCGGCTAAAAACAGGTAAATCGCGATCGGCCAATGCCATACTAGCGTATCAAAATGTAGGGCGCTCATATTGCTACCTCCCCTGATTTAGCCACAATGCGGAACAGTTTTGGCCGCGTTCCTAGGTCAACCTTAGCCCTTTGGGTCGGGTTAGCCTTCAACACTTGTACCACCTGTGAACTCGGATCCTTTAAATTGCCAAACACTAAGGCCTTAGTTGGACAAGCCGCGACGCAGGCGGGCTGTTTACCTTGGGCCAGATTAGTCTCACGGCAAAAATCACACTTGTCCGCAGCATGGGTAACGGGATTGATAAAGCGAATTTTGTAGGGACAAGCCGCAATACAATACTGACAGCCCACACACTTCCACGCATCCACCGACACGATTCCCGTCTCTTTATCGATAAAAGCGGCACCGGTCGGGCAGACATTGACACAGGGGGCATCTTCACAGTGCTGGCAAGACTTACGACTGAAGTGATAAAACTGGTTTGGATATTCTCCGTAAGGTCCGGTTTGTTCTATCTTTAGCCGCGCCACGCCCTCGGGCACCTGGTTGGTTTCACGGCATGCAACCTCACAGGCTTTGCAACCTATGCACTTAGTCTCATCGTGGACCAGCGCATACTTCACGCTGGGTTCGGCCTTCGCCTCATTTGAAGCACTAACAGTCGCGAGTAGGGTCGCTCCCGAAGCGCCGGCCAACAGGGCGCATGTCCCTTTGAGAAATCTTCTTTTTGAATTTTCCATAACCTTACTCCTGCTGGCCTGTATGACAGTTACGGCACAGCTCACTGCGAACCTTAGGCGTCATGTCGGCCATAGGTTCAGTTGGGCTATGTAATTTATGGCAAGCGGCGCACGCCACTTTTTGCGCATGCACATTATGCGTCCACTCTTGGGAACTGAGTTTGGCGGGCCTGTGGCATTTTTGGCATGCCTGTAATTGCACTGTGGTTTCGGATGCTTCATTTAATCCAAACACCACTAAATCATTTGGTTTTTTAGGGTGATCACCCTTTTCACCGTGACAACTGGAACAGGTCATTTTCATGGCATCTTGGCCGTGATGCCCTAACATTTGACCATTACGCTTATGACACTTCATGCAAGCATCACTGTTAATTTGCCTAGCAGGCTCAGCACTCGTAGCAGAAAAACTGAGCAATACAGCAACGACACCCAAGCGTAATGACCACAGCCATTGTCGTGTAGACATAGCGAGTCCTCATATTGATAGATGGGGAAATACAGAGGAAGTCAGGGTTCGGAAGGCTCCGAACCCGACAGTCGTGGTCAGACGGCTAAAGCTTGCTTAAGGCTTTGGGTATCCCACTGTTTATGCTGGTTCATTTCAATAAAGCCAATATTGAATTTACTGAACAGCTTTTTCATGGGTGAGTTAATTTGCTTACCAGCGTCGCTGATCACCATTTTGACTTCAGAAGAGTCATGGTCAATCAACACATAGTCGAGACGGCATTCGTGATTTAAATCAGCATCATGCTGGTCCATATCAAATACAGTGTCTAACGGCACATTGCAGCAGACATCATATTTACCTTCTACGACAGTTTTGAGTGATTTAAAAAAGCTGAAGCTTTCTTCATCAAATAACACTGGTTTGAGTTTCATTTCATGATGAGCGTCATCAGGATCTGCTCTAAAAAACTTAATGCAAGTCATGACAAACATTACAAACACGAATGGAACTGCGACGAATAGTACAAAGTACATAAACGCATAGCTGAGAATGACTGAAGTGTTCATATACGCCTCCAATAACACAATTATATTTTTGTTTTCTCCTTTAAAGCAGCTTCAGTATTATTGTTAATCCCATTTATTTTTTTGACATAGGTCACATTTAAAAATACAAAATTAAACATAAACAACAAGTTAAGATACAGAACACATTACCGTTTAACATAAATCTAAAATGCACATATTGATAATGGTTAATTAATAAATTGAAATTCAAATAGTCAAATATCACATACTAAAATTTCAAATTAAATTAAAGATGTTTTTTGAAAAATAAAAAATTCAAATCTAAATTTCCTGTTACACATAGATAGAAAAAAGGTGCTAGACTTGAGACTGGTTTCACATTAATTTTAATTACCAACACCATAATAATTCCTTGCTTATCTAGTGCTTGCCCAATATTAAGGAATATAAAAAATGCATATTAATAACATGGACAACCTCGATATTTTGAGTTTAAAAATATTGGTTTCATTATATGAGAACAAATCTGCAACCTATGTATCAAAGGCGTTAGATATCCCTGCCCCCAAAATAAGTCGCAGCCTAAAAAATCTGCGGGAAACATTTGGCGATGAACTTTTCATTCGTAAAAAATACGGTTTATTTCCAAATGAGTTTGTAACTCATTTATATCCTATTGCGAAACAAACCATAGAATGCTCGGATAAATTTCAAAAGGTGCGCGCGGCAAATGCAAGCCAAGTCAAAACCCATGTTGAAATTGCTGCGCCAGGCCTCATTGCCTATGCGTTTCCTAAAGCCTTAATGCAGGCCATTAAGGAAGAACAAAAGCCGATGCAGATTAATATCACCCCTTGGTCGCTGCACACGACACAGGACATCATCAATGGCGATGTGGCCTTAGGCATTTGCTGCAATAAAAGCACCGCCGATGTGGCGGCCTTTGGTGATAAGTTGCAAACCACGACGCTGCAACGCATGGACAAGGTTTACCTCATAGCCAGCCGTAACCATCCGATTTTTAAACGCGAAATCACGCTTGAGAGCATTGCCGAGTATCCCTATGTCAATACAGATCTTGGCAACCCCAGCACTCGCCTCAGCCCATATCAGGAGTTCTGCATTAAAAATGGCATAAAACTCAATACTGAAATTACCATTACCAGTATTTCTAGCCTGTTCGAATATCTTGGCGAGAGTCAGACAATTTCATTACTGCCCTATCGAGTGGTTTACGAGATGGTGAGCGATATTCCCGAGTTACACACTTGTCAGCTGTCGCAACTGGAGGCCGAACGTTTGTACGCCCATACCGAAGCGCCAACGATTTTCCTCGTGCAAAAAAACCAACCGAATAAGGTGAATGAGGACTTGCTCTGGCTAAGCGGACAGATAAAGAAAATTGTCGACCATATTATTTAGCGGCTCCTTATCCTGATTTTTCATCTTGTAATACGAGGTGATAGGCATACTCTGCCTTAGCTTAGGCTCCACCTCATCCCCCACAGTGTCGACCCAAGTTTTGTTAAGCCAGGCATACATCTTGCCCGCCAAACACGTTACACTAAGCCCATCTTTATCCTGATAGATCTTGCTATGCGAACCGAAAACACAGCCACACTGAACCTGATGTGGGGCGCACTTATTCTGGAAGAATTAGCACGTCTTGGTGTGCAGCATGTCTGCATGGCACCGGGCTCACGCTCGACACCGCTAACCTTAGCGGCGGCTCAGCAAACCAAGCTTAAACGTCACTTGCATTTCGATGAGCGTGGCTTAGGTTTTATGGCCCTCGGATTAGCCAAAGCCAGCTGCGCCCCCGTGGCGATTATCACCACCTCAGGCACGGCCGTCGCCAACCTTTATCCTGCGATAGTCGAAGCTTGGTTGACCCATGTGCCCTTGATTGTCTTAAGCGGTGACAGGCCACCAGAGTTACTCGGTTGCGGCGCCAACCAAGCCATAGTGCAACCGGCGATTTTTGCCAATTATGCCCAGCAGGTAAACCTGCCCACGCCAGATGCGCACATTGCGCCGCAGATGTTGCTCACAACCCTCGATGAGGCGGTGGCAAACCAAACACGCCCAGTGCACATCAACTGCATGTACCGCGAACCTCTATATCCGAGTGAGATGAGTGGCACCATTCTCGATAGCGAATCGCCTTATCTGAGGCCACTGCAAACTTGGCTGCAACACGCCAGACCCTACACTCAATACGGTAAGAGTGAACAGCTCAGTAGCCCGAGCGATGATGCCATTATGCGTTTCGTCCACGGTAAGGGCGTCATCATCGCGGGTACACTCACGCCGGAGCAAGATCCACAGCAACTTATCGCCCTCTCGCAAAAGATTGGTTGGCCATTGCTGACCGATGCACAGTCACAACTGCGGCAACATCCCGCGGCGATAGGCAATATTGACCAACTACTGCAACATCCTAAGGCGCGCAATCTGTTGCAAGAGGCGGACCGCGTGCTGGTATTTGGTGGGCGCTTATTGTCCAAGCGTTTGATTGCTTACCTTGCCGAGCAAAACTGGCACAGTTACTGGCAAGTGCTGCCACAGCAGGACAGGCTCGACCCAAGCCATAATGCCAAACACATTTGGCACGCCAACGCCGCGCAATTTGCTCAACTTAATTGGTATCGTTCCTCTTCGGCTAATTGGGCCAACACCTTAGTCACCTACAACGATGAATTACATAGTTTATTTGTACGTAATATCGATCAAGGAGAGTTTGGTGAAGCACAGGTTATCCGCGCCATTGCCAATACGCGGCCGTTAGAGCAGCAATTGTTTATCGGCAATAGTCTGCCCGTGCGGTTATACGATATGTACGCCCCAGTGAGTTGTTGCACGGCCACCACTTACACCAACCGTGGCGCATCGGGGATCGACGGCTTACTGGCCACCGCCTGCGGCATTGCCGCGCATCAAGGTAAACCCACGAGCTTGATTATTGGGGACTTATCCCAGCTGCATGATCTCAACTCTTTTGCCATTGCCCGCAGCTTAACCAGCCCGCTGGTGATCATTATTCTCAACAACGACGGCGGCAATATCTTTAATCTCTTGCCCGTCCCTAATGAGGAACTGCGCAGTGATTACTACCGCTTAAGCCATGGTCTAGAGTTTGGTTACGCCGCTGCCATGTTTAATCTGCCATATAATCAAGTGGATAATTTAGCTGACTTCCAAAGCTGTTATCACGAAGCGCTCGATTATCAGGGAGCCTCGGTGATCGAAGTCAGTGTAAGCCAACACCAAGCCAGCGAGCAGATCGCCGCGCTGAATTTATGGGTGAAACAAAGCTAATGCCAACCGTGGCCCGTTACGGGGAAGTCTCGCAGCCAAACTTAGTCCTGCTTCACGGCTTTTTAGGGACTAAGGCCGATTGGCTGCCGATTATCCCCGAACTGAGCCAGCATTTTCACTGTATCTGCCTCGATTTACCCGGACACGGCGATAATCAGCATGAGCTGCCATCGACGCTCGCCAATGGTTTTGAGCATTGTGTTCAGGACATTATCAGCCGCCTCGATCGCCTTGGTATTGAATCCTTTTATCTCTACGGTTATTCCCTCGGCGGCCGCATCGCGCTGCATCTTGCCAAGGCGTATCCGCAGCGCATTTTGAGCTTATGGCTAGAGTCCTGTCATCCCGGGCTAACCGATACCGCAGAGCAAGCCGCACGCAGTAAAAACGACAATCTGTGGGCCAAACGCTTACTCAGCTTAAGCAGTCGGGATTTTTTACAGCTTTGGTACCAACAAGCGGTGTTTGCCGATATGTCCGACAAGGCGCGGCATGCCTTGATAGCCAAGCGTGCGGCGCTGCTAGACCAACATCCCAAGCAGACACTAAAGCAGATCTTTTTAGCCACATCGCTGGCTCGCCAAGCCTCTCTCTGGGATGTACCTGCAAGCCTTGGCTGTGAATGCCATTTTTTTGCTGGCAGCCAAGATGCGAAATTCACCGCCATAGCAAAGGATTGGCAAGCACAACAGCCCATCATCTTGCATCAGATTGAACAGGCTGGGCATAACATACATCAAGCCAATCCCGCGGCGTTAGTCGCTTGCTTAAGCGCACTCAAGCTTAAAAAATCGATGACTTGAAACAGATAAATTTAGGGAAAATATGATCTTAACTTCGCTCAGCTTGTCCTTATATCGCCTGCCCTTAGACCGCTTTTTACCCGTGGGGAAACAGCGTATCGACCATAGAACGGGCTTAGTGTTGCAGGCAAAAGCACGAGCAGAGGGTGAAGAAAGCGAGCAACTGGTTGAAATCGCGCCGCTCTCAGGGATTGATATCGACCAACAGCCGTTGTCCGGTTTTAGCCGCGAGAGCCTAGACGAAGTACAACAGGCCTTAGTGGCGCTATTGCCCGAACTGCAAAATCAGCCTATCGATTGCTTGCTCGAGCAGGCCGAAGCGAGTCCCTATCCGTCCATGGCCTTTGGCTTGAGCCTATTGCATGCCAAACTCAGCGGAAAACTCGAGTCGGTGCGGCCTGTCACCAGCACAGTGCCGCTCATCTATCAGCCAGCGGATGCGCCAAAATCCGAATTGATAGCAAGAATTGCGAGTCTCGATAGCGGCGTACACTCAGTCAAAGTGAAAGTCGCACAAACCTCAATGGAAGATGAATTAAGCTTGATTTATGGCATCTTAGGCCAGAGACCCGATCTCAAGCTGCGCTTAGATGCCAACCGCGGCTTTAGCTTAGAACAAGCCCTCGATTTTGCTGCCTGTTTACCACTAGAGAGCATTGAATATATTGAGGAACCTTGCCAGCATCCGCAGGATAATCAAACCCTGTATCGCGCTATTCCTCTGCCCTACGCCTTAGATGAATCCCTCAATGACCCGGATTATCAATTTGTGATGCACGAGGGACTCACGGCACTCATCATCAAACCCATGCTACTTGGCAGTATTGAAAAACTTCAGCGCCTTATCGACGAGGCCCACAGCCATGGCGTGCGCTGTATCTTAAGCTCAAGCCTTGAGGCCAGTTTAGGTATCAATGACTTGGCCCACTTAGCCGCCATACTGACGCCCGATGAAATCCCAGGGCTAGATACTTTGAGCGCCTTTAGCCAAGACTTAATCGTACCAAGCAACAAGCCACAATGCTTGAAGCTTCATCAACTTAAACTTGTCACCAGTACGCAGCAGGATTAATCGCCAATGTCCGGATCTCAAACATTGGCACCATCCCACTCCATTGCACTGCAAGGTATCTCGCCATTACATAGCGCGGCGCTCACCTCACCCACACAAACGGCGGTTAAGTATAATGGGCAGGACATCAGCTACGCCCGCTTAAGCCAAATGGTGCTGGGCTTGGGTGAACAGCTCACGCGCATCGGCGTAGGCCAAGGGCAACCACTGGCATGTATCAGCCGCAATAATTTAGAGATGATTTGCTTGTATTGGGCCTGTGTGGATATTGGCGCAATCTTCTTTCCTATCTCGCCACGTTTTCCGCTGGCGCAAGTTCAAGGGCTTATCGATAGCCACCACATTCCTTTCTATTGGAGCGAAGCGGCGCTGGCCTTGTCAGGCAGTCATCAACTCACGCTGGATTTTAGTCTCGATGCAGCACCTAGCGCCGACCTCGCCGCGACAGCTTTTGATATTTATCGTCCAAGTAATGTGATTTTAACCTCTGGCTCCAGCGGTTTTCCTAAGGCGGCCGTGCACAATCTTGCGAATCATATTGCCAATGCCGAGGGCGCCCGCAGTCTTATCCCGCTAGTCACTGGTGATGCTTGGTTGTTGTCGTTACCTCTGTTTCATATTGGCGGCCTCGCCATTCTCAACCGCTGCGCCCTAGTGGCGGCGACGGTAGTGCTGCCGGACCCCGCCCTACCGTTACAGGCGCAAATCGAGCGCGACGGCTTAACCCATGCTTCCCTCGTGCCGACACAGTTACTCAATCTACTCGCCGATAAACAGGCTTCACTCAAGAGTATTAAAGCCCTGCTGCTCGGCGGCGGCGCAATTTCTATCGATTTGCTCAAACAGCTGGAACAGCGGCATATTGCCAGCTTTACCAGCTACGGCATGACTGAGATGGGCTCGCAAATCACCACAGGCCCTGCGCTAAGCGATGGCACCAGTGGCAAATTACTCCCAAGGCGTGAACTCAAAATTGTCGATGGGGTAATTTGGGTGCGAGGAGATTGCCTATTTATGGGTTATCTCACGGATAAGGGGATCGAAAAACCACTCGATGCCGAGGGTTGGTTTTATACCAAAGACAGGGGCGAGTGGGATGCTAACGGTAATCTTAAGATCTTGGGCCGCGTCGATAATATGTTTATCAGTGGCGGTGAGAACATTCAGCCAGAGGAAATTGAAGCGGCGCTCAAACTGCATCCGCTAATTTATGAGGCAATCGTCTTCCCTCTGCCTGACGTCACCTTCGGCCAACTCCCCGCCGCCATTATTCGTGGTGACATTATTCTCGGTGAGACAATCCACAGCAGTACAAGCCAAGAGTTAAGCGCAATAGAGGCTGAACTTGAAGTCTTTCTCGCCGACAAAATCGCTCGTTTTAAACGACCACGTCGCTATTACCCTTGGCCAGAGCATGCCGAACAAACGGGTTTAAAGGTGAATCGCAAGCAACTTATTGCCGCTATTCAATCCGAATTTTGATAACTCTTGGTAAATTCAGCCACAAAAAAACCTGCCGCAGCAGGTTTTTTTATGTTCTCACGCCGAGCCTAATTAGGCTTCCATACAAGCCTTAAGCTTGTTCATGGCGTTTTTCTCTAACTGGCGAATGCGCTCAGCCGAGACTTGATAGGTTTCTGCCAATTCCTGCAGTGTGGTTTTATCATCATCTAACCAACGGGCACGCAGAATGTGCTGGCTACGCTCGTCTAAGGTTTTGATGGCCGATAATAAACGACCTTGGGCATTGGATTCCCAGTTATCGTTTTCGATATTTTCGGCTAAATCCGACGAATGATCTTCGAGATAATGCACAGGGGCAAAATCCTGCTCATCATCGTTGTCACTGCTGAGGTCAAACGCAGGATCCTGCGCCGCCATACGTGATTCCATCTCAGTCACATCGGCCTTAGATACACCTAAGTTTTCTGCCACCATTGCGACTTCATCATCGCTAAACCAACCGAGGCGAGTTTTCGCTTTACGGATATTAAAGAACAACTTACGTTGTGCTTTGGTGGTTGCAACTTTAACAATGCGCCAGTTTTTCAGCACATATTCGTGAATTTCAGCTTTAATCCAGTGCACAGCAAAAGACACTAGACGAACGCCCACATCGGGATCGAAGCGCTTAACCGCTTTCATCAGACCAATGTTGCCTTCTTGGATCAAATCCGCCTGTGGCAGACCGTAACCTGAGTAGCCCTTAGCAACGTGCACCACAAAACGTAAGTGCGACATAATCAGTTGCTTCGCCGCTTGCAGATCACCCGTTTCCTGCAAACGCTTGGCTAACTCATACTCAGTCTCAGCGTCTAACATTGTCATGCTAGTCACTGAATGGATATAAGCTTCTAAACTACTGCTGCCCTGAGGGACTGTTAGTGCCATTGATTGCGTTTGAAAGGTCATTCGCGCTCCTACTTTCTTGCTACTTATCAAATATAAGTCGATTTCATCCTGTGGCTTAACTCAAAACACCTTGAGGATGAGCTGACGAACTATCGGCTAATTGACAGAGTATGTCAACCTTCGCTCGTCTAGGGTGTTACTTTTAACCCCGTTGAATAGACATTGCAAGTGAACAAAAGTTCATCGCTTGCCTTATCTACTCGCATTTTTAAACGATAAATGATTGATCATTAAGAGGGTTCAATCGCTCTTAAATGTTGCCTTACCGAAAGGTAAGAACCCAGCCAACCTAAGAAGGAGGCTAAGCCCACTAATTGTAGCAGTTCGGTAAAGGTCAAAGACTTCATCTCTAACTGACTGCCATACAAACCGAGCAGCTCAGCGAGGGCAGAATCTAGATACCAAACCAATAGGTTAATGATAAGCCAAGCCAATACACCGCCAATGACCCCGTACCAAATGCCCGTATAAAGGAAGGGGCGCTGAATAAAGGACTCAGTGGCGCCAACCAGCTTCATCACTTCAATTTCGGTGCGACGGTTCATAATCGCTAAGCGAATGGTGTTACCTATCACCAACACCACGGCGAGCACTAGTAAGGCTGCAATCGCCATCACGGTACGTTCGAGTAAGCGCACCACGGCTTGCAGACGCTCTAGCCATTCGATATCTAAGCGGCCAAAACTGATTTCAGGCTCGCGCTCCAGCTTAGACAACAACTCACGGGCACCCACTGGGGTGGAATAACGCTGAGTCGGCGTCACGGTAATCACCGCTGGCAGCGGGTTTTTATCGAGATAAGCTAACGCTTCACCAAACCCCGACAGGCGCTGAAATTCCTCAAGCGCTTGATTGCGGTCGATATACTGCACCTTTTCCACTTCGGCATAGGCTCGGATGCGGGTCAGCAAACTTTGAATTGTCTGCTCGCTGCGATTTTCATCGATAAACAGTGAAATCTCCGCCGCGCTGTTCCAAGAGCTAGTAATGGTCTCGGCATTTTTCACTAACACTTGCAGCGCCGCGGGTAAGCTTAGACTCACACCGAGAACCGCCATCGTCATCAGAGAAGAAACTGGACTGCGCCACAGCTCACCCATACTCGCCATGGCTTGCTGCACATGACGAATAAAAAACATCACGATACGCCCCGAAATGGGCAACTTACTGCGCGTTAATTTAGCGTTGTCACTCATTGCGCATCACCTCGAGCCGTCGCGTGTCCATGGTGTAATTCCTGTGCGCCGAGCATACGCCCTTGTTTCAGGGTAAAAGTGCGGTACTTCATCCGCGCGATCAGTCCCAAATCGTGGGTAGCGATAAGCACGCTAGTGCCCGCATCGTTAAAGGTTTCGAATAAGCGCAAGATATCCATCGACAACTTAGGGTCCAAGTTGCCCGTCGGTTCGTCGGCCAGCAATAGTGGCGGTTTATTCACAATGGCGCGGGCGATACCGACACGTTGCTGCTCACCACCGGATAACATGATGGGGTTATGGCGCTCTTTGCCATACAAACCCACCATATCCAGCGCGCCAGCGACACGTTTGCGGATCTCACCGTGGGAAAAACCTTCAATCACTAATGGCAAGGCGACGTTGTCGAATACGCTTCTGTCCATCAATAGATGATGGTTTTGGAAAATCATTCCAATATTGCGGCGCAAATAGGGCACGTGTTTAGGGCTGATTTTGGCAATATCGTGGCCATTAATCGCCACCCGGCCAGTGGTGGCACGCTCGATCACTGTGATTAATTTCAACAGGGTACTCTTACCCGCGCCCGAATGGCCGGTTAAGAATGCCATTTCACCTTTTTGTAGATGAAAATTCACCTCTTCCAGTGCCATTTGGCCACCAGGATAAATCTTACTGACCTGCTGAAAATCAATCATAAATTAGCTATCCGCTTTCTCTTGAGTGAACAAGGCATCAATAAATTCTTTAGAATTAAAGGTACGCAAATCATCAATTTGCTCACCCACGCCAATATAGCGCAGCGGGATTTTAAACTTGTCGGCAATCGCAAACACCACGCCGCCCTTGGCGGTACCGTCGAGCTTGCTGATGGTCATGCCGGTGACGCCAACAGCCTCTTGGAATAACTGCGCTTGGCTAATGGCATTTTGGCCCGTGCTCGCATCTAAGGTCAGCATGACTTCGTGTGGCGCCTCTGGGTCGAGCTTCTTCATTACCCGCACCACTTTCTTTAACTCTTCCATCAGATGCGACTTGTTTTGCAGACGACCCGCGGTGTCGGCAATCAAGATATCAATCTTACGGGCCTTGGCCGCTTGCAGCGCATCGAAGAGTACCGAGGCACTGTCGGCGCCCGTATGCTGAGCCACCACGGGAATATTATTACGTTGACCCCAAACCTGTAATTGCTCAACCGCTGCAGCACGGAAGGTATCGCCCGCCGCTAACATCACAGACTTGCCCTGACGCTGATATTGCTTCGCCAGTTTACCGATAGTGGTGGTTTTACCCACACCGTTAACGCCAACCATTAGAATCACATAGGGGCCGTTAGCATTTTCAGGCACTAAAGGAATAGCGACAGGATCGAGCGTCTTCTGCATTTCATCACGCAGCAGATCGTAGAGTGCTTCGGCATCCTTTAGTTGCTTGCGAGACGCGTGTTCGGTCAGGCTTTGGATAAGGCGTGAAGTCGTTTCGACACCCACGTCGGCGATTAACAGCTGCTCTTCCAACTCTTCAAACAGATCATCATCGATTTTTTTACCACGAAATAACCCGATGAAACCGCTACCAATATTTTCGCTAGTGCGCATCAAGCCGCGTTTTAGTCGCGCGAAGAAGCTTTCTTTGGCGGGTTTTGCCTGAGGTTCGGGTTGTTGTTCAAGGGGTTGTTCAGCTTGGACCTGTTCAGCGGCAACTCGCTCTGCTTCTGCTTGGGCTTCTGCAGCAACTCTTTCGGCTTCTGCTTGTTCAGCGGCTAACTGTTCTGCCTGAGCTTGCTCCGCCGCTAAACGCGCGGCTTCGGCCGCTTGTTGTTCGGCTAAACGTGCAGCTTGCTCTTCGGCAATGCGCTGGGCTTCAGCTTGAGCTTTTGCAGCTTGTTCTGCGGCAACTCTTTCCGCTTGCGCTTGTTCAGCGGCTAACTGCTCAGCCTGCGCTTGCTCCGCCGCTAAACGCGCGGCTTCGGCCGCCTGCTGTTCGGCTAAACGTGCTGCTTGCTCTTCGGCAATGCGCTGGGCTTCTGCTTGAGCTTGAGCTTTTGCAGCTTGTTCTGCTGCAACTCTTTCCGCTTGCGCTTGCTCAGCGGCTAACTGCTCAGCCTGCGCTTGCTCCGCCGCTAACCGCGCGACTTCGGCGGCCTGTTGTTCGGCTAAACGTGCTGCTTGCTCTTCAGCAACACGCTGGGCTTCTGCTTGGACTTTTGCCGCTTGTTCTGCGGCAACTCTTTCCGCTTCTGCTTTTTCGGCCGCTAATTTGTCGGCTAAAGCCTGTTCGGCGGCCGCCTTTTCAGCCGCGTGACGGGCTTCTTCAGCGTGCTGCTTTGCTAATGCTTCGGCTTGCTCGGTTTGCGATGGAGTAGAGACTGGGGTTTGCTCGACAACCTCATCTTGTGATTTATCTTTACGAAACCAGGAGAAAAAACCTTTCTTTGCCATGTGTAATTCCAGCGCTCTACTTCAGTGTTGAATTTAAAATAAGACCCTGCCGTTATACCAGATTACCGCGGCAATTACGCCCAAAAAGTCGGCAATTAGTTCTGCTCTATCAGCCTTCTCACCTTTTACTAGGAGTTTGATATAAAATAGTGGCCTTTATTAAGGTGGCATAGTCTACCACTTTCTTTCTTCAGGCAAAATCACGGGGGCACTTTGGCTAATAATCGTGCAAACAACAAGCAAGTGATCAAGAGTCAAACGGCCAACAAGAAAGCCGGTAGTGGCCAAGTGCGGATCATTGCCGGGCAATGGCGTTCGCGCAAACTGCCCATCCATGATTTAGACGGCCTGCGGCCGACCACAGATAGAGTCCGCGAAACCCTATTTAACTGGCTTGCCAATGATATAGCCCACGCAAGGGTGCTCGACTGCTTTGGTGGCAGCGGCGCCTTGGCGCTTGAGTCTCTCTCACGTTATGCAAGTTACGCCAAGATTATCGAGTTGCAACGTCCTGCCGCCATGCAACTTAAAGCGAATCTCAATACCCTCAAGTGCGACAATGCCGAGGTACTCAACGCCGATACTTTAGTTGTGCTGCAAAATGGCTGCGACCAAGGGTTTGACGTGGTGTTTATCGATCCGCCTTTCCGCAAAGGCTTGGCAGAAAAGACCATTCAACTATTGGACAGCCAAGGTTGGCTTAATGATGGCGCGCTAATTTATGTGGAGATTGAGTCGGAATTAACTCAAATGGCAGTCCCTGCGACTTGGCAACCGCTCAAAGACAAGACAGCAGGGCAAGTCAGCTATCGCTTATATCAATACCAGGCCGAGGACTTTCAGGCTAACACCGAGGAATAGCATGTCGTTTCTGATCAATATGGGCAAAGCCATTACCTTAATCGCGTGGCTGATGATGGCTTATAACCTTGTTATGCCTTTTGCAGGCAATATCGGCATTATTCTCAATATCTTGCTTGGCATTACTTGCCTGATGCATTGCTTCCAAGTTGCCATCTTCCATATGCTGTTTAAAAACCTTCTGACACTGCGCAAGCAAGATTATCTGCAAGTGTTTATCTTCGGCGTATTTAGCCTTTTGGCTTTTCGCAAACAGGTTTTATCCCAATCCAATTAATGCTCGGCAAGCAAAAAGCCCTCTTTCGAGGGCTTTTAATTTTCATATCAAGCTATTGAAGCGCTAAACCTTATCCTTTTGGATAGGGGTGAGCGACACCTTTGTGACAATCCACACAGGTCTTTCTTGCTTCAGGATCTTTCTTGAAGTTGTTGCTGTGCATTCTCACAGCCATTGGCTTCATAGTGTCAGGCTGGTTCTCGTAAATACGAGTATGGCAGTGTTGGCAGTTTGCAGAGTCATTACCACGGAAGTAAGCCAATGCTTTGTCTGCTTGTTCTTTGCGGTTTTCGTCTAACCAAGCTTGAGTGTTAAAGCCATCGATCGTTAAGAAACCGTATAAGTCTTTAGATACGATGATCTTCTTAATTAAGTAATCCACTGGACCGTGTGGTAAGTGGCAGTCTTGACACTGTACAGTCACACCCGCACGACCACCGCCGTGGGCAGAAGCTAACACTTCATCTTTCAATGAGTGGTTGCTATGGCAGCTCATACAGAATGCGTCTTCGCTTGTCGCATGTAAGGTTTGCTGGGTTGCAAAGTAGCCCACAACACCGACAACAATACCGACGACGATCAGCGCCAGGATGGAATATTTTGCGCTTGGTTTAAATAGTGCACGCCAGTTCATCACTCTATCTCCAAAAAATATTGTCAAAATTAGTTTTTATAAGACTATTTTATATTTTTTCATTTATTAGAAATTTGATTTTAAGCCTAAAAATGCCCATTAATTTAAACTTAAAAGTGCAAAATGAGACTTAGGTCTAACTCTTAATACATAACTCACTCAACCCAGCTTAGCAGAGCTTGAGGGTACTTCAACTCACGCTAATACATTAATCATTATGCTAAGCGACCAATGATTAAGTACTACCTTATGAAGCTAAGGCAATGAAATCATTTTTAGAATACAAAAATGTGATCAAGACGACATTTAACCTGCGAAGCCACAGTGTGATACATAAAAAAACAAAATGAGTACGAAACTTTTCACCAACTTTAAAGGTCATTAGAGGTAGACATTATTTTATGTGAGTTTTTATGGCTAAGTTTTGGATCACCATAGCACTGTTATTTTCACTTATCGCCCAATCGGCGATGGTGAATGCTATGCCAACTTCAGCGATGAATGACTCCCACGATACGCCCAGCATGCAAATGGTCGATGGCAAGATGAAGTGTACTATGCCCGATTGTCCTTCGGACGAATGCATGCTGCATTGCCAAGACTCCCTCACCAACCACTGTAAAACCCATTGTCTCGCACAACTTTATCTCTCTACGTCACAACCCCAACTCGCACTGATGAATCATGCGAGTAAGCGTATTGCAGTCCAAAGCTGGGCGATTCAAACGGCCGATCTCGGGTTAACCACACCCCCTCCCAACTCCAATTTGCTGTAACCGATCTGTTTTAAGTTTTAGCAATTAAATCGATTCAATATTTCGCGATGATGACGCCACGATTGCGCACTCACGCGATATAGCAAATTTTTGGAGTTTATTATGAAAACCACTTTAATCAACAAAACCTTAGTTGGCGCGACTTTAATCATGAGCACTCTGGCGATTAGCATGACGGCTAACGCAGCAACCCTAAAAGGTACAGAAACCCTCAATGTTGTCAGCATTAATGGTCAAGCCACTAAAGCGTTTAAACCCGTTGAACTGCCCGAAGGTAAAGTACTGGTTGAAGTTAAATATCAAGATGTATTCAACTACCGTGCTGACGACAGCGGCACTTGGGTGAAGTCGGAACCTTTATTCTTTACCTTAGATGTTGCATCTCAGTCTAATTACCAAATTAGCACGCCTAAATTAGTCAGTGAGGCGGATGCGAGACGTTTTATTAAAAATCCCAGCATTCAATTAAGTGTGGATAATGCGACGCCACAGCCACAGCCATTGCAAAACCACAGCCAATTAATGGCGGATATGTTGGAAAACCATCCCTCAAAATAATTAAACCGTAGGAGTTTATAAGCGGGGGCATTAACTGAAATGTGAGTTAACTCATTGCAGGATAATGCCTCTATGCTAAAATCGAGCCGTTCATTATTTGGAATATTTATGCATCACACACTAGGTCGTTCACTATTAGTCATATTCACTTTACTCGCACTCGTCGGGCAAAGTGTTGCGTCTAATGGTCACGCGATGGTGATGCGCTCTATGGAAATGAGCGCTATGGTTCATAACCCTTCCAGCCAAGGAATGGACCATGCCGCCATGATGCAGATGAACACTGAGAACCGAGCTGATTCAGGTGCAATGGCCAGTACAGATTGCTGTAACGATCAAATGCTTCCCGGCGCGAAGCAGCACTGCTGTGATGGCACCACATCTTGTCTTAATGACTGTGGACATTGTTTAACGATTTCAGTTGCCGGCACTCTTTTCAGCCCACACCTTTGGCCCAGTGTTGGACTGAGTGATACCCCAGTGGCCACTCCTATGCCTCATTTCCACTCTATCTCCCTGTCTTCGGCCTTTAAACCGCCGATAGCCTAGCCTCATTGTGCCCTTTTTTCAGGGCGAACAAAGCTAACAATTTATTTCGCCGTTTATTGTGGTGCACCAACAACTCAGCACCCAGAGTAAAGCAAAAGCGTAGTACTGACCCAGCTGACCGCTATGGCAGCCCTATTCGCGCAGGTTATCGGCGCAGAATAATACCAGTCACGTTTTATGCACTCATATTCGGCTACCAAACCCGATGGAGTGAACAATATGAAAACCTTAACTAATCTTGCCTTAGTTGCATTTTTAATGACTAGCACCAGTGTGTTTGCTACGGCAACGCCCCATGAGCACCACCATGACAATGCCGCGCCACAGGAACAAGCTCAAACCTATGTTTGCCCTATGCACCCAGAAGTGACAGGTAACAAAGGTGACACTTGCCCTAAATGTGGCATGAATTTAGAGCCAAAAGCGACTGAAGAGAAAATGGCTGACGGTGCAATGCACAAAGACCACGCGCACCACTAAGCTAGGCTGGAGATGAGGCATATGAAGCAATTTAATAAAGTAAAAAAGCCGGGCCCT
Organism: Shewanella sp. BC20; assembly: GCF_003129585.1. Classification (NCBI taxonomy): domain Bacteria; kingdom Pseudomonadati; phylum Pseudomonadota; class Gammaproteobacteria; order Alteromonadales; family Shewanellaceae; genus Shewanella; species Shewanella sp. BC20. Next base: position 101,972 of record NZ_NHRI01000009.1, on the reverse strand, counting down.
AAGGCTGTATTGATACTCAGCAGCCTACTGATGGGGACGCCTTGGTTAACCCAAGCGCAGCTCGTTAATGCCGCAACACAAGCTGAAGCGGGCCACGAGCATGCAACCAATACCAGTAAAACTAATCAAGTCAAAACATACACTTGTCCAATGCACCCCGAGGTCGAAAGTCACGAGCCCGGCCGTTGCCCTAAGTGCAATATGTTCCTCGTTGAGAAGGAAGAAGAGGAAGAGGCAAGCACTGCCGGCCAACATGCGGATCATCAAGCCAGTGGCGCAAGCCAAAATGCGGCGCAAGTCTTTGATACGCCAACGCCTAAAGCCAATAGCTTAGTCAAGAATCAAAGTTCTGGGGCAACCATTAAATACGTCTGCCCTATGCACGCCCACATTATTAGTGATGTACCAGGCACTTGCCCTATCTGCGGCATGAATTTAGAAAAGGTTGAAACTGGCGGTAATACCCAAGAAATCAACCTTAATGTCTCGGGCAGCATGCAACAGGCGCTTGCACTGAAAGTGGCCGAGGTAAAACGCGATACCCTATGGAAATTTGTCGAAACTGTGGGTCAAATAGACTACGACGAGAGCCAAATCAACCATGTGCACGCCCGTGTTACCGGCTGGATTGAAAAGCTGATGATCAAATCCGTTGGCGACACAGTTAAAAAAGGCCAGCTGTTATACGAGATCTATTCCCCCGATCTGATTAACGCCCAAGATGATTATCTGTTAGCGCTCGATACCGCCAAGTCTGCGGGTAATGGTAGCCGTTATCAGGATTTAGTCCGTAAAGCGGGGCTACGCTTGTCACTACTTGGGATGAATGAAAAGCAAATTCAACAACTTGCAGACTCACGTCAGACCCAGTACCGCGTGCCTTTCTATGCCCTGCAAGATGGCATTGTCAAAGCACTCGATGTGCGCGATGGCATGTATATCCAACCCTCTACTGAGGTGATGTCGGTTGTCGACCTTTCCAAAGTGTGGGTGATCGCCGATGTGTTTGAAAACGAGCAAAGCTGGATTGCCCTAGGGCAGAAAGCCGAAGTCTCTGTGCCCGCCATGAATATCAGCGGTATCGAAGGCACAATTGACTATATCTACCCAGAGCTTGACCCCATCACCCGCAGCTTAAGAGTGCGTGTAGTGCTGAATAATACCGATGTCTCCCTCAGACCTAAGACGCTTGCCAAGGTCTCGCTCTTCGGCGGGCCCAATAAAGATGTGTTAGTGATCCCGCAGGAAGCCTTAATCCAAACGGGTAAAGAAAACCGCGTGATAGTGAAACAGGCCGACGACAGCTTTACCGCTAAGGCCGTGACGGTCGGCATGATGAGCCAAGGTAAGGCCGAGATAGTCTCGGGTCTCAGTGAAGGTGAACGCGTGGTGACATCGGGACAATTCCTACTCGACTCCGAGGCCAGCCTCAAGGGCAGCTTAATGCGTTTAAGCAGCGGCCATCAGCACTAGGAGCGGATTATGTTGAAATATATTATTGAGTCCTCGATCAGACAAAGGCTCATGGTGTTGATTATCGCCATGATGATCACTGTCTGGGGGATACAGGAGCTGCGTAAAACGCCGCTCGATGCCCTGCCTGACTTATCCGATGTGCAGGTGATTATTAAGACTCCTTATCCGGGCCAAGCGCCAAAATTAGTTGAAGAACAAGTAACTTACCCACTCTCAACCGCCATGTTAGCCGTGCCCGGTGCAAAAACCGTGCGGGGTTTTTCGATGTTTGGTGACTCTTATGTGTATGTGATCTTCGAAGATGGCACTGACATCTATTGGGCGCGCTCGCGGGTGTTGGAGTATTTAAGCCAGATCAGCAGTCGCTTACCTCAAGGGGTACAACCCTCACTCGGCCCCGATGCCTCAGGCGTGGGTTGGGTATTTGAGTACGCACTGGTCGATCGCTCCGGCAACTTAGACCTGTCTCAGCTCAAGAGCTTGCAAGATTGGTATCTCAAACTCGAGCTACAAAGTGTTGCCGGAGTCTCCGAAGTTGCGACCGTCGGCGGCATGGAACAAACCTATCAGATCGTGCTTGAGCCAGACAAAATGGCGATTTACAAGCTCGATATCGCCGCGGTTAAGCAAGCGATCGATAAAGCCAACAGCGAGGCAGGTGGTTCTGTGGTCGAAATGGCCGAAGCCGAATACATGGTGCGCGCTAAGGGTTATCGCCAAACCTTAGAGGATTTCCGTGAAATTCCTTTAGGGATAACTAGCCCATCCGGCACAGGCTTGTTGCTGAAGGATGTTGCGACCGTCCGTAAAGGCCCAGCTTCTCGCCGTGGTATTGCCGAGCTAGATGGCGAAGGCGAAGTCGTGGGCGGCATTGTAGTCATGCGCTACGGTGAAAACGCCCTCGCGACAATTGATGCGGTCAAAGCCAAACTTGAAGAGTTAAAAACCGGTCTGCCTGACGGCGTGGAAATCATTCCAACCTATGACCGTTCGCAACTGATCCAAAAGTCCGTCGACAACCTGTTCAGCAAAGTAGTCGAAGAAATGCTGGTCGTGGGCTTAGTGTGTCTGCTGTTTTTGCTGCATGCGCGCTCAACCTTAGTGGCTGTGATCACCTTGCCGCTGTCGATTCTCATCGCCTTTATCGTGATGAACAAAATGGGCGTGAATGCCAACATCATGAGTCTTGGCGGTATCGCTATTGCTATCGGTGCGGTCGTTGACGGTGCCATCGTTATGATCGAAAACCTGCACAAACATTTGGAGTATTTTAAAGCCGAGCACGACCGTGAGCCTTCGGTAAAAGAGCATTGGCGCATTGTGACAGAGGCTTCGATTGAAGTCGGCCCAGCGCTATTTTTCTCGCTGATTATCATCACCTTAAGCTTTGTGCCCGTCTTCGCGCTAGAGGCGCAGGAAGGACGCTTATTCGCACCGCTCGCCTACACCAAAACCTTTGCTATGGCCGCGGCCGCGTTTTTATCTATTACCTTAGTGCCCATTCTCATGGGTTACTTTATCCGTGGGAAAATCCCAAGCGAGCGCAGTAACCCTATCAGTCGCGTGCTGATTGCCCTGTATCAACCGGCATTAAAACTGGTACTTAAGTTCCCTAAAGTCACCATAGTGCTTGCCTTAGTGGCATTGGCGAGCGCTTGGTATCCCATGACGCGCATGGGCAGTGAGTTTATGCCCGCCCTCGAAGAGGGGGATTTGCTCTATATGCCAACGGCACTGCCTGGGATCAGCGCCAGTAAAGCCGCCGAAGTGCTACAACAGACCGACCGTTTGATTAAAACCGTCCCTGAGGTAGCCCGCGTATTCGGTAAAGTCGGCCGCGCCGAAACCGCAACCGATCCCGCGCCGCTGACCATGCTCGAAACCACGATTATGCTCAAACCCCATGATGAATGGCGTGAGGGCATGACCTTAGACGGCATCATTAATCAGCTACAGCAAACGGTGAAAGTGCCCGGCCTAACCAACGCTTGGGTGCAACCAATTAAAACTCGTATCGATATGCTGTCGACGGGGATTAAAACCCCCGTGGGGATTAAGATCACCGGCGCCGATGTCAATGAGCTACAAACCCTAGGCGCTAAGATTGAGGCTATCTTAAGTAAAGTGCCGCACACCAAATCGGCCTACGCCGAACGCAGTGGTGGCGGTCGCTATATTGATATCAGCCCCAAGCTCGATGTAGCCGCCCGCTATGGCATGACACTACAGGATATCCAAGATGTAGTACGTTACGCGATTGGTGGTATGGATATTGGTGAGTCGGTTCAAGGCGCGGAGCGTTACCCCATCAACCTGCGCTACCCCCGTGAACTGCGTGACAATATAGAGAAACTGCGCGAGCTGCCAGTAATCACTAAATCAGGGCATTACTTGCCGCTGCGTAACTTGGCCGATATCGAAATTAACGATGGCGCGCCAATGCTTAAGAGTGAGAACGGCCGGTTAATTTCGTGGGTATTTATCGATATCGAAGGCACTTCGATTGGTGAATATATCGCCGCGGCAAAAACCGCTTTAGATGAAGAACTCGTTGTGCCGCCCCGTTACAGCTATAGCTTTGCGGGTCAATACGAGTACATGCAGCGGGTCGATGCCAAGCTTAAGCAAGTGATCCCTATGGCACTCGGGGTGATCTTTATTCTACTGATGATGACCTTTGGCTCGACCATGCAGGCCAGCATTATTATGCTAAGCCTCCCCTTCGCCCTTGTGGGTAGCACTTGGTTATTGTATCTACTCGACTACAACATCTCGGTCGCCGTCGCCGTGGGGATGATCGCCCTTGCCGGGGTCGCCGCCGAATTCGGGGTGGTGATGTTGGTGTACCTCAATAACGCCATCAAACACCGGCAGGAGAAAAACACCTACCACACAGTCGAGGACTTAAAAGAAGCCTTGATTGAAGGTGCGGTAATGCGTATTCGACCTAAAGCAATGACAGTAGCAACCATCTTCTTCGGCCTCTTGCCCATCATGTGGGGTGCGGGTTCGGGTAACGATGTGATGCAAAAAATCGCCGCACCTATGGTCGGCGGTATGGTGACAGCACCGATATTGTCGCTGTTTGTTCTGCCTGCACTGTATCTGTTGATCTACGCTCGCCAAATCAATAAAGCAGAATAACCCTTTGCTTTAATTCACCATAACCCCTAGCGAGATTTACGCTAGGGGTTATGTTTTTTGAATTCGAAGTAGTTTTTCAGTCCATATCCTATTCGCGTATTCGGTAATTTCACTGCACAATAGCAGCTTGCAACACCATATGTTTGTGCCACCGCCATAGCAGAAAGGACGCCAGCGAATGACAGCTTTATTTTCTCTTCCCATCCACAACCGCGCAGGTATTTATCGCCATAGCTTTGGCTTACTGGGGCTGTTGTTGATAGGTTTTACGCCCATCGCCCTTCAGGCGGCCCCTGCCTCGGGAGAGTTTGTCGCCAATAAGCGCTGCGAACTGTTTCAGTCTAAAAATAAACAAACCAATCCCGATGATTGGCAGAGCAATATTGGCGAGCGTTATCCCGTTGCCGAAATTTTAGGTAATAGCAATAATCCAGATTGGCTCAGGGTGCGAACTAATGCCAACAGCTCGCCACTGCGTTGGATAAAAGGTGATTGCGGACAATACAATGCCGCAGCTACAGCGCCCGCCGAATCCATAGCGACCGCTCAGCCCACAGCGAATGTCGAGCCCGCGCAAACAAGCCTCGCTAGCGAGAGCACGGCGGTTAAGAGTGAAAACCCGCAAGAACGTGGCACGCCAGAGAAGCGCCAAGGCAATGTGTGCCAAATCGAGGATAACTACGACTCCAATGTGCTCGCCCTGAGTTGGCAAAGCACCTTTTGCGAACTCTATGGCAGCCGTAAACCTGAGTGCCGCGCCTTAAGCCAGAACAGTGATGCGCCTCAGTGGCAACACTTTAGTCTGCATGGCCTGTGGCCGAATCGCCAGCAATGTGGCACCCGTTACGGTTTTTGCAGCAGCGTGAAACAACAACCGAGTGATTTTTGTGATTATCCCGAGGTGACGCTCAATGCCTCCGTCCAAAAAAATCTCGAGGAAGTGATGCCAAGTGCCCGCTACGGCAGCTGTTTAGAGCGCCATGAATGGTGGAAACATGGCACCTGTCGCAACCAAGACCCTAATGACTACTTCTTACTGGCGACTCAGCTGACACAGGAAGTGAATGCCTCGGCATGGGTGCAACAATTTATCCATGAAAGAATCGGTAAAAAAGTGACTCAACAGGAGCTAAATCAGAGCTTTGATGCCAGCTTTGGCCAAGGTGCGCACACTAAAGTCACCCTAGACTGTGCCAAAGGACTCTTGAGTGAAATCCGCATAAACCTGCCTCAAGTCATCAACAACTCCGACTCTTTGCCGAGTCTGCTCGCTAAGGCGCCGAAGGCGAAAAAAACCAATTGCCCGGCCACACTGTTTATCGACAATCCAAACTAACCGCATACAGCCAGTGGCGGGGCATATCGCCACTGGCAACCGCTTATAAACCAAGAGGCTAAAAACGGTTATCCCTCCCAAACGCCCTCGCCCAATATTAACGAAACTTCATTTAAGCAGTCCCTTTACCTCAGGATATGTCTCCTATACTCAAACAAGCCGTGCCTAGTACAGGAGCTAGCGCTTTAATCCAAGCCATGGAAGACAAGTTCACTCTGAGGTAACTATGTTTTCTATCAATCAGTTAACGCTCACTAAAAAGCTTGCAATCGTTCCTGTCTTTCTCGTTGCCATGCTTATCACTTTAGGGGTATTAAGCTACTTTGCCCTGACCGACATTGATAATCGGATGCGCGCCGTTACTGAAGATCTTGCCCCAGAAAGCGATCTCACCAGTAGCCTGTTACAGGAAATTTATCGCCTGCGCCTCACGGTAAAAACCTATGTCAAAACCGGCTCCAGCGAGACGGCAGCCGAATTTAGCGCCCAAGACAGCAAAACCCGCGACATATTGGCAAAGGCCAAAGCCCATATAGATAATCCTGAACGAACTCAAATGCTTGAGCAGATCATTGCCCATGAAAAAGAATATGTGGATATTTTTAATCGCCAAGTCGTGAGCAATCAGCAGCAAAGAGCCAAGCTAGTCACCGGCATACTCGATGTCAAAGGGCCCGAAATCGAGAAAATTATCTCCCAGATCATGCAGTCTTCTTTTACCGATGGCGATGTTCAGGGCGCCTTCTTCGCCGGTAAAAATCTGCGTGAACTGCTCTTGGCTCGCCTCTATGTCAGCAAGTTTCTCCTCGATAACCAAGCCGATCAGGCGCAGCGTTTTCGGGATGAAATCGTCAACACTCATACCACTATGGATGAGCTTGCCGCCGCGCTCGATAACTTGAGCTATCAATCACAAGTCAAGCAAGCCGCCGGACTGCTTAGCGAGTATGAACAAGCGGCCAACGGGGTCTTTGAGGCGATTAACAACCGCAATCAAGCCATAGTGCAGCTCGATAATATCGGCATCGAAATGGCGCAGATAACCTCAGAGCTGCAAGACAATACCATGAAGTCTCTCTCCGAAGCGGGCGATATCGCCGCCAAGGAAGTCAGCCAAAAAATCATCTTTATCAACATTATCCTGCTGATCGCGATTCTGCTTTCCGCCTTTATTACCGTGATAGTGACCCAAAGCCTGCTACGCACCATACGTGAAGTAGTGGCGCTACTGAATGAAATCGCCGATGGCGAGGCCGATCTCACCCAGCGCCTCCCCGTAAACGGCCATGACGAACTGACCCAACTTGCCAAAAACTTTAACCGCTTTGTGCTGCGGATCCAGCAGTTAGTCGCCGAAGTCAAAGACACGACAGTTCAAATGGTTAGCGCATCAACCCAGCTCAACAATGTGACTCACAGCGCAACCCAAGACATGAGTTCGCAGCAGAATGAAACCCAACTCGTCGCCTCGGCCATCACCGAAATGGCCGCCAGTGCCGTTGAAGTCGCCGCCAGTGCCGATACTGCCAATAAGCTCTCAGAAGATGCCAAAGCACAAGCTCTCCTCGGCCGCGAGACAGTCACCCGCGCCACCCATTCGATGAGGGAACTGGCGAGCAAAGTCGAAGCCTCGGCCACCACCATAGAACAGTTACGTAACGACAGCGATAAGATTGGTGCCGTACTGGATGTGATCCGCGCCATTGCCGAGCAAACCAATCTGTTGGCGCTCAACGCGGCCATCGAAGCGGCTCGGGCAGGCGAGCAAGGACGAGGCTTTGCCGTGGTGGCCGATGAAGTACGTTCACTTGCCAGCAGAACGCAAGAATCGACCAAGCAAATCCAGCAAATCATCCAAACACTGCAGGATAGATCGGGCTCAGCGGCGACCATGATGGGACAAAGCCGAGAAGCCACCAACAGCACGGTCGAGCAAGTAACCCAAGTGGAATCGGCCCTCTCGACTATCACCGAAATGGTCATGTCGATCACCCACTCGGTCTCGCAAATGGCCCACGCTGCCGAGCAGCAGTCGACCGTGGTGGAAGAAATTAATATGTCGATCAACAGCGTGAATGACAGCGCCAACCGTACTCTGACGGGGGTTAAACAGGCTGCCAGCTCTGCCAATGGCTTGCTGGGGATAGGTCAACAGCTGGATGGTTTAGTGAGTGAGTTTAAGGTGTAGCCAGTAGCGGATAAAGGAATAAGCGCATCGACATAAGACCATATAAAACCTAGGTATGACTCAATAAACCTAGGTTTTATTGTCGTTTATGCTGAAATCTCTCCTCGCCAGCTTAAGATAGCGCATTTAACTTGATGACCGCGAAGGTTGCCCCTTGCGCGTCGGCAATCACCGAAAAACGTCCCACATCGGGGATATCGCTTGGCGGCACGCATATTTGCGCACCCAGCCCCTGCGCCTTAGCGGCAAAGGCATCACAATCCGCCACCACAAAATAAGGCATCCAATGGGCGGGGATCTCGCCCCATTCCGGCATCATTTTCATCATGCCCCCCATAGACTGGCCGTCGATTTGCCACTCGGTGTAATCGATGCCGGGCACATGACTAGTGAGCGCGGTCCAAGGAAACACTTGAGTGTAAAAACTGGCTTCGGCGCTAGGCTCGCGACAGGCCAGCTCCACCCAACACAGGGTATTTTCTTCACCTTGGCGACGCGAGCCAGAGTGATTTTTTGCTTGCCACAGGGCAAAGCGTGCGCCTTCGGGGTCGCTCACCTGCGCCATCACGCCCGCATCCCCCACCACATGCGGTCCCATATGTAATTGCCCACCCGCAGCCAGGATGGCGGCAACCGTTACTTCAATATCATTAACCGCAAAATAGATCCGCCAATGGCTAGGGATCTGTGGTTCCGACTCAGGGATTTGATACATGGCCCCTAAATCGTCGCCCTCCAGATTGAACAGCGAGAAATGACCATTAGGAATCGCCATTTCCACTGCATTCCAACCAAACAGTGCATGGTAAAACCCCTGTGCGCCCTGCCAGTCATGGCTCGCCAGTTCGACCCAACAGGCCTGCCCCTGCGCGTACTGAGTAATCCTCATTGCAGACTCCAATCAAACAGATAATGTGTTCGAGTTAAGCTGGAGTTTGAGCAACTGTCCAGTTTTGGCGATAAAAAGATGAATATAAAGAAAAAGCCCTCAATTTGAGGGCTTGATTCGTAGGCGAAATACTTAGGAGAACTGCGGCAATAAATTCGCCATCGCGAGTAGATGGCAAGCCCCTGTCACCACGCCATATAACACCACAAGGATAATTAAGGGCGTGCCACCGAAGACTCTAAAACCTTGATGGTTAGGGAACTGCTGTCTCGATTTATAGGCCATCAGTGCTGGCACTATGACGGCCCAAACGGTTGCCGCTAAGGCTGCGAAACCAATGGCAACCAAAAAGCCATCGGGGAACAGCAAAGCTAATATGGTCGGCGGCACAAAGGTGACAACAGCCGTTTTCATCCGCCCCGAGCGCGTATCGTCGAACCCAAATAAATCGGCCAAATAATCGAATAAGCCTAAGGTCACGCCAAGGAAAGAAGACGCCACAGCTAAGTTAGCAAATAGGGTTAACATGCTGTTTAACCAGTTACTTTCCATCACTTTCGACAAGGCGCCGACTAACACACCCATATTGCCACCCTGGGCAATAATCTCACTAAATTGGCTGCGGGGAATGTTGCCCATAGTGGCGACTAACCAGCAAGCATAAATGATCAGCGCGATGAAAGTGCCGACGAAAATCGCTTTGATGATGGTCGATGAATCTTTGCCATAGTACTTCACCAGACTCGGCACGTTGCCATGGTAGCCAAAACTTGCCAAGCCAAAGGGCAAAGCAGCCCACAGATAAGGCATAAAGCTTTGATTGCCATCCGGTTCGAGCAACTTAGTCACATCAATCTCGATCAGTAAATTACCAATCGCGAGGAAGAAAGTAATAATCATACCGCCGAGCATTATGGTCGTAATACGATCCACCGCCTTGGTGCTGATCAGCACGATACAGGCGAGCACAACCGCAAATACTAATCCAGCAACACTCTGGGGTAACTCAATCCCCATACCCTGTAGGCTATGGTTAACAATCGAGCCGCCGCCACTGATGTAGGCGTAGGTTAAGATGTAAAGCACGAAGGCAATCGATACCCCATTCACGATCCGCCAAAACTGACCTAGAGTTTCCTTGGTCAGGGTATCGAAACTCGATCCCGGTTCGAAATGCAGATTGGTTTCGAGCAGTAACAATCCCGACATCAACATGCAGAACCAAATACCGAGTAACATCAGTACCGAGTAGCCAAACCACATGCCAGCGCCCACAACGGGCAAAGAAAACATCCCCGCCCCGACTGTGGTGCCGGCAATAATCATGGCACCACCGAGCAAAGACTTGCCCACCGGCTTATTCTTCGCCGCATTCATATGGTTAGCCATTAAACGATATGCTCCGCGGTCACGCTCGCTACTATGGTTTGTCTCACTGAGGCTCTGAGCAAGCTATTGGCTTGATCGCGAATGCGCTCAACGTCGGATTTATCTTCCTTCTCGGAGAAATAACCCAACTCTTTAAGCTTAACACTCAAGGTGTTATAGAGTTTCTTGTCGTAGAATTCTGGCGCGGTAATTCCATGCAGCGCCCCTAAACGTTGGGCAAGCAGATGGCTTTCAGACTCCAGCTCCGAACGCTCCATCTTAGGTCTGTGGGCCAGCAGATTGAAGATAATCGCATAACGTTGCAAGGTTTCGCTAACGCTTCCGGCCAGCAACAACATTTGACTGGTGTGCTCGGTCACCACCGACAGCGTATCGCTTTCCTGCACCAGACCCTGCTCAATAAACAGATCCAGCACTTGATTCACATAACTTGGGAGGTCCTTGATACCCATGAATAACTCCGCCTTCAATAGCGGATAGAAGTCACTCACAATCCCTAGGATATGGGCTCTTGAAATCTGCTTATTGTTGGTTAAGCAGCTGGCAATCAACGACGGAATAATAAATAAGTGGATGATATTGTTACGATAGTAAGTCATTGAAATCGCTTGATTCGCGTCAATAGATACTATCTCACCCAGAGGATCGGCATTGATGGAGAACTTATTCAGCTCTAAACCTTGTTGCACTAAGTGCTTGCCATCACCTTCGGCCACCGACGTAAACGAAGTGTAAGGCACACGCTTAAGCAACGTCAGGTACAAATCTAACTGACGCTCGAGCAAACAACGCTCTAGGGCATTTTGCTCCGACGCCAGCAGCACTAAGCTAGTCAAGGTGATAGAACTGGCGGCGGCAGCATCGTTAATGCGGGTCATCACGCGATTCGCTAACACGTTGACCGCTGGGGTTAACCAAGTCGGTTTTTGTTCGGGATCGTCGGCCACTTCAGTGCGCCAGTTAGGCGCGGTTTCATTCAAGAAGTTTTGCAGTGTAATCGGCTCACCAAAGTTGACATAACCTTGGCCAAAATTACCTAATTTACGAATAGCACCAAAGACTTGCCATACAGATTCTTTCTGTTTTTTCTTACCGCTCAGCTCTTTGTGGTAAGTCGCCACTTCCATCACGTGATCGTAGCCTAAATACACAGGCACTAAGGTGACAGGGCGTTCGATACCACGCAGCACACTGTTGATCGTCATGGCGATCATGCCCGTTTTCGGCGCCAATAGACGACCGGTGCGAGAACGGCCTCCCTCAGAGAAATACTCAACCGAATATCCCTTAGCAAACAGCTGATCGAGGTATTCACGGAACACTGCCGTATAGAGTTTATTGCCGTTAAAACTACGGCGAATAAAGAAAGCGCCGCCACGGCGGAATAGCGGCCCCGCAGGCCAGAAGTTTAGGTTAATCCCCGCCGCAATATGCGGTGGCACCATGCCTTGGTAATACAGAATGTAGGATAACAGCAGGTAATCCATATGGCTGCGATGGCAAGGTACATAAACAATCTCGTGACCATCATGGTGAAGCTGACGGATTTGTTCAGCACCTTTGATGTTGATACCGCTGTAGAGCTTGTTCCATAACCAAGTTAGGAAACGCTCGGCAATACGCACTAGGCTGTCGGAATAATTCGCAGCAATTTCATCAAGATATTCAATTGCTGTTTCACGGGCTTGGGTTTCGGAAATCTTCTTACTCGCCGCTTCTTCCTGAATCGCCTTGCGTAAGGATTCGGATTTCAGCAGGGAGTGGAACATTGCCTGACGATTCGGCAGCACAGGCCCTGTCATCACTTTGCGTTGGCGGCGGAAATGTACTCTAGCCACCCGCGCCAGTTTATGGGCAATCCCCATATCGGTGCCGTGTTCGTCGGCCATGTAACGTAGCGATACCGCATTCGAAAACTGAACAAAGTTGTGACGGCCCAAAAATAGGATCATCAAGCACTTACGTAACCAAGTTGGGTTCTCGCGCTCAAGCACAGCCGCCTTCATGGTGTCGTCTTCTTTACCCGGAGTACGGCCCCAATACAGACTCACAGGCACCAGCTGAATATCTAACTCTGGCTTTTCCTTATGGACGGCCAACAGGCGCATAAAACATTCGAGGAATGGCTCATTACTGGCACGCTCGCCAAACAAAGGCTTACGGCCTTCGAGGCAAACTACACGGGGCGCGACAACGCCATTGACCACGAGCGGCTCGTAGGGGCTTGGCAAACCCAGCTTAGTGGTGATTTCGCTTAACGCAGCAATATCACTCAGGGATTCTGTTTTCATTACATAAGCAAGCGGTCTGGACGCGTCCAGATTCAGATCGGCAAAGGGATCCTGCGGCACAACAATAGTGTGCACTAAGTGTTTTTGGATCCAGCGTAATGATTTCAACCAAAGAGAGTCTTGTTTAGGCATTATTCTTATGCAATGTAAGTACGTTCATTAGCCCCATAGAATACCAGATTCTAGGGAATATTCGCTAATACTCTCCAATCGCGTTAAAAAGTGGTTAATACTTGCACTACGAATAATACTGTATATACTAACAGTAACTGTATAGAAAAACAGGAAAGAACATGAGACCGTTGACGCCACGCCAAGCCGAAATTTTAGAGCTGATTAAACGTAATATTGCCGAGACTGGCATGCCACCCACCCGGGCCGAAATCGCCACCCGTTTGGGTTTTAAAAGTGCAAATGCCGCCGAGGAACACCTTAAGGCATTGGCAAAAAAAGGCTGCATCGAGATCATGCCTGGCACTTCCCGCGGGATCCGCCTCCCAGTTGAGGAAGAAGATAACAGCGAATCTGGCTTACCACTGATTGGTCAAGTGGCTGCGGGCGAACCTATCCTCGCCCAAGAGCATGTCGAACAGTATTACCAAGTCGACCCCAGCATGTTCCACCCAGCCGCCGATTTCTTGCTGCGCGTCAGAGGCGACAGTATGAAGAACATCGGTATCCTCGAGGGAGATCTGCTCGCCGTTCATAAGATACAGCAAGCGCGCAATGGCCAAGTAGTTGTTGCTCGCGTTGACGATGATGTAACAGTTAAACGCTTTGAAAAGAAAGGGAATCTCGTTTATCTACATGCTGAAAATGAAGATTACTCCCCGATTAAAGTCGATTTAAGTTTCCAAAGTCTAACAATTGAAGGGCTCGCCGTAGGGGTGATCCGCAATGGAGATTGGCTATGAACAAACTACTAGGTAATGCCCCGCGTCACCCCGGTTTATGGCTCGATGCGGTACGCGAAACCGATACTGACTGGCAGCATACGCCTATCATCACTATGCCTACCGAGAGCCAAGGGCGCCAAGAGCTAATGCAACTTAGTAAACAGTTGGCACAACTGAGCCAACAAGGCCGCTGGGTCGTGCTCATCAATCCACCCAGTATTGGCTACAAGCAGTTACTGGCCAGCGCTGGCGTGCGTATGGATCGCGTACTCTTAGTCCATGCGAAAGATGAAGTGGAAACCCTGTGGGCCATGGAAAAAGCCTTAACTAGTGGCACTTCCAGCGCAGTAATTACTTGGATCCACTCACTCGATGCCCGTGACAATCGTCGTTTGCAAATTGTGGCCAAGAGCGCCCGCGCCATGGGAATCGTGCTCGAAGGTTTCGTAAATCACTCACCTACGGACGCGACACTCAAGCAACCAGCTCACTTTGCCCAAGGTAGTTTTTTTAGCTCTGTTCATTAAAATTTTTGCACTGCGTATTTAGCCTTGAAAGCCGCCTCACCTGTGAATGTGGGGCTTTTTTTTGGCAATTTTTCAGACAATTAGAAAAAGAAGTGATCTTGATCAATTTTTAAACAGCAAGTATGTTTGATTCAGGCGAGCATAATATATCGCCCGTTTAGGCAAAAAATATCGACGATTTATCGAATATCTCTTGCCCACAAAAATCGAGAATAATGGGTTTATTCAGCAGTATGTGCCAGTGTGGCTAATACCAGCAGTAACAATACTTAATCAAAAGTAAGCCGCCAACGCACGTTGAAGTCAGAGAAGCTTTTTTGGGAACTGAAGAGTTTGCATAGAGTTGAGACTTACTGTGTTGCTCTTCTTTGTAGTTGCTATTCGCAATTGGCAGAGGAGAAGTCTTGTGAAGCAATGGTTGTATTGTTTACTCGTGGTGCTATTCGCCCCACCGTTGGCCGCAGCGGACATGCGGTTCAACATGACCCCCGGCGTAACAGAAATCAGTGGCAAGGTTTATCACTTACACATGACGATTCTGTATATCTGCTGCGCGATAGGCCTAGTGGTTTTTGGCGTGATGATTTATGCCATGATCAACCACAGAAAATCCAAGGGCGCGGTCGCGTCTCACTTCCATGAGAGCACAAAAGTCGAAATCGCGTGGACGATTATTCCTTTTGTCATTCTGATCTTAATGGCGATTCCCGCCACGAAAACTCTGATTGCCATGGAAGATCCCAGCAATGCCGATCTCACGGTAAAAGTCACAGGTTCTCAATGGAAATGGCATTATAGCTACTTCGATCAAGATATTGATTTTTACAGCATTCTCGCCACTCCAAGACCTCAAATCGAAGGTAATGAAGCCAAGGGAGAGCACTACTTACTCGAGGTCGATAAACCCCTAGTATTACCCATCAATCGTAAAATCCGCTTCTTGATGACCTCAGAGGATGTCATCCACTCATGGTGGATGCCCGCCTTTGCGGTAAAAAAAGACGCTAACCCAGGTTTTATCAACGAGGCGTGGACCCGTATCGATAAACCCGGTATTTACCGTGGCCAATGTGCCGAGCTTTGCGGTAAAGACCATGGTTTTATGCCGATAGTGGTGCAGGCATTACCCGAAGCCGAGTTCGATGCATGGGTTGAAGAACAAAAACAAGCCGCCAATGCCGCTGCGCAAGCCGCACAAGCCGCGTTATCGCAAACACTGACTAAAGAAGAGCTGATGGCTCAGGGTGAGCAAGTTTACCTCGGTCACTGCGCGGCCTGTCACCAACCCAACGGTGAAGGTCTACAAGGAGTATTCCCGCACCTCAAAGGCAGCCCGATTGCGACCGGACCACTGAGCGGCCATCTTGAAATCGTGCTCAATGGTAAAGCGGGTACGGCCATGCAAGCCTTTGGCAAACAATTAACGACCCAAGAGATTGCCGCCGTGATTACCTATGAGCGTAATGCGTGGGGCAATAACACGGGGGATGCGGTGCAAGCCAAAGACGTTGATGCCCATAAATCAGGTGGCACCAATAGCGAACCAGTAGCAACGACTCCGCCCCCAGCAACCACCGATGCGCCAAAGCCTGCGACAGAACCCGCCGCCAGTGTCGACCCCGCGAGTCTTCCCACGCTTAGCCATGATGAACTGATGGCCGAAGGGGAAAAGACCTATGCCACGATTTGCGCCGCCTGCCACCAGCTAACGGGTGCCGGTATGCCTCCCGCCTTCCCCGCCCTTGCTGGCAGCGCTATCGCAACGGGTCCGGTCGCCAATCACATCGACATTGTGATGCACGGTAAACCGGGCACGGCGATGCAGGCATTTGGCACACAACTCACGCCACAACAGCTTGCCGCCATCATTACCTATGAGCGCAATGCGTGGGGCAATAATACTGGCGATACAGTGCAACCCGCTGATATTGCTCGCCATGGACAGTAGGGGATTAAGATGAGCACACTGACTCAAGACCAAATTGCCGCCCATGATGAACACCATCACGGTGCACCTAAAGGCATCATGCGCTGGTTACTCACCACCAACCACAAGGACATTGGCACCCTGTACCTGTGGTTTAGTTTCATTATGTTTTTAACCGGTGGTGCGATGGCCATGGTGATCCGCGCCGAACTCTTTCAGCCCGGATTACAACTCGTTGAACCTAACTTCTTCAACCAGATGACCACAGTTCATGGGATAATCATGGTATTCGGCGCCGTGATGCCGGCCTTCACAGGGCTGGCTAACTGGCTGATCCCTATGATGATTGGTGCGCCAGATATGGCACTTCCTCGGATGAACAACTGGAGTTTTTGGATCCTCCCCTTCGCCTTTACTATTTTACTGAGCTCACTGTTTATGGAAGGCGGCGGCCCTAACTTCGGTTGGACCTTCTACGCACCACTCTCGACCACTTATAGCCCTGACAGCACAGCATTATTTGTATTCTCTATTCATATCATGGGGATAAGTTCGATCATGGGGGCCATCAACGTGATCGTCACCATAGTCAACCTGCGCGCTCCCGGCATGACGTGGATGAAGTTACCGTTGTTTGTCTGGACTTGGCTGATTACCGCCTTCTTGCTGATCGCCGTAATGCCCGTACTCGCGGGCGCCGTTACTATGGTGTTAACCGATAAGTTTTTCGGTACTAGCTTCTTCGAGGCGGCAGGTGGTGGTGATCCTGTGATGTTCCAGCATATCTTCTGGTTCTTCGGTCACCCCGAAGTCTACATCATGATTCTGCCTTCCTTCGGCATTATCTCCGCCATAGTTCCAGCTTTCAGCCGTAAACCATTATTCGGCTATTCATCCATGGTGTATGCCACGGCAAGTATTGCGATTCTGTCCTTCCTCGTGTGGGCGCACCATATGTTCACCACCGGCATGCCTGTGTTTGCTGAGTTGTTTTTTATGTACTGCACTATGCTGATTGCCGTGCCGACTGGGGTGAAAGTGTTTAACTGGGTAGCGACCAT
Organism: Shewanella sp. BC20; assembly: GCF_003129585.1. Classification (NCBI taxonomy): domain Bacteria; kingdom Pseudomonadati; phylum Pseudomonadota; class Gammaproteobacteria; order Alteromonadales; family Shewanellaceae; genus Shewanella; species Shewanella sp. BC20. The sequence goes on along the minus strand of NZ_NHRI01000009.1, from coordinate 84,848 downwards.
GTGGCGCGGCTCATTGAGTTTTGAAACCCCGATGTTGTTCGCGGTGGCCTTTATTATCCTGTTCACTATTGGCGGCTTCTCTGGCCTGATGCTCGCCATCACGCCAGCCGACTTCCAATACCACGATACTTACTTTGTGGTGGCCCACTTTCACTATGTGTTAGTCACTGGTGCGATTTTCTCCATCATGGCGGCGGCCTATTACTGGTTGCCAAAATGGACCGGCCATATGTACAGCGAAAAGCTCGGCCAGTGGCATTTTTGGTGCTCGGTGATTTCGGTCAACGTGTTGTTTTTCCCGATGCATTTCTTAGGTCTTGCGGGTATGCCAAGGCGTATTCCCGATTACTCGATTCAATTTGCCGATGTAAACCAAATCGTGTCGATTGGGGGTTTTGCCTTTGGGCTATCTCAGCTGATTTTCCTCGTGCTGGTGATTAAGTGCATTCGGGGCGGTGAAAAGGCGCCCGCCAAACCTTGGGAAGGCAGCGAAGGCTTAGAATGGACCCTCCCCAGCCCTGCGCCCTACCACTCTTTCACCACGCCACCCGAGGTGAAATAACATGCAAGGCCAACCCCATCAGCCCAACATCAAGTCCAACCGTAAGCTCATCAGCCTGCTGGTGCTGGGCTGCCTTGGGATGTTTGGCTTTGGGTTCGCCTTAGTGCCGCTCTACGATGTGTTGTGCGAAAAACTGGGGATTAATGGCAAAACCTCCAATACTGCCAGCAGTTATCAAGCGATCACTGTGGACAAGAACCGCGTGGTAACGGTGGAGTTTATCTCGCAGGTGCAGACCGGCATGCCGTGGAAATTTGAGCCACAAACGAAACGGCTCGAAGTGCATCCGGGAGAACTCATTCACACGGCATTCCTGGCGCAAAATGTCTCTAACAGAGCGATCGTTGGCCAGGCGATTCCTTCTATTTCGCCCGGACAAGGTGCGGCTTATTTCAATAAAACCGAATGTTTTTGTTTTAACCAACAACACTTAGCCGCCGCGAGTCGCGCCGAGCTGCCGTTGATCTTCTTCGTGGATCCTCAATTACCCGAGTCTATCCACACCTTAACCCTCTCTTACACCCTCTACGACATTACCGACAAGCAGTTAGCGTCTGCCATAGAGCAAGGAGCTGCAAAATGACCACTAAACATGAGACTTACTACGTCCCCGCCCAGAGTGCTTGGCCGATTGTTGGTGCTATCGGCTTGTTTTTAATTGCCTTTGGGGCAGGACATTTTGTACATCAACTCAAATCTGGCGCTTCGGGTGGCGGCTATATTCTACTGGCAGGCATAGCCGTCATCCTGTTTATGCTGGTTGGCTGGTTTAGAACCGTGATCAAAGAATCGATGACGGGCCTCTATTCCCATCAGATGGATAGATCGTTTCGCCAAGGCATGAGCTGGTTTATCTTCTCCGAGGTGATGTTCTTTGCCGCCTTCTTCGGTGCCTTATTTTACGCCCGTATGGTCGCTGTGCCTTGGCTCGGCGGCGCGTCCAACAATGCCATGACCCACGAAGTCCTGTGGCCACACTTCGAGGCTGTTTGGCCACTCGTCACCACACCAGATGGCACCAAAACCGAAGCCATGCCATGGAATGGGTTACCGCTAATCAACACCATAGTGCTGCTAACCTCCTCAGTCACGCTGCATTTTGCCCATATCAGCTTAGAAAAAGGTAAGCGTTCGGCCATCACCCTCTGGCTAGGGCTCACGATTTTACTGGGAATTAGCTTCCTTGCTTTGCAGGCGGAGGAATATAGCCATGCCTACCATGAGATGGGGCTAACTCTCGCCTCGGGCATCTATGGCAACACCTTTTTTCTGCTGACGGGTTTCCACGGCATGCATGTCACCTTGGGCACTATCTTTCTATTAGTCTTGTTTTTCAGAGTGTTAAAAGGCCATTTTAGTGCGGATAAGCATTTTGCCTTCCAAGCAGGCAGTTGGTACTGGCACTTTGTCGACGTAGTTTGGCTCTGCCTGTTTATCTTTGTTTATGTGCTCTAAATATTCATTGAAACAATAAGTTGAAAGCTTAAGGCGTGGGATTGAGACCAAGCAGTCCAGTCCCCAAAGCCACCAGCAAGAGCAGGATAACCAGTACAGAAAACATCACCCTACGGCCCAAATAGCGGCTCATAGGCACAGGGTGATCAGCGGTTTGATCGTCACCTTTAACCATAATGATTAAGGCTCTGCCTAGGTTAAAAATGATAAACAGTAACAGCAGTACTAAAACACACTTAAAAATGAACGGGATGTTCATACGCTATCCTTATGTTTTGCTGACCAAATTAATTGGATTGCCAAGATATATTTGGTTGCATAGGGCAATGTTGTTACTGCTGATATTGACTGTGGTGGTATTCGTGATTTTGGTCAAGCTGGGTTTGTGGCAAATGGATAGGGCCGCGGAAAAAACCGAACTACTCGCACAAATGGAGGCCAGACAATCCGCTGCCGCACTCAATCCCGAACAGCTCATAGCTGAATTGGCTAAAGGCGGCGTTACAGGCTATCGCCTTGAGGTTCAAGCCAGCCCCGTTAATCCACAAATCTGGTTACTCGACAATCAGGTCTATCAAGGGCAAGTGGGCTATCTCGCCTTTCAATTACTGCAAATAACGTCAGAAAATCAGACAAATCATCGCGAACAACCTTGGCTGTTACTCGAACTCGGCTTTATTGCCGCTAAATCCCACCGAGATGCCTTGCCCGAAGTCAGCCCCATAGTCGGTGAACTGGCTCTTACAGGCCGCCTCTATCAAAAACAGATTAATCCCTTGAGCCATCATTTATTAGCAGAACCCTTCACCACGGAGCAAGGTGAACGGATTCGGTTTCAAAATCTCAATCTGCCCGAGATGGCACAAATGTTAGGGCACCCTATCCTGCCCGCGGTGTTACAACCCGATGCCTTGCCTCAATTACAACCCGCGCAGGCCTTGCCTCACCCTTGGCAGCCTTTCCCGCTCTCGGCCGAAAAACATTGGGGTTATGCATTGCAATGGTTTGCCATGGCAACTGTGTTTGCGGGGCTGATGGGTTGGCAAGCAATGAAATATCTCAAAAAATCACGACAACGGCATCAAGCCGATAAGGAAGCGACTAAGACCGAGTAACAGATACCAGCAAGATTTTAATAAAAAACAATAAAACAAAGCATTAGGGACAATAAGAGGAGCAAATATGGACTCCCAACAAACAGCCAAATACCGCGCATTGGGGTTATTGCTACTGGCCTTTATCGCGCCTGTGGTCATCGCTAAGTTAGTGCTGAGCATGCATTGGTATCAAGGCGGCTCCACCAACCACGGTGAGCTCATCAGCCCAGAAACCAGTTATACCAGTCTTGGCCTTAACAATCCTCAGCCTAAGGAATGGCAACTGTTGTATTTATTGCCCGCAAAGTGCGATGAAGCTTGCCGCGAGCGCTTGTATATCCTGCGTCAGAGCCATACCGCCTTAGGGCCAGATCAGGCTCGTGTCGAACCGCTTATTCTTGTGAATCCAGACAGTGACTTAAGCGCATTAAGCAGCTTTAACTTCAACACTCAGCCCGCCAGCCAAAGTCTTATTCAATGGCTTGACCAACAGCAGTTGATTATTGTCGATCCACTCGGCGCACTCGTGCTGCGTTACCCCCAAGTGCAAGGCAAGGCGGCACATTTAGCTCAGGGTAAGGCCTTGGTCGCGGATCTGCGTAAGTTATTGAAACTATCGAGGGTAGACTAATGCAACTGACTTGGCTCCTACGCGTCACCATAGTCTTTACCCTGTTAGTGATTTTAATGGGGGCTTACACTCGGCTCTCGGACGCAGGGCTTGGCTGCCCAGATTGGCCCGGTTGCTACGGCCATATCAAAGTGCCCACCCACGACCATGAGATCTCCCATGCCCAAACCCTATTTCCTGACCACGATATCCATCCCGAAAAAGCTTGGCTCGAGATGATCCACAGGTATATCGCGGGTGCCTTGGGCATACTAGTGTTACTGATTTTGATCCTTTGCTTAAAAACATCCCAAGCCCCCAAGAAACTACCCTTTGCCATAGTGCTACTCATCATCTTTCAGGCGGCGTTGGGGATGTGGACTGTGACGATGAAATTAATGCCGATTGTCGTGATGTCCCATTTAATTGGCGGCTTTAGCTTGCTCTCGCTCCTGCTCTTACTGTATCTGCGAACACGTCCGAGGCGAATTTTCGAAACCGCTGATATTCACAGTCAGCGTGGTGCGGGCGCAGGATTTAATGGCGCCCATGGTTCGCGGATAGGCTCGAGCCTTAAATTTCTCGGCCAGAGTAAACACCTGCCGAAACTGGCGCTGTTGAGTCTGCTGGTGCTGATAGGTCAGATCATGCTCGGCGCCTGGACCTCCTCCAACTATGCCGCACTCGCTTGCACGGCTTTGCCGATTTGTGAAGGTAATTGGATGGATAATCTCGCCATTGCCGATGCGTTTTCCCCTTTCCAAGGGCAACACCCAAGCTTTGAATTTGGCGTATTGGATTACCATGCCCGCATGACCATTCATATCGCCCACCGCGTTGGCGCCATTATTACCGCCAGTCTATTGTTGCTGCTCGCCTATCGGTTATTTTTCAGCACCCAGCTCAAGGCCCTTAGCCTATTGCTGGTCGCCTTAGTGATACTTCAGGTCAGTTTAGGGATTTCAAACGTGGTGATGCATTTACCACTGGGGATTGCCGTTTCCCACAATGGCGGCGCGGCGCTGTTACTACTCACCTTAGTCGCGATTAACTATTTCCTTTGGCGCAGGGCACCTTAATCATCGGGGGATTTATCATGGCAAAACCACTCTCTATCAGCAGTCACCCCAGTGTCCATTTGGCTTGGCGTGCCTATTTCGAGATGACCAAACCTAAGGTTGTGGCTTTAATGCTGCTCACCGTCTTAGTCGGCATGTGTTTAGCCATGCCTACCATACTGCCAGTCAAACCCTTAGTGGCAGGTTTGCTCGGCATCGCCATGATGGCGGGATCGGCCGCCGCTTTAAACCATCTGATTGATAGGCGAATCGACGGCATGATGGCACGCACTTATAACCGTCCGCTGCCCAAGGGCCGAGTCTCGGCGACGAGGGCGTTGTTGTTCGCGGCACTCTTAGGCAGCCTAGGTTTTGTGATCCTCTATGTTTTTACTAATCCGCTCACCGCTTGGCTGACCTTTGCCAGCTTGATTGGTTACGCCTTGATTTATACCGCCTATTTAAAACGGGCCACACCACAAAACATTGTCATTGGCGGTTTAGCGGGCGCGATGCCGCCACTCTTGGGCTGGACGGCGGTGACGAATCAATTCCATGGTCATGCGCTATTGCTCGTCATCATCATATTCCTGTGGACGCCGCCGCATTTTTGGGCACTGGCAATTCACAGACGCGCAGAATATGCCAAAGTGGATATTCCCATGCTGCCCGTGACCCATGGGGTAGAATTTACTAAGACCTGTATCTTGCTCTATACGATTTTGCTGGCGATAGCTTGTCTATTGCCCGTGTTAGTCGGAATGAGTGGACCGCTCTACTTTGTGTGCTCAAGTTTGCTCAGCACAGGATTTATTTATAAAGCGTGGCAGTTAAAGTATCAGGATTGCGAAGGGCTGGCGATGCAGGTGTTTCGTTTTTCGATTTATCATTTAATGTTGTTATTCATGGCATTACTGCTCGACCACTATCTTTGGGCTTAATGTGCAACGAGCAATAGGGCGAGCATGGTTAAAGGACAAAATATGCAAGCAAGAATCTCCAACAAGATCTTAGTGATAGCGATTCTGTTAATAGGATTGGGTGGACTATTTGCAGTGAAGTTCAATCCACCTAAGCCCGTTGAGTTAGAGAGTGGTTTTTTGTTTCCCGAGGCGTTCGAACTAGCGCCCTTTGAGCTTGTCGATCAACAGCAGAAACCCTTTACTAATGCCAATTTGAAGGATCAATGGAGCCTATTCTTTATCGGCTTTACCTATTGTCCCGATGTCTGTCCGACCACCTTAAACAAGCTCGCCGCCGCCTATCCTGAGCTGAAAAAAATTGCCCCCATTCAAATCGTGTTTTTATCCGTAGATCCGAAGCGGGACACCCCAGAGAAACTCCTCACCTACGTGAATTTCTTTAATCCTGAGTTTAAAGCGGTGACGGGTGAGCAAACCCAAATATTCCCCCTCACCCGCAGCCTAGGGCTCACCTATGCCATGGTCGGCGAAGGGGATAATTATCAAGTCGATCATAGTGCTGGCTATGTACTGGTTTCTCCCCAAGGCACGCGGGTCGCGGTGTTTAAACCCACGGCAGCCTTAGGTAAAGCCCCTCAAGTACTCAACCAGGCCTTGATTAGCGACTTCGATAAAATCGTTAAAAGCTACAAACCTAAATAGCCGCCGCTGACGTGTTACTCTTTAACCCAAGTGCCGTCGTCTTTGGGTCTCACCCATGCCTGCGAAAACCAGTAATAGCCGTTGCGCGTCTTGCTTGGCGCCGTGCAATTGTAGCGCGAGCGACCCGCTGGCAGGGCTAAATCAGCTTGAATACTAAATTCATTATCACTGCTCCAAGTGGGTGTTTTAGCGCCTTGCCCTTGGATATAACACATGACTTGCTTGGCCGAAATATCGCTCATATCCAGCTTAACCTTAAGCTCGGGGCGCCAATGCCCGCCCTTCAGCTCAGGATCGCTAGGCGTTTGCTCAAGCACTGGCATATTAAGGCTGTATAACTTGGCTTTTAGGCTCTTTAGATCCGCATATTGCCCCGCCACAGGAAAGCGCGGCAGCGCCGTGAGTGGTGAGTAAGGCCCCGCCGCACCAGACTGCTGGCCAAAGGCAACGAAGCCATTTTCGGTCAACATATCTTGAATCGCCTGATTGTATTCGCCATAGGGATAGGCCAGCATTTTAAAGTTCTGCCCCGTCGCCTCACGAATCGCGTTTTCGGTGTCCTGAATATTGGCTTTAATTCGTGCCAGCCATTGGCTTGGGGATTCATTGTCTAGCCTGCGGATCAGATGCTCATGGGCCCAACTGTGGTTAGCAATGTCGGCCCCTTCCTTGGAAAGCTTAATCAGCTCATCCCAGGTCATCATCTCGGTAAACTTTTGTTTAATCGGCTCAATCGCCACAAATAGGGTGTAGGGAAAACCAAATTCCTTTAGGATAGGGTGCGCTGTGGTCGCAATGCTGCGATAACCATCATCGAAGGTGATCGCCACCGTTCTTGCGGGTAAATCTTGCTTGTTTTTGATCGCCTCAACCACTTGGGATAAGGGAATAACTTTAAAACCATCGTCCGCCAGAAACTGCATTTGCTCACGAAATTGTGCAGGCGTGACGCTCGTCGCCGCCGGCGTGGTTTCTGACACATGGTGATACTGTAAAATGACCACAGCATGGGCCGAGAAAGTCATCAGCCCTAAGAGTGCCAATAACGCACGTTTAACCATAATGTGAATACCTCTGAAATCAATGACTACCGCAAAATCCACCGCACTCGCGCTCCTGTTGAATGGCACCAAGAATCGCCAGCTGCTCGCGCTTGCCCTGCCGATGATCCTTTCCAATATCACGGTTCCGCTGTTGGGATTGGTCGATACGGCCGTCATCGGGCATTTAAGTGACGCCTATTATTTAGGGGGCGTCGCACTCGGGTCAACGATTATCACATTAATCATTTGGTTATTAGGCTTTTTACGGATGGCGACAACCGGATTGGTCGCACAGGCCTATGGCGCAAACGATACCGCGCGCCAATTAAAGTTGCTGGTCCAAGGCGCCATACTGGCGACTGGGCTGGGTATCGCGGTGATCCTATTACAGATCCCGATACTGAATTTAGCGCTCGGCCTCTCCGAGGCGAGTGTGGAAGTGGAGCGTTATTGCCGAGAATATTTTCAAGTCCGAGTCTGGTCGACGCCATTCGCACTGCTCAATTTAGTGATGCTCGGCTGGCTCCTTGGCAGACAACAGCCCAAGGCGGCCATGTGTCAGCTCATCTTCGCCAACGTAGCCAATATTATCCTCGATGTGTTGTTCGTCTTAGGTTTAGGCTGGGGAGTCAAAGGGGCGGCACTTGCCTCAGTATGTGCGGATATCACCGCCTTTAGCGTTGCGCTCTACATGGTATTACAACAGCTTAAGTTAATACCTCGATTCCAATTTGCCGATATCAGAGTTCACCTGAACTTGTCGGGTTACGGCCAGCTGCTTAGGCTCAATACCGATATTTTTATCCGCAGCCTATGCCTGCAAGCCGCCTTCGCCTTTATGACCTTTCACGGTGCAGGCCTTGGGGATAATACGGTCGCAGCCAATGCCGTCTTGTTGAATTTACTGTTATTAATCGCCTACGCCCTCGATGGCATTGCCTATTATGCCGAGGCGGAAGTGGGCAAAGCCTACGGGCAACAACGCACACAACCACTGTGCGAAGCTGTGCTCCTCGCCTGGTGTTGGTCAGCCATCACAGCCCTAGGTTTTAGCCTGATATTTTATCTTTTGGGAGACCATATCATCGGGCTGCTAACCAATATTGATGAGGTGAGAACCACAGCGCAAATTTATCTGCCTTGGCTGATATTACTGCCGCTTTGGTCTTTTAGTTCCTATCTGTTTGATGGGGTTTATATTGGCGCCGCTAAGGGCAAAGTCATGCGTAATAGCATGATTATCGCCACATTTGGCGCCTTCTTCCCGACATGGTATTTGCTGCAATCGCTGTTGCCTTCCGAACAAGCTAACCATGCACTGTGGGCGGCCATGACGGCCTTTATGCTAACGCGCAGCCTCACCCTAGCGGCACATTATCGCTTTAGCAAGGCATTTATTCTTAATTAGTTCTGTAAAGACAGTAGCTTACTTAAGGTTATCCCATTAAGATACGCGGCATTATTGTAATAAAATTGTGATGCGCTATGAAAAGGATTTTACCTTTGTTACTCCTGTGGCTAAGTCTGCCACTGCTTGCTCAAACGGTACCACAGCTTCCGGTCGAGGCTTTTGCCAGTATTCCCGATGTCAGCTCAGTCCAACTGTCGCCCGATGGCAAAAAAATTGCCTCTATCGTTCGGGTCGACCAGCCCAAACTTAAGGGCACTGTGGTCAGTATTCTCGATTTAGAAACGGGCAACAAAGACTACGCGATTCACACCGATAACCAGAAGTTTGTCCTGCTGTCATTACAGTGGGCAAATGACACTACTTTGCTGATCAGTGCTAAGTTTCCGGCAAACCGCTACGGTACACCGACCACAGAAACTCGCTTGGTGAAGTACGATTTAACTACACGAAAAACCACGAGCGTACTCGCCCGTAGCGTCATCGACCGACTCAGTTGGATCCCCCAACATCAGGGACAGATTATCGATATGATGCCGGATGACCCCGATAATATCTTGCTCTCCCTCGATGGTATGGGCGAAGAAGTGGGCGAAGACAGCGTGCTGAGAGTCAATCTCTCGCAGGGAAAATCCGCATTTATTCAAAACTCTAAACGTAAAATCATCGGCTGGATTACCGACAGGCAGCACAAGGTCCGTATCTCCATCTATAACGATGACACTGAATATAGGATCTACGAGCAACCCGAACAAAAGGCAGAGCCACGCTTACTCTGGACCTTTAAAGCCTTCTCCGACGAAAGCGTCTGGCCACTGGGCTTCGATGCCGACCCCAACATCTTATTCGTACGCGCCTATCACCAAGGCTTTGAAGCTATCTTCAAGGTGAATTTAACCGATCCTAAGCTCACGAAGGAACTGGTGTACGCCAACGAAGATACCGATGTTGAAGGCAATCTCATCTATTCAGAACTCAAGAAAAAAGTCATTGGGGTCAGTGAAGGCGACGGCGAAGAATATACCTTCTGGGATCCTGAGTATGCGGGTCTGCAAAATGGGTTGAAAGCGGTATTGCCCAATGCCCATAACTACATCACCCAATTTAGCGCGGATGAACGCCGCTATATCGTCTACTCCACCAGTTCGACTCAACCTGGCACCTATTACTTCGGCGATAGGGATGAAAAGGCACTGTTTCCGATTGCCGATAGATATAGCCAGCTAAGTAGCGAGCAACTCGCCGACACTCAATATCTGAGCTACGAAGCGCGGGATAAACTCAAAATCGATGCTTACCTGACAGTGCCAAAGGGCCTCGAAGCCAAGCAACTCCCCACCATTATCTTCCCCCACGGCGGACCGATTAGTTTCGACAGTAACGACTTCGATTATTGGTCGCAGTTTTTCGCCAACCGTGGTTACGCGGTATTTCGAATGAACTTTAGGGGCTCGGCGGGCTACGGCTATGAGTTTATGAAGGCCGGCCTCAAAAGCTGGGGACTCGAAATGCAAAACGATGTGGAAGATGGTACACGTTACTTAATCAATCAAGGGATTAGCGATCCACAGCGTATCTGTATCGTCGGCGCGAGTTATGGTGGTTATGCCGCCTTAATGGGCGCGGCGATGACACCTGATCTGTACCGCTGCGCGGTCAGTGTGGCAGGCGTAACAGACGTGGCTTACCTGGTAAAATCCAGTCGCCGTTTCACCAATTATGAAGTTGTTAAAGAACAAATTGGTGATGATTTTAGCGCCCTCTATGAACGCTCACCCGTCAGTAAAGCCGATAAGATCACTATCCCGGTATTACTACTGCATGGCGATAAGGATCGAGTGGTTAAGGTGCAACATAGTCGCGAAATGTTCGACGAACTGAAATCACGTAAGAAAAACGTCGAATATATTGAGCTCGAAAATGGCGACCATTATTTAAGTAACAATGACCATAGGTTAACTACCTTCAAAGCACTTGATAAGTTTTTAGCCGACAATCTGAAAACCCAGCTGTAGCTACAAAACGCCATAAAAAAACGCGACTCAAGGTCGCGTTTTTTTATTCAGTTCAACACCCGCTTAAGCGTAAGAATGCGCACCGTGTTGGTGATCGGTCACATCGCTCACACCTGAGAGTTCACCTGGGAACATATCGAGTAGTTGCTTCTCGATACCATCTTTTAGGGTGATATCAACTTGCGAACAACCGTTACAACCACCGCCAAACTGCAGTACTGCTACGCCTTCTTGGGTGATTTCAACCAGCATGATGTTACCACCATGGCTTGCCAGTTGTGGGTTGATTTCAGATTGGATCACATACTCAACACGCTCGGCTAAAGGCGCATCTGAAGCCACTTTACGCATTTTAGCGTTAGGGGCTTTAAGGGTTAATTGCGAACCTAATTGATCGGTCACGAAGTCGATTGAGGCTTCTTCTAAGAAAGGCGCACTCTTCTCGTCAACCATAGCGCTAAAGCCATTGAATTCTAATTCAATATCATCGCTTTCAACGGCGTCAGGCGGGCAGTAAGACACGCCACACTCGGCTTGTGCGGTACCTGGACTGATCACAAATACGCGAATATGAGTGCCTTCAGGTTGATCGGCTAACAACTTTACAAAATGGGCCTGAGCCGCATCGGAAATAGTAATCATGGAAACCAGCTCCGTCAGGGGATACCTGAGTGTTTTAGTAAGAATTAGGCGTATGATACTCCTACTCACACGCGCTTTGTAGTCCCTAGGGTAGCAAGTTCTGGAATTTTGCTAAATCCATCACGCTTTCACGCTCAGATAAAGGGCTCAAATAAATGAGTAAAATATCCTTCTTTCAAGGCAAAAAAGCGACCGAAAGGCCGCTTTTACTTGCAACAAACCATGCTCTACTTAGCAGCTTCTTGGCCTGCAATACGACCAAACACAATAATATCTGTGTACGCATTACCACCTAGTCGGTTTGTACCGTGGGTTAAGCCTGTCACTTCACCTGCGGCAAACAAACCAGGAATAATATTTCCTTTTTCATCTAGCACACGAGTGTGAGTATCAACCACAAGCCCCCCCATAGTGTGGTGCACAGAAGGAGTCGCTTTTAAAATCCAATATGGTCCTTTGCTTAAATCGACTAAACCAGAGCGATGGTTAAAGGCTTCATCCTTGCCAGTTGCGGCATAGTGATTAACGTCTTTAATCGTTGCTAATAGCTTATCTTCAGGAATATTAAAGACTTTGGCCGCTTCTTCTAAGGTATCAACCTTGTACATTAGCCCATCTTTGGTAAATTCTTTCAGTTCGCCTTGGTGCATTTCAACCGTATGGGCAACGTCCTCGATAGCTTGATTCCATAACACATAGGTATAACGTCCTGGCTGTGCCAGAATGGCCTGCGAAATCACATCTCGGCGGTCCAGTTCTTCCACAAAACGCTCACCATTCTGGTTAATTAGCACAGCTCCAAAAAAACGTGCATCAGCAATCAGCGCAATCGCACCTGATGTAGGGCTACAAATAGGATATGACTGGATATAGCCCATGTTTTTAGCAGCCGCGTGAATCTTCTCCGCCATAACAATCCCATCACCAGTACCACCTGAATGTCCCGTACTGCCGTAACGCTCATCTAACTCAGGGTTGTATTTCTTACGCATTTCCATATTTGATGAGAAGCCACCGGTGGCAACAATCACACCGCGTTTAGCATGATAAGTGATGGTTTTACCATTGTGAGTCGCCTCGACGCCAACAACCCGCCCCGTTTGATCTTGAAGTAATCGCTCCGCTTTGGTGTTGGTGTGAATAGGTAAACCAACTTCTTCAGCTTTAATAGAAAACTTACTGATCACTTCAGCACCGGTGTGGCCTTTAGGGATTAAAGCCCGTTTAACGCTATGTCCACCAAATTGGAATAATTGGTCGGGATAAAACTCAACTTTTACATAATCCCTTAACCACTCTGCGGCCTCGACGGCATTGTCTGCCATGGTCTTAACCATTTCGGGATCGCCCTTAAAGTCCCCACCTTTTAAGGTATCGCTGATAAACAACTCTTTGCTATCAGTTATACCCATGTTTTTCTGTACCCAGCTTCCGGCCACATTCATCTCAGCACCAGAAATCAATGAGTTACCACCAACGATCGGCATTTTTTCAATAATAACAGCCGTTCGACCTGCAGCCATAGCCTCTAAGCCCGCACTAAATCCAGCCCCACCCGAACCAATCACCACAACGTCATAGGTATATTCGGTCGGTGTCACAGCTTCCGTTTTTTTTGCGGCAGCAACTGCTGCCAATGTGACGCCTGCGGCTTCGATACTTTTACTGACGGCTTCTTTAAGTGCATTCGATGTCACTGTCGCCCCAGTAATACCGTCAACATCGACAGAGTTGTTATCAATAATCGCTTGCTTCACATCACGAAATACTGCTCCCGCAAGAACTTTATTTTCCTTTTGCTTGAGTACATCAATCGCAACGATATGACCGTCTTTAAATGTGGTTTCAACCTGCACTTCGCCATGCTTACCTTGAGCCGTGCCTTGGCTTTTGACTATTTGATGTGTCACTTGACAACCCGCGACCACAATGAGTGCAGTAATAGCAAGACCTATGATGGATTGTTTATAATGCATTACAGTCCCTCTGTATTAAATGTATAGAAATTTTAAAATCAACATGAATTATAAGTAATATACTTATTTAAAATATTTAGTAGCTTATTTTATTCAAAACTGATAACCGACAGACACACCACATTCAATTCCATCATTATATTGTGCCCCCCAACTGTCATAATGGGTAAGATGCAGTTTGGTGTATATTAAATCAGTCAAACTCGTCTGCAACGTAGTTATAATTTGGTGACCATAACTTTCATAAGAAAATAGTTCCTGATGCGCCTTATCCCGATCAATCTGAGCCTCGTAATTTAGATTAAGGCTATGTTTAGCCCCTAATAGTTCAAATGGATATTTTGCATTTACAACAAGTGCGTAGCCGGATAAATCGTTAAACTTCTCTGATGTAGGAGAGAAATTGCCAAAGGTATAATTAAAGCCAACACCATAATTTAATGATAGAGACTTGAATTTTGTATTATGTGTTAAACCTAGATAAAGATTGTCTTCGACTAAGGTTTCACTAGCTGATATAAAGTTTTGCGTCCAAAAATTGAAGTTAGATTCACCTAGCTGATTTTCTAGTATCATTAATGACTTAAGTGTTGTTTTCCCATCCTTATTTTTCTGATTCTCGGCCAGTTCTGCAGGGTTTTCTAATTTTATATTCGCAAAATAGGTCCCCCAATCCCCAATCCCTAAATGATTTAATTTAACAAATGGTTGATTAAATACCCCTGGGTTATCATCTTTTGTACTCTCGGTATAAAACTTATAACCCAGATCTACACTAGTTTTAGTAACATCGGCATAGGCTGAAGCACTAATGAAAATTGTGCTTAATAAAGCGGACACCATACTTTTATTCAACATAAATCCTCCACACCATTATGTCTGACCAGACAGTAGTCTCCTCACCATAAAAATGATTTTTTAGTAGAGAAACCATTTAATGATATTTTTACTACAATCAAGTAAAAGGCTATGTGATCTATGATTTAAAAGTTTTTTGATTTGGAAATGTGTGTGGTTTTACGCAGTAAAACTACACTTTAAATATACTTATTTTATTTCTAACCTTGATATAAACAGATTATTTTCTGATGATATTTCAAAAATCCACCCTAATTGTTGCGCTAACCGCCTGACCAACAGTAAACCTAGCCCAAAACCACTATTGCCTTGTCCACTATACGAGTTAACTATCTCTATTGAATGTCCACTTTGAGTGATATGTATATTAGCACCACCATGCTCCATGCTATTTCTTAACAAATTACTGATAACAATTCGTAGCGGATGCAGCTGTACTAATAATCGTGTGCTATCTGTCACTAACTGTATATTTCGATCTAGTCCATGCACTCGTTTTTGCTCCTCAACAATATTAAAAAGCAAGGGATAGATAGCTACTACCTCCTTTTCCATAACAACGCATTCTTTATTCGTTAGCCAGAGTAATGTTTCAATAAGTGACTTCATTTGCCCTGTTGCTTGAGAAGCATTTAGAGTTGCACCAGTGAGTTCTCCTTGTTGCAGGGTAAGAATTTCAAATGATGACTGACATATCGCAACGGGTGTACGTAACTCATGGCTAGCAAAGCGTAAAAAATTTAACTCTCGCAGCTGAGCTTCCTGGAGTTGTAATATCGAGTTATCTAAGGCATCAACAATAGCCCTTAACTCAGCATATTCCTGTTCGGGTAACCTTAATTTTTTCCCACCAATCCAATCATGCTGCTTTATTGCATGGCTAATCTGACGAATAGGAGTGATCACTTTACTTTGCATATAAAAAGCAAGACCAGCACTCGCAGAAAAAGTAATTAATATCAGAAGTAAAATTGCCGTCATATTTTTGGGTGCAAATTGTAAATCATGGGTTACATTGATATGCAACCAAATATAGAGAGCTATATTATCTTTCGTGTAATACACACTTAATGCATCAACATAGGGGCCTTCAGCATGCTCATATACAATCTTATTAGTATCAGAGAGGGCTTTATTATTAGTCAGTGCCCGAATGTTCGAAGGGAGCTCATGCCAATTAGCATAGACGGTAAGATTATCCGTTTTTAGAATGGGTTGTTTAACTGAAGGTTTATGCGACTGAGTGCTTTCAGCTAATTCTAATATTAATTCAGCAGATTGCCCCGCATTATGAACCGTGATTTTATGCATCGAAATCATCCCGGCACACATCATGCAGAGAGGGATAAAGCTATTAACCGCTAATGTGATTAATAGGAAAATAACACCCCATACTTGGTAGCTTCGCTTAAGGCTAAGCTTAGGAACTTGCATCAGAGTCATCTCTAAGACTTAATCCAACCCCACGAATCGTATGCAGCAATTGGTGTTCGAAGGGCTTATCGAGCACTCTACGTAGAAGATGAACATGGCTGCGTAGGCTATCACTATCCGGAATACTATCAGGCCAAATCAATCGCTCAATTTCTTCTCGACTGACCGTTTCTGGGCTGCGCCGCGCTAATAACGCTAAGATCTGCCAACCTGTTTTAGATAACGTAAGCAATAGTCCTTGGCGATAAACCAGATGATTCCCAAAATCTATTTCTAGATCACCGATGGTGAGACGTTGAGGCGCAGGTCGACGCTGGGCAACCACTTTTAGTCGTGCAACCAACTCTTCCATCGCAAAAGGCTTTACTAGGTAATCGTCAGCCCCAACCGCAAACCCACTCAAACGTTCTTTAAGGCTACTGCGTGCAGTTAACATAATCACGGGTGAAGTAATGCACTGTGCTTTCCACCGTTCACACGCTTTTATTCCATCACCGTCCGGTAAATTAAGATCCAGGATAATAGCGTCAAATTGTTGCCGGCTAATGAGCATATCTGCTTGGGCTAAATTAAATGCGTAATCACACTCAATGCCACTTAACTCAAGATATTGAATGATGTTACTTGATAACAGCCGATTATCCTCAACCAGTAATATCAACATATTTAAATCAACTCATATTGGTGCGCCAAATGAACCAAGTTTGCCCTATTAGCTGCACCAAATTTTTTCCGCATGGTTTCCATATGATATTCAACTCCTCTAACACTTATCGGGAGCTGAGTAGAAATTTCATCGTTTTGCAAACCATTTGCAACCATTTGCAAAATATCTCTGGCATTTTCTTTTATCAGGGGACTTTGTAAAAATGGATTGAATTGGGGTTTGTTGAATTCAAATAGTTTGTGTTGCGCATCCTTTAACGTATCTGCTAATCCGTCTAACATTAGGTCTGAATTATTTCGGTGACTCAGTAGTATAAAACGACCAGTCCAACGACATTGCTTGTGACACGCAATAGGCCAACTCAGGACAGTCTGAATATTGTGCTTATTAAACAGTACGCTTGCCTTATTGTTTTTTTCACTTATAAATTTATATGCGTAGGGTTTTGATGTGTCGAGTGAAAAACCAAAATTAGCATCACTAGCGGCCACTTGATTTAAATAAAAGCGCTGTAATTGAGCAACCACAGGTGAAGAAGCTACGCTAGCGGTCGGTTTACGCAATGCCGTTGGGGAAAATAAACTGGTATCTTTCGGAAAATGATAGTTTTCATAAGCACAGTGTGGGATCCCCTGAAACCAAAAACCACTAAAACCGTGCAGTTTCAATGAAGCACTAATTTCCTGAATAACGTCTTGTAACGTCGATACCCTATTTGCATTTGATAGAGCCTGTTTAGCTTCCATAAATACCCCCAAACCAAATAATAAAGGAAGGTATCTCAATACAAATAATAAACAAAACCTATTGATACATATACTTACATCTGATCCCAAAAATAAAACTTATTTTTTATTTGTCGTTTTTTTGACATTGTTTTGACGTAAGCAAAGGTAAAATGCATTGCCGCTTGCCTACTCCTCAAACGCTTCCAATAAACCCGGTGCTTCGGCTCTGGCGATACACCATATTTGCACTTGTATATATCGCGCCTCGAACAAGCGGGCAATTTCTGCCACTGTGGTCCCCGTGGTGACCACATCGTCCACCAGCGCAATCCGTTGATAGGCAAAATCGGCATTTAACTCAAAAGCATCCTGTAGATTTCGCCGGCGCTGTGCGCCATTGAGTCCGGCTTGTGGGCGGGTATCCTGCCGCCGAATTAATCCGTCACTGACCAGTGGCAGCGAGAGCTGCTTCGATAATTCATGGGCAATTAACCATGCTTGATTAAATCCACGTTGGCGCAGCCGATTCGGATGTAAAGGGACTGGCACTATGGCCTGCGGTAGAGTGATTAAGTCTTGTTGTTCGAGCTGACCAATGCGCGCCACTAAGGCTTGGCACAATATGGGTAAAGCGGCGAGTTGCCCCTGATATTTAATGGCCGCTATCCAAGGGCCAAAGCCTTGATGATAACTACAAGGTGCGATGACTTTTCGCGGTTGATGCCGTAGGCACTCACCGCAATATTCGAGTTCAAGCGGCATGGATTTTCCACAACCTAAACAAATTGGGCTGTGATATAAGCCCGTTTGCAGGCATATCTGGCAAAATCCGGCTTCCTTTGCATTGAGGGATTGGTGGCACAGTAAGCAGCGGTTAGGTAAACTGCCCGCCAAGTAACGCTGCCCCAAATGCGAAACTATGCGTAACAGCTTCGCCCCCTGTTGCGACCAAGTCCATTTGCTATCGCCCGACATACAACTTCCTATTAGAGGTATTTTAGTGAACTCTGCGACGCCAGCCCATCATCCGCAACTGCGTATCGACACCCGAGGCCAAGGGCCGGATCTGGTCATGCTCCATGGTTGGGGTGTTAATAGCGCCGTCTTCACGCCGCTCCATGAGCAGCTTTCTGAGTATAGAGTCCACTATGTCGATCTGCCGGGCTTTGGCTTAAGTCAGCCAATCGCGGGCGATTTATCGACTTGGGTGGATGCGCTAATTCATGCCTTACCCGCCAATGCGATTTGGGCCGGCTGGTCACTGGGTGGATTAGTAGCCACCCAAGCCGCCATAAGCTATCCATCCCATGTCAGAGGATTAATGACTATCGCCTCCTCGCCCTGTTTTATGGCGAGGGAGGAAGAAGCATGGCCCGGCATTCCACCGCAGGTGCTCAGCATGTTTGGCGAGCAGCTTGGGCAAAATTTACCAAAAACGATTGAGCGCTTTTTAGCGATTCAGGCCATGGGCAGCGAAACCGCCAAAGACGATATTAAGCAGCTGCGGGATTTAGTGCTAGCGCGTCCGTTACCCGATGCTGCCGCCTTGACTCAAGGTTTGGATATGTTGAATCAAATCGATCTTAGGCCACATCTCTCGGCGATACAGCAACCTTGGCTTAGGATCTGGGGGCGACTCGATGGACTCGTGCCCAAACGCGTACAACCTAAGATGCCAACCGCAAACCAGATCACCGATGTGATGCTTGCCAGGGCATCCCACGCACCGTTTGTTTCCCACAGAGAAGAATTTTTACAGGCAATCACACCTTGGCTGGCGCAATTTAGGGACTAGTGCTTTATCTTTGCACAATAAGTGGCTAGTATTTAACCATTAAGGCCATAAGGATTTTTTCATGCTGCTTGTCAGTAACTACCCCCAAGTTCCGATAGCGACCACCAATGTCGCAACGGACTCGGCTCGGGTCGACAATCAGCTCAAGCCTGTCGTGATCCCACCACAGGCTGCGACTAAGGGCCATGAAGAGCGCGCTTTTAATCCGCAAAATGAACGTACCGCAGACCAAACTCAGCAGCAGGCGCGCTTACTCGAGCAAAATCAGCAGCAAGTTCAAGACAAACAGCAACAACAGCAGTCTTCACAGCAGCAGAGCCAGCAACAGCAAGAGAAACAAGCGCCCCTAGTTGCTGCCGATCGTGCGCTGCCTAAAACCCTTAAAGTGCCAGTGCGCGGCCCTGCGGCGCTGCAGCGTAAGGATATTCGGTTAAAGGTCGGCCAAAATACTCCCCGCCCCGCCAATACTACAGCGAAAACCACGACTGCGGCGGCGCGTCAGCCGATGCAAGGGGAATCCCCTCAGTTTTATCAACAAGTTGGACAGCGTATTGGCCAGTATTATGCGCAGCAAACTCAGCCCGAAGCCGAACCTGCTATGTCGGCTTGGATTTAAAATCTGCTGGTTTAAAGATAAGTTTGAAAATAAAAATGCCGCTAATCAGCGGCATTTTTAATTCGGTTATTTACCCGAGCGATACAGCTCTTGCTGGTAGGCTAGGCTGCCCCACAGGGCCCAACTTAAGGCCTTTTTCTCCAGCGCCTGCGCCGCAGGGGCATAAGGTGTTAAGTGCTCAGTCTTTTCATCGTACTGGAAGCCCTGCGCAGCTTTCTCTGGCTGCAGGATAACCACATCTTTACCTTCCATCAGGGCAAAGTTTTTATCGTATTGCATCAGCGCACGCCCCGGCCAATCATCGCTGACCTGAGTTAAGTCACGACCTAACATAGGGTAAGAGTCTGAAATACCAATCAAAGATAACAGGGTTGGCGGCAAGTCGATTTGACTCACAATACGGTGATCGCGTTTTGGCGCAACATTATCTCCAATGATTAACCCCGGAATACGGAAGCGAGATACCGGCACCAAATCGGCCCCCCCTACGCGACTATCGTGGTCGGCCACTACGATAAAAATAGTGTCCTTCCAGTAGTCAGCATTTTTCGCCAGTTTGAAGAACTCACCAATCGCATAATCGGCATATTTGGCCGCGTTATTGCGGGTTTGCTTAGGTTGTTCATACAGCTCAATGCGGCCATCGGGGAATTCGAATGGGTCGTGGTTACTCGAGCTAAACACCAAGCTAAAGAATGGCTTACCCTCACTGTGAAGACGCTCGAACTCACTATTCGCCTTACGCATTAAATCTTCGTCGGATGCGCCCCACGAGCCAACAAAGGCCGGAGACTTATAATCCTTCTGGTCGATAATGTCGCTAAATCCATTACCGAGGAAGAAACTGCGCATGTTGTCGAAATGGCTCTCACCACCGTAGATAAATTGGGTGGTGTAACCGTGGTTTTTCAGCAATTCAGCGAGAGTGAAAAAGCCCGTCTGACTCTTACCGAGTTTCACCACGGCGCGTGCCGGCGTTGGCGTAAAACCTGTGGTGACCGCTTCGATTCCGCGCACTGAACGTGTGCCAGTGGCGTAAAGATTATCGAAATACCAACCTTCCTGTGAGAGCGCATCGATATTCGGCGTTAAGGGCATACCACCTAAGCTCCCCACAAAGCGGGCGCCTAAGCTTTCCTGTAACAGGATGACTAAGTTTTTCGGTTTACCGCTGTAGCTGGCCTGGTTAAAGCTCAATGAAGGGATATCGCTCGAGGTAAAGGCACTCTCGGGGCGGCCACTCTCTTGTCTGATGGTCTTGATGATCTCATCTCTATCTAATGAGCCATACACCTTAGAGGCATCTTCTTCGCTGCCCATTTGCTTGATTGCAAACACTAACGAATAAGCAGAGTTAATCACGAGGGAGTTCACTAATGGATCGTCGGCAAATGCCACCATCGCTGGGTTGATTGGACGATGACCTAAGGTTGAGCGCGCGCCCAATAGGGTCACGACGATCACCATGACAGCTAACACAGGACGCCAATACCAACGTGGGAAACGCAGATTTTTAGTCAACTTACCGCTGAGTATCCAACCGCCACACAGCGTCGCTAGGGTAAGCAGCACAGAGAAAATCAGCTCCAGCTTGCGTCCCGCCCACAGCATCGACAGCACTTCTTTGGGGTAAATCAAATACTCCACATACAAGCGGTTCGGGCGAATGCCGTATTCCTCAATAAAGGCTGGCGTTGAAACCTCAAGGAATACAATGGCCCACAGACCTAAGGTTAGCCATAGGCGCAGCACCCATTGCCAAATACGGCCTAGCAGGTGTTCACCCGAAAACAACGCCGTACCTAAGGCGGCGACACCCCATAACCAACACAGGGTTGCGATATCGACACGAATACCTTGTAGTAGCAGATGCGACCAACCGTCAACGGCGGCCACACGTTCGCCCTGCCACAAACCTAAGCCGATGCGGCTTGCCGTAGCAATAACGAGTACTAACAGACTGAAAACAAGAATGACGCGAAATGGCCCATGGGCGGGCTGGCGTCCACGAGCGGATGAACCTGACTGCATGTATAACCCCAAAACATTAAACTTCCACTCAGCTTTGGAGTGTCAATTTGAAAAAAATCGGTGAAAAAGTTGTGGTATGACAACCGATTTTGCTTAACGTTGCATTAAATGCCGACTTTATATTACCTAGGACAGCATATATGCAACAATTTTGTGGCTAACAAGTAAAAAAATGTCGACTCGAACACAGGTGTGTATCCGAGCCGACCTGAGTCAGATTACTTTTTCAGCTTTGCGAAGGCGTCTGCAAAGGCATTGCCCATGGCCGCGTTGACAGGTGCCGCTTTTTGCGCGGGGCGCGAAGACTTATGCTGGGCATTGCCCTTATGAGCCTGTGGCTTACCTTGGGATGGGCCGCGAATTTGAGCCTTGCTCTGATCGATAGCCTCATCCAAACGCATACTCAACCCGATACGACGACGCTCGACATCGACCTCCATCACCTTCACTTTCACTACATCACCCGCTTTGACCACAGTATGGGGATCGGTAATAAATTTGTCGGTTAATGACGAGATATGCACCAAACCATCTTGATGCACACCGATATCCACAAAGGCACCAAAGTTAGTCACGTTGGTGACAACACCTTCGAGGATCATCTCAGGTTTCAGATCCTTAAGCTCCTCAACCCCATCCTTAAACTTGGCGGTTTTAAACTCACCACGGGGGTCACGACCCGGTTTATCCAGCTCGCTGAGGATGTCGGTCACTGTCGGTAAACCAAACTCAGGGGTCGTAAACTCCTGCGGTTTGATATTGCGTAGCAGCTCAGAATTACCGATAAGGCTCGCCAACTCCACTTGCTTGGTCTTAGCAATGGTTTCAACCAGCGCATAGGCTTCGGGGTGAACCGCCGACATATCCAATGGATTGTCGCCATCACGGATCCGCAAAAAGCCCGCTGCTTGTTCAAAGGCTTTAGGGCCTAAGCGCGGCACTTTCAGCAGTTCTTTACGGTTTTTGAAGGCGCCATAGGCATCGCGGTAATCAACCACGTTTTTCGCTAAGGTTTTGTTTAACCCCGCCACCTGCGACAGCAAAGGCACTGACGCCATGTTTAAATCCACGCCCACACCGTTTACGCAGTCTTCGACCACGGCTTCGAGCGAGCTAGATAGCTGGCTTTGACTCACATCGTGCTGGTATTGACCCACACCGATGGATTTAGGCTCAATCTTCACCAGTTCCGCTAAGGGATCCTGTAAACGGCGTGCAATCGAAACGGCGCCACGAATAGACACGTCCAGCTCAGGGAACTCCAGCGCGGCGAGTTCTGAGGCGGAATACACGGAAGCACCCGCTTCACTCACCATCACCTTGGTCAGTTGCGGTTGGCTATCCTTAAGGCTGGCAATCAACTCACCCGCTAACTTGTCAGTTTCGCGGGATGCAGTGCCGTTACCAATCGCAATTAATTCCACCTTATGCATTTGCGCTAAGTTGGCTAAGGTACGAATCGACTTGTCCCACAAATTCTGCGGCGCATGGGGGAAGATAGTCGTGTGTGCGACCAGCTTACCCGTGTTATCCACCACTGCCACTTTAACGCCCGTGCGTAGCCCCGGGTCTAGACCCATAGTCGCCTTAGCGCCCGCTGGTGCGGCCATAAGTAAGTCGCCTAAGTTGCGGGCAAACACTTTAATGGCTTCTGCTTCGGCGCGCTCACGCATTTGCGAGATAAACTCAGTTTCCATCTGCAGAGCAATTTTAATCCGCCATGTGGCGGTCACAACGGTCTTAAGCCATTGATCAACACTGCTCTCGCCGAGTTTTAGGCCTAAGTGCTCGCTAATGATCACTTCGCAGTAACTGCCCTGACCCGCTTCGGCAGCTGGATCGGCATTCATGGATAGAGATAAGAAGCCCTCATTGCGACCACGCAACATCGCCAAGGCGCGGTGTGACGGTACTTTCGCCAGAGGCTCGCTGTGCTCAAAATAGTCGCGGAACTTAGCGCCCTCTTTCTCTTTGCCGGCGATAACACGGCTCTCTAACACACTGTTTTGGCTAAGGTGTTCACGAACTTTACGTAGTAATTCCGCATCTTCGGCGTAACGTTCCATCAGAATATAACGAGCGCCTTCCAGTACGGCTTTGGTATCGGCAAAGCCCGCTTCGAGATTCAGATAACCCGCAGCCAATGCTTCAATATCCGCCTTGCGATTGGCAAGCACGGCTTCAACAAGCGGCTCTAATCCCGCTTCAATCGCAATTTGCCCCTTAGTACGGCGCTTAGGCTTGAAGGGAAGATACAGATCTTCGAGGCGGGTCTTGCTGTCCGCGCCTTCAATTTCCCGTTGCAATTCAGGCGTTAACTTACCCTGGGTTTGAATGCTGGATAAAATGACCTGACGTCTGTCATTCAGCTCGCGTAAATAACCTAAACGAGTGTGCAGCGTACGTAACTGGGTGTCATCTAAACCCCCAGTCGCTTCTTTACGGTAACGGGCAACGAAGGGAACGGTAGCACCATTGTCGAGCAAATCTATGGTGGCAGTGACTTGATGCTCCTGAACATTCAGTTCCTGAGCAATAATTTGGGCAATAGTCTGCATAAATAAAGTATCGTGCCTAACGGTTTGATTGATCCTAATTGCGCCCAAGATACCACAGGCGCAGTCGTTATTTCATATGATGCTGTCGATTTCAGCATGAAAATCGACGAGAGTTTGATCTACTAAAGGTTATTCTGGCTCGCCCTCGAGCGGCGTCTCGAATGGGGTATAGCGGATGTCGTTGATATACCATTCCTTTGGACCCGAGGGGGTTTGCACGACCACTTCATCATCGACCTGTTTGCCGATCAGTGCCCGCGCCATGGGAGAGTCTATGGTGATATAGCCCAGTTTAGTGTCGAGCTCATCCTTGCCGACAATACGATAACGCACGCGCTCGCCCGCTTCGTTTTCAAGCTCGAACCAAGCGCCAAAGTAAATTTTGCCTTCTTGCTGGGGAGAATAATCGACGATTTTAAGTTCTTCGAGGCGTTTGACTAAGTATCTGACACGGCTATCGATTTGGCGTAAAAGCCTTTTATTGTAAGTGTAATCCGCGTTTTCACTTCGGTCGCCCTGGGCGGCGGCCTCTTGCACTTTAAGCGTGATCTGCGGACGATATTCCTTCCACAGGTATTTTAATTCTTTATCTAAGGTCATCCAGCCTTGGCGGGTGATCAAATGCGCTTTCATAACTCACTTTCCACGGGTTTAACCATGCCGAGTAGCCTTACTCGACACACAAACTAGACTATTGCGCCGGTTCGATATCGACACCAACCACTTGATTACGGCCATGATGCTTCGCCAGATAGAGTTGTTGATCCGCTACTTCGACGAGCGACTCCCAACTTAAATCGGCTAAGGGTTGAATCGTCGCAATACCAGCACTCACAGTGACTTCGCCAAAATCTGACCCCAAGTTCTCTATGTGTAAGGCTTGCACCGCATCCACCATCGCCTGCGCGAGGCGCATGGCGCCAGACAACTTAGCCTCAGGCAGGATACAGATAAACTCCTCGCCACCATAGCGCGCGATAAGATCGTTGGGGCGTTTTAACATGCCCTTAGCGGCATCGGCAACCAGTCGCAAACATTGGTCACCTTCTTGATGCCCATAGCGGTCGTTATAACGCTTAAAAAAGTCCACATCCAGCATGATAACGGATAAGTAGGCTTGATTCCGACAGCAAAAACGCCAGATTTCGGGTAAGCGCTGCTCAAACTGACGGCGGTTAGCGACCCCGGTCAAACTGTCGAGTAAGGCGATGGAGTGCAATACATCGGATTGGCGCTTCAGCTGATATTGGTTCTTGACCCGCGCGCTGGTGATGATGGGGTTAATCGGTTTGTGAATAAAATCCACTGCGCCGAGTTGGAAACCCTTCACCTCTTCAACCTCATCAAAATGGGCGGTAATAAAGATCACCCCGATATTAGCTGTGGTGGGATCGGCCTTCAGTTGTTGACAAACCTCGTAACCCGACATTCCGGGCATTTCGATGTCTAACAACACCAGATCGGGCTGCATCTTTTGGCACACTTGCAAAGCCTGCTCACCGCTCGTCGCCATGAACATTTCATATTCTTCATGGAAGAGTTGGTGCAAGATTTTGATATTCAAAGGCTGATCATCCACGATCAAAATCTTGCCCTTTACGGCCTGCTGGGTCGCCATGAGTTCACTGATATACTGCACTAGGCATCCTCCAACATCATCGCACGCAATGTCTCTAAGGCTTGCATAAAGGCGAGGGATTGCACTTGTCCATTCAGCTCAGTCCATTGTGGATGCTGTGAGAGCGGTTTTGCGAGTTTATCTACAAGAGTCACGGCTTCTAAGTTATTTTCCTGTAAGAGGGAGGCCAAGTTATCCAACTCGGCTCGAACACTTTGTATATCCAAAACACCGTTTGCAGGCTCGCTCAATTGCGGCTGTTTTAACTGTGTCTTGGGTAAAAAGCCAGAAAGCTGCTCAATACTTTGATTAATTAAAGACTCCAGTGTATCCGTCCAGCATTTTATTTCCAGCAGCTCTAGGCCTTCTTGTTTAAATTGTTTTTCTAAAAATGCTGCATGCACAGCTAAACGCCTCGCGCCAAAGTTGCTGGCAATGCCTTTAATCGCATGACTGATCGCAGCTGTAGTGGCGTAATCAAAGGTTTTGGTCGATTGCTTGAACAGACTTAGCTGCTTGGTCATTTCGGGGGCAAAACTGCTCGCCATTTTTTCGAAAAACACTTGGTTGCCGCCAAAACGACGCAAAATCAAACGAATATCGTCGAGCAGGGTTTCGCCCTCGAGATTGTGTTGTGAGTCGAGATGCGCAGACTCATGCTGCTCGAGGGATGTCACATCACGCCCCACTAGACGCAGAATATTCGGCAACAGCAGCTGCATATCGATAGGCTTACCGACGTGGGCATTCATCCCCGCCTCGAGGCATTCTTGCTTATCGGTTTGCGAGGCATTGGCCGTCATCGCGAGGATAGGCAACTGGGCAAATCGACCATCGGCACGGATCCGCCGCGTCGCCTCTAACCCATCGATGTCGGGCATTTGCACATCCATAATCACGGCATCGTATAAGTCACCGCTTTCGAGTACCTGTGCCACCCCTTCCACACCGCCACCTGCGAGCACAACGGTGGCGCCTTCATAACTCAGCAACTCCTCAATCACCTCACGGTTTAATTGATTGTCTTCAACCACTAACAGAGTCAGCCCCGCTAACAGACGCTGTGAGCGCGGCTTAGGATTCGAGTCCATGGTCTTGCCTTCGATGGCATTGAGCACGGCTTCAACCAACACTTGCGAGGTGACAGGTTTAGTTAAGAAGTTGACGAAGGGAACGTTATTAATGTGTTGGCTCTCGGCAATCACTTCATGGCCGTAGGCCGTCAACATCACCACCAGCGGGGTATAACTGCCAGTTCCGGCGTTTTTCAGCATTTCCGCGGTTTGTAGGCCGTCGATATCCGGCATACGCCAATCCATTAGCACTACATCAAACTGCTGTCCGGCTGCATTGGCCTGTTTTACCTTTTCAATGGCCTGATAACCACCAGAAGCGGTTTCAACCAGACAGCCATAGTCGCTGAGGATTTTCGATAAAATCTCGGTCGTGATTTGATTATCGTCGACCACCAGAATGCGATATTGGCTCAAATCGGCGCGGGCGCGGGCTTCAACCTCCATCACTTGGAAGGTCAAATCGAACCAGAAGCGACTACCAACCCCGACTTTACTGGTGACTTGCAGTTGTCCGCCCATTAACTCAACTAGACGTTTACTGATAGCCAGCCCAAGTCCCGTGCCACCAAAACGGCGGGAGGTTGAGGATTCAGCCTGCTCAAACCCAGTGAAAATCCGCTCAATTTGCTCTTCGCTGATGCCAATGCCACTATCGACAATCGAAAACTGCACAGTAACGGTATCGGCCTCATGGCGAATACATTCTAGGCCGACAATCACTTGCCCGTGAGGGGTAAACTTGAGTGCGTTGCCCGCGAGGTTGATCAGAATTTGCTGCAGCCTTAATTGATCGGCCAGCAGCCAAGGAGGCAGCGCCGCATCGAGATCGAACATCACTTCCACATCGGTATTGTTGTGGCTCGCCGACAGCACCACCGCCAGATCCCGCATCAATAACTCAATCGAGCAAGGGTGTGGATCGAGTTTTAATTTGCCGGCATCGATTTTTGAGAAGTCTAAAATGTCGTTAAGCAGCCCTAACAATGACTTAGCCGCCGTTTGCGCCTTGTTCACATAGCCCTGCTGCTGCACCGAGAGCGAGGTATATTGCATCAACTGCAACATCCCCAACACCGCATTCATGGGGGTACGGATTTCGTGGCTCATATTGGCAAGGAACGCCGACTTAGCGGCATTGGCGTTATCCGCCTCCAGCTTGGCACTCCTTAAATTCGCCTCAATCTGCCGCTGGGCAGTAATATCGATGTTGATACCAATCAATCGGATCACATTCCCTTGACGGTCGCGCTCTACTTGGGCACCCGCTTGCACATAGCGCACCGCACCATCCGTGGTTAACACGCGGAAAATCGGATCATAGGGTTCATCATACTCAACCGCACGGTTAAGTTTTTCTTCGGCCTCTTCAACATCATCGGGATGGACACGCATCCGCCAATGCTCATAGCTAAGACCTTGCTGTTTAAGGCTTTCTGGCTGGTCATACATGGCAAACATGCGGTCGTTCCACTGCAACGAGTTATCGAGCAGATTCCAGGTCCAAATCCCCAGCTTAGCCACTTCCGCCGCCTTACTGAGGTGATTACTCGCCGTGAGTAAGGCCTCTTGCTGGGCGAGAATCTGCGAGATATCCACGCCAATCCCAAGGTAACCCAAAACTTCACCATCATTACCACGCAATGTTGTCACCGAGAGCGAGACTTGGAATTGACTGCCATCCTTACGCACATAAGTCCAAGTGCGAGTCTCGGAGCCCTCTTCCCGCGCCTTATGGACAAAGGTGTCAAAACCTTGAATTTTTTCACCGTACTCCGCAGAAAGCTCGGCGGCGCGAGCGGCGACTTCCTCGGCAAGATGCAAAGGTGCAGAGGTGGTTTTGCCAACCATTTCCTCGGCGGAATATCCCAGCATACGCTCGGCACCGCGGTTAAAGATGGTGATGATGCCTTGAGTATCGGCGGCAATAATCGATATTTCGGAGGCCGCATCCAGCACATTGGTCAGCAGAGTCGCAATCCGATTTTTGTCGAGCTGGGCTAATTTACGTTCGGTAATATCGGTTTGCAGCGCGACAAAACGCTCCACTTTGCCATGCTCATCGAAGACCGGGCCAATCACAGTATCGAACCATTTCAGCTGCAGATCTTTCCCTTGGTTACAGATTTCCCCATGCCAAGATTTACCGGCCTTAATCTGCTCCCACATCCGCTGCCAAAACGCGGCATCGTGCTCCCCAGACTTGAGCACTGAGTGGGTTTGACCTATTAACTCCTCCCGCGCGTAGCCACTGATCAAACAGAAGTGCTCATTCACCTCTAAAATCACCCCATCTAAATCGGTGACCGAATAATGTAGCTGCTGGTTGATGGTATCGAGTAGTGCCTGATTCTCGAGTAAGGCCTGCTGCAAAGCATGGGTACGCTTGGTCACCTGTCGCTCAAGGCTAGCGTTGAGGTTGAGAATATGTCGCTCGGCATCCTGCTGGGCCGTGATATCCCGAATGGTTTGACTCAAACCCACTATGTCGCCATGTTCGTCGTAAATCGGCAAGGCAGTGGTCGATGTCGACAGGTTGCTGCCATCGGCACGTTGATGGCGCGATACTCGATTGAGTACCGTCTTGCCGGTCAACACATCGGCCATCAGAGCCTGTTCCTCCAGCACTATGCTGGGCGGAATAATCAATTCGCTACTGGGTAAGCCCAGCGCCTGCTGCTCAGTGTAACCAAAGAGTCGCTCGGCACCTTGGTTCCAACTGGTAATATTGCCAGCGAGGTCATAACTGATAATGCCGTCAAGGGAATGCTCCAACATGCTGGCACGGCGCGCTTGCTCGGCTAACACTTGTTGTTTACGTTGCAAGGTTAAGGACCACATAGCGATCAACGCCGCCAGCAACACACTGAACAAACTGCCACTGAGTAACACTAAGCTGGGCTTATTGAGATGTAATGACTTGATAAAAGCTGGATAGGCCATTACCTCAAACTGCCAATGCCTACCAAAAATCGTCTTATTTAACTTGTAGCTGTAATCCGATAGCGGGCTTAAATCATTGGCGTGGGTTTCGAAGAAATTGATCGGCTGCTTATCGTCCGTCACGTCGCTTAACATCAGCTTGGTCATTTTCTGATTCAGCGATAATCCCGTTAAAATCTCGGTCGTCACCAGCGGCGCATAACTCCAACCAAACCCTTGAGCCAGTCGCTCTTCCGGAGTTGGAGGGACAATAGCCGTTCGGTAAACGGGTAACAGAATTAAGAAGGATTGCAGCGGCTTACCCGTGGCCTGCACTAAGGTAATCGGCGCGGAAATTTGCACTTCACCCGACAGCATGGCGCGATCGGCGGCTTCTTTTCTGTGGGTCTCGGAGGCGATATCTAAACCAACCGCCTCCTTATTGCGCTCGAGCGGTTCAATATATTCAATAAGATACTTCTCCCCTTCGTTGGGGTTGAGCTGACGAATATGGTAGTCAGGCCAATCGACTGCCTTTACCCGCGCTAAAAACTGCGCTTCGTTTTCTTTGGAGACCCGCCGAATAAAGCCAAATCCGCGTGCGCCGGGAAACTCCCCATCCACATCCCGCGTCAGACTATAGTTTTGAAATATGGGGCGACTGATATGATCTTCACCCGCCGTGAGGATCATGCCGCGGGCGCCCCTCAAGCCATATTGGTAGAGGGCAATCCGGTTGGTGACATTCTCACTGATCTGCTGCGCGCTCGCTTCGAGCGCCAAAGAAATGGTTTGCGAATTGATACGACTCACCTGCCAAGCGAGCACGGCACTAAAAAAAAGTCCTACGAGCAAGACGAAAAATCCCCACTTGGAGGCTTGCTTGTAACTCATCGACAGGGTCATATACACCTAATAATTGATAATCATAGAGTTATGATTCTGGACTAATCAAAATACTTTTGCCATAAAGCTGATAAGTTAACCCAACAAATGCATCAAAAGTAGCTAATGCCAATTTAGTTACAATTTCAGTTACATACTAGATAAATGTGACGATTCCCATGCAATTTCATTTGCTTAGTATTAACATGAGTTAGCAATTAGCCGTATTCGGTCGACATTGACTCACATCATGAGCTAGTCGCTCAGATTGAATCCAGCTATATTAAGCACATTCTTGGCAGATTCGTTTTCAATTTCAGCCAGTTAATCTTTGTTGTATGACGGCATAAAGAATAAAAGCAATAATCCGAGCAATTTAAGGACATCCCATGGGACAAGAAACCTCGAAAATCCTCGTCGTCGATGATGATATGCGCCTACGAGCACTACTCGAGCGTTACCTGATGGAGCAAGGCTATCAGGTGCGCAGTGCGGCCAATGCTGAGCAGATGGACCGTTTATTGGAGCGTGAAAACTTCCACCTAATAGTGCTCGATTTGATGTTGCCCGGTGAAGATGGGCTATCCATCTGCCGTCGTCTGCGCCAACAGGGCAGTACCATTCCGATTGTGATGCTCACCGCCAAGGGCGATGAGGTCGACCGGATTATCGGTTTAGAACTCGGTGCCGATGACTATTTGCCAAAACCCTTTAATCCGAGGGAGTTATTGGCGCGGATCAAAGCGGTAATGCGCCGCCAAATTCAAGATGTCCCCGGCGCGCCCGCGCAGCAAGAGGCTGAAATTAGCTTTGGCGAGTTCTCCCTCGACTTAGCCACCCGCGAGATGTACCACGGTAATGAGGCTATCGCACTCACCAGTGGCGAGTTCGCCGTATTAAAAGTGTTAGTCACCCATCCACGCGAACCCTTATCGCGGGATAAACTGATGAACCTCGCCCGTGGCCGTGATTATTCGGCGCTGGAGCGCTCGATTGACGTACAGGTTTCACGCCTACGCCGTTTAATTGAGAAGGATCCCGCTAACCCAAGGTATATCCAAACCGTGTGGGGCCTAGGTTATGTGTTTGTGCCCGATGGCGCCGCCCGTCGATGAGCCACTCTTGCCTGAAGTCGTCAGTGCGTTGGCATCAAGATGAAATCTAAGTTTTGGTGGCGCTTTCTTCCCCGCAGCGCCTTTAGCCAAACCGTTATGCTGATTGGTTGTCTACTGTTGATCAATCAGCTGGTTTCCTATGTCACTGTGGCTGTGTATGTATTAAAGCCCAGTTATCAGCAAATCAACCAGTTAATTGCCCGTCAAATCAATCTGTTATTTGTCGATGGTATCGATATCGGCCGCGAACACTTAACCATAGTCGATGCGCTCAATGCCAAAGTCCGTGACGATGGCATGAAGGTCTACAACCAACAACAGGCCCGCGAAGCGGGAATCGAACAGGCCACCTACTACGGTTTTTGGTCATCGCAGATGTCGGAATACTTAGGTGGTGAGGCAGAAGTTCGCGTCACTCACGGCACAGTGCTACAAATTTGGATCCGCCCGCCACAGGCGCCGTCGGTGTGGATTAAAGTGCCGCTCATCGGGCAAAACGTTTCCGATTTATCGCCACTCACCTTGTACTTAATGGTGATCGGCGCGCTCAGTGTCGCCGGTGGATGGTGGTTTGCCCGCCAGCAGAATAGGCCGCTTAGACGTTTACAAAAAGCCGCGATCTCGGTCTCACGCGGTGAGTTTCCCGATCCTCTGCCGCTAAAAGGCTCCAGTGAATTGGTGGAAGTGACCAATGCTTTCAACCAAATGTCCCACAGCATGAAACAGCTCGAACAGGACAGAGCCCTGTTGATGGCGGGGATTTCCCACGATTTACGCACGCCACTAACGCGTATTCGCCTCGCCTCCGAGATGATGGTCGAGGAAGATCAATATCTTAAAGATGGTATCGTCAACGATATCGAAGATATGGACGCCATTATCAGCCAGTTTATTGCCTACATTCGCCAAGATCAGGAGGCGAGCCGCGAGCTAGGGCAAATTAATAAGCTCATTCAAGATATTGCGCAGGCCGAAGCCAACCGCGACGGTGAAATTGAAGTCGTACTGAGCGATTGCCCCGAGGCGCTGTTCCAAGGGCTGGCGATTAAGCGAGTGCTCAGTAATCTGGTCGAAAATGCCTTCCGTTATGGTTCGGGCTGGGTGCGGATAAGCTCACAATTTGATGGTAAGCGTATCGGCTTTAGCGTTGAGGATAATGGCCCGGGGATTGATGAGTCGCAAATTCCCAAACTGTTTCAGCCTTTTACCCAAGGTGATATTGCGCGCGGCAGTGTTGGATCGGGCCTTGGACTCGCCATTATCAAACGGATTATCGACCGTCACCAAGGCCAAGTGACCTTATCTAATCGCACTGAGGGCGGCTTAAAAGCCCAAGTCTGGCTCCCCTTGGAGTAAATCCAAGATTCCACATGACAACGCTGACATTCAACTTGTGTTGTCATATTTATGTCACGCGAAATTCATAAACTCTAGGCAGTTAACTTCCTTAAGTTTCCAATGAAGATTGCATCATGAAGATTTCAACGCTGTCACTCTCAGCTTCGGCGCTGTTGTTATTGCTTGCTGGACTATTAGCAGCCGTGGTGCTGTGGAGCAGCGATCAAAGACAACAGATTGAGCAACAAACCCAAGTACTTCAAGGCCTACAACAGGATTTTCTCGTGGGGGTACGCCGCGATCTCGATGGCTATTTAGCCAGTGGTAACGCGACCCAACTCGAAGAAGCCAAAGCCAAACTGAGCAAGATTAAAACAGAGCTCAGCGAGCTCAACCTCGCCGCAGCGGGCAGTGCAGATGAGGAATTACAAACTGGCCTTAGCCAATTCATTCAAGACTTAGACACTAAATACCGCGCCGCAGGCAAACTCGCTGGCAACCCAAGACAACTGCTGGCCCACGCCGAATCTGAAATGCTCGACTATAACCGCAGGCTTGGCAGTTACGCCGACAAAGGTTTAGCAATTAATGCCACTGTGGCCGAACAATATCTGCAATTAAGTCGCGACTTACCCAGCATTGTTTATCAATTATCGCAGCTTACCGATGGCTATCTCATCGATAAAAATCAGCAACTTAAAAACATTCTCGACAGCACCAGCAAGGAGCTGAACCAGTGGCGTGACCGACTGAACGCCCTGCCGTTAATCGGCGTGTACGAGCAGCAGGAAGCCGATGAATTTGCCCTCGGCGCGAGTGAACCAGAACAGATTGAAGTGGGTGAAAATGATCGCAGCGAGCTGTTAAGCCTTGCCAACCGCTACAATAAAGAAGTCGCCAACACCCACCAACTGTTGCAAGCCAATCAGGAGATGCAAGAGCAGCTAATTCAAGCCATTAGCAGAGTTGAACAGCAGCTCATCGCCCTCGGTGAGGCGCAGGCCGCCAAAAACCAACAACTCAAATATGAGTTACAAGTCATTCTTTATGCGATGGTTTCGATTATGGCGCTGTTTGCTATCGGCTATTTAATCCTGCAACAGAACCGTGTGGTTAAACCCCTTAAACGCCTCAATCAAGCCTTTATGCAATTAAGCGAGTCTAACAGTCGTGAACGCTTGGACATCAATCGCCGCTGCGAAACCGGCCAAATTGCAGGGCATTTCAATCAATTACTGCACAGATTCGAGCAAGAAGACGAGCTCCAGCGCCAACAAATGACTAAGGTTTCCCAATCCTTGAGTCAGTTGGTCGCGCGCATTACTCAACTGTCGCAACACACCGAACACACTCAGACCATAGTCGCCGACACTCAGTCGCAAACCGAGCATATCCGCAGCCTCGCCAATGAGGTCAGCCATACCTCGGCCCTAGTCGAGCAGAGTGCGGCCGAAACCATGCGCCAAATGCAGTCGAGCCAAACCGAGGCCGAAGCCGTGCTGAGTGCCACAGAACAAACTCAAACGGCGGTTGGCCTTTGCCATGCCTCGCTCGAAAGCCTGAATAACTCAGTGGCAGATGTTGCTAAAATCATTGATGTGATTGGTAATATTGCCGAGCAAACCAATCTGTTGGCACTTAATGCCGCTATCGAAGCCGCCCGTGCGGGCGAGCAAGGTCGCGGTTTTGCCGTGGTCGCCGATGAAGTACGAAGCCTGAGTCAACGCACTCAGGTGTCGTTAAATGAAATCGTGAAGATCCTGCATCAACTCACCCAATCTAACCTCGCACTCGGCGAGAGTGTCGATGGCATTGCCCAAGCGACCGATAGCCAAAAACAACGGGCACAGAGCCTATGGCATGTGGCGCAAACCGTGCAAAATCAAGCGAGTGAAATGGCCAATACCGCCAAACAAGGCTCACTCAACGCCAAGGAACAGGTCGATTACCTCGATGAATTTGTTCGCAGCATGGATAACCTAAAAGACCAAGCGCAAACCAGTTCGCAGCAGAGCGAAGTGATTGCCCAAGAAGTACAGCAAAGCGTGGAAGATATTGAGACCAGCCTAGGCATAGCCGACACCAACACAGTATCTGCCCGAGCGGCTTAAGCTTGATGCCAATAAAAATGGGAGCCTAGGCTCCCATTTTGTTTTTTAATCAGGTATTAAAGTGCCGCTAATACCACTTCGGCTTTACTCACTTCAAATGACTTAGGTGCTTCTACATTCAGTAACGTCACCACGCCGTTATCGATGATCATCGCATAACGTTGTGAACGCACACCGCCAAAGCCAGCGGTATCCATTTCGAGTCCGAGCGCTTTAGTAAAGCTGGCATCGCCATCGGCAAGCATCAGTAACTCAGACGCATTTTGCGCTTCGCCCCAAGCTTTCATCACAAAGGCATCGTTTACCGATACACAGGCAATTAAATCAACGCCTTTGGCTTTAAACTGATCGGCCAGCACCACATAACCTGGCAAATGCGCTTCAGAACAGGTTGGTGTGAAAGCACCAGGCACTGCAAATAACACCACTTTTTTACCCGCGAACAGCTCGGTAACTTGATGATTTACCATGCCATCTTTAGTCAGTTGGCTTAGCGTCGCCGCTGGTAATGTTTGACCTTGAGCAATCATGTCTTTCTTCCTTTAGTTAACGTAACTTGCCCATACTAGCCCGAATCCGAAATGATAAACACAGAGAGAAAAAGGGGATTTGTGCAGTGAAGCAAATTACGATACGGGAAAACCTAGAATGGAATAGCAAGTTTTTACTTTGGGATGCACCACTTACTTTTTTTTGAATAAACGATGGCTATTTTTCGATCCCAACGTTTGAGCTTAGCGGCGCAGCATTTTTGTGTCGGCTTGACCGAGATTTATGGTTACCTCGAACTCAAGGCCTGCTAGTTTCTCAGCAATAAGTAACTTCTTTGCACGCTCCGTCGCTATGATCATTCGGCCACGGCTATTACCAGAGCCGAAAACAACATCAGTGCCAGAAAGATCAGATTCTGGTTCCTTTAGAAGAATTGCGGGTGTTGCACCAGCAACAGCCTTATGGAAACCACACGCAGTACAAAAGGATTCAAATTTTGTTTTTCTTGATGCAGAGTCAAACGATGTTATCGATGTTGGTTTTATCACAAAGAATTCAGAATCAGATGGGAGGGCAAGAAATTCAAGCCCACCCAGTTGCAATCGTTGACATGTCTCCTTGAACTTAAGGGAGGCGATGTTTTAACCGTCATAGGTTGCAGATAAGTCGTATTCCCTCTTTTTGACTCGAAAGAGTGAATTAATAAAATAAAGCTCCGTCTTATAACCACATACGGAGCAAATAGGGATATCTTGAACATCCTCAAGCAGGCTGTCGCAGGAGCCACACATGTTTGAATCGTTATCACGACCGTGAAGGGTAAATGCAGCCACTAACTTCCTCTAATTAATAAA
Organism: Shewanella sp. BC20; assembly: GCF_003129585.1. Lineage (NCBI taxonomy): Bacteria > Pseudomonadati > Pseudomonadota > Gammaproteobacteria > Alteromonadales > Shewanellaceae > Shewanella > Shewanella sp. BC20. The sequence continues at coordinate 48,262 of NZ_NHRI01000009.1, read as the reverse complement.
GACATTAAAAGCAACTGAGTCTAACGGAGAGCAAACGCACAGGCGCTACGCTGCCTTACATTGTAAAATGTTGTCGGCTAGAAATTTGATTGAACATACGTAAGCAGCAATTCCTTAATATTGTCTGGGTACTCTGTGAACTCATAGTCAAGTTTATTTAAGTACTCTTCATGTTTTTCAGAAATACTTTCCAATATCTCAACTCTCTCATCACGGTTTTTAGGCGGGCCTTCAGGACCAAATAGATCCAGTGCTTTCTGGGCAATGCTTGCCATGTTATGAGCACCAATAGCGTCGAAAGCTTTTGCTGCATAAAAGGAAATATCGCCAGCTGAGTTATAAAAAAGCTGGTCAAAACCACCGTTATTAACTTCGGCCTCCACAGCCCATATTGTTGCTAATACACGCTCATGCTCACGAATCGCATCGAATTCTTTTGATTCAAGTTCGATCAGTGACTGTTCAAATGCTTGCTCGATATTCATGTCGGCTTTTAATATTGCTACTGTGTATATGCGCCTAATCTCACCTAAGTTCACTCGGCAAAACTATCCACAACTCACTGATTTAAAATTTGATTTCCACAATAACAAAAATCATTCTGGGTAGAAAGTGAGCATGCGCATAATTTCTACAAGTTTTACTTTACGCATTGCGAAATAAAAAAGCAGCGTATCGATAGATATGCTGCTTTTAGTATTAGCCACGCTGTTTACTCTAAATAGGCGTTGACTTAGTAAAACCCTGATGGCTTACAAAAGAGTTTATTTCAGGGTATTAAACCCATTTTTCACGCTTGCGTAGTGCAGCGAACAACCCAAGGCCAAGCAAGGCAAAGATAGACAATGCACCGCCGCTTTCTTCCACCACAATCACTTCGTCAACACGGTCACGGTCGCTACTTTCCAGCGGCAAGGCATATAAGCCATCGGTGTCATCGGCGCTAATGGTGGCGACAATATCGCTATAACCCACTTCATAAACATCGATTAATACATCGTAGTGATCCGTTGGATAGCCGGTGTAGAGGGTGGTCAGCACTTCGTAATCATCCTGCGTTGAGTCACCATAAATGGTAAACACGTCCGTGGTGTAGTAATGCACCCAAGGGCCACCGTTACGGCTGAGGTATAACTCGGCAAACAGGTCGGCGCGCTCATTGAGGTAAGAGCCAAACACATCCACATCGAAGGTCACGCTGAAGGTTTGATAAAACCCATCGTAATCAAAGTCTTCAAACAAACGGCTGCTGGCATCAAAAATCCCAAAGCTGTGATACACGGGGGCGCGATAGGGATCTTCACTGGTCGCACTCGAGCTTGGGATAGGCTGGCTCGTATGCTTAGCAATCACTTGTTCGCGGGTCATGGGGGTATCGCCCATCAATTGCACGCGATGAGCACTCGGACTCTTTGGCGACAACGACGGTGCTAAAGATTTAACTGCGGCCGCAGCGGCTTCACCCACACTTTGAGCGGGCGCCGACTGCTGCAATAGGCTTAGGGCTTGTTTTTCTTGCTCTGCGGCCTGCTCGGCATCGGCTTTTTTTGCCATCCCAATACTGGCCGCGCTAAAGGGGGCCAAGTTTGACTCGTCGAAGGACTCTGCGCTCACCATGGTCGGCGCCAGTAATGCGCCTGCCAATGCCATTGCCTTGATAAAGGTAGAGTGAGTTGTGCCTACGATACCTGATTGATTGAGTGTGCTCATCTTGAATACCCCATTGGATAATCCGTTCAAATTGGTGACATTAGAGGGCACTCAAGGTGAACATAAGCTGAACATTAAAAACCGTGATTTTTGGGATAAAAAAGCCGTTCAGCCTCAATTCATCTGTTTTGGTTAACACTGCTAATATGTCACAGGATATGACTCCTGTTCTGTAAAGAGGTTCGATGGGGATTAACTCGATAAAATCCCACGAATCGCAGTGAATTTTAAAGGAATTGTGTTTACCAATTGGCTGATCTCTATGTGTTTGTTATGGTGATAAGGTATTCTTAGTCGACTCGATAAGCTATCCACCTAGCTACTCACTTAAGATCGCCGAACATGCGCGGGTAACAGATATGAAACTTGGTTTGACACTGACCCTAGTCGCTTGCTTATGCACCTCCTTTGGCAGCATAGCGGGCAATGATAAACACGATGATCGTAATCAATCGCGCGGCCAAGGTGTGAAGAATGAACAGCGCCGCCTTGTGGTCAACAGTCCAGATCAAGCTGTGGCGATGGCACAACGTCAATATCGAGGAAAAGTGCTCAGCGTGCAGTCGAGTGGCTCGGGCTATAGAGTCAAAATCCTCAATAACGATGGCCAAGTTTTTTCTGTTTCGGTGGATGCCGCCACTGGGCGTGTTTCGAGGAATTAATATGCGACTCTTACTCGTTGAAGACGATTTAGCGCTTCAAGCCAACTTAAAACAGCACTTGCTCGATGCTCACTACAGCATAGATGTTGCCAGCGACGGCGAAGAAGGCCTGTATCAAGCCATTGAATATAATTATGACGCCGCGATTATCGATGTCGGTTTGCCTAAACTCGACGGCATAAGCCTTATCCGCCGCGTTCGCCAAAAAGAGCGCGCGTTCCCTATCCTGATTTTAACCGCGCGAGATAGTTGGCAGGATAAAGTCGAGGGCCTCGATGCGGGTGCCGACGACTATCTCACTAAGCCCTTTCATCCCGAAGAATTAGTGGCTCGGCTCAAAGCCTTGATCCGCCGCTCGGCCGGTAAAGCCAGCCCAGTGATTACTAACGGCCCCTTTAGTTTAAATACCAGTAGCTTAGAAGTGCGCAAAGGGGATGAACTCGTCACCCTAAGCGGCTCTGAATACAAGCTATTTGAGATTTTTATGCTGCATCAGGGCGAAGTGAAATCGAAAACTGCGCTCACCGAACATATCTACGATCAGGATTTTGACCTCGACTCCAACGTTATCGAAGTCTTTATCCGCCGTTTACGCAAAAAACTCGACCCAGATAACCAATACAATCTGATCGAAACCCTGCGCGGCCAAGGCTATCGTTTAAGAGTCATCTCCCCAGATGAGTAAGCGTGCGCTTGCCTGGCAGTTATTAAACTCCCTCAAAACTCGGCTCGTCCTCAGTGCGCTGCTGTTTATTTTGGTGCTGCTGCCGCTGATTGGGGTCGCCCTCAATGACGCCTTTGCCGAGCAGGTAAAAAGCGCCGCTAAAAACGAGCTAAGTGCCTATGTGTATTCGGTGTTAGCGGTGACTGAGGTTGAAAACAAACGGATTTTTATCCCCGAATTAGTGCTCGAAAACCGCTTTAACCTCATTCAATCAGGCCTCTATGCCATTGCCACCACAGAGAATGCCGAGCATCAGCAGAGCATAGTCTGGCACTCACAGTCTTTTATGGGCATCACGCCGCCGGCGCAGCTCACTATTCCGCCGACGGGCAAAAGTGCCTTCGATCAAATCGACCTCGCTGGCGCGCCGCACCTTATCTACAGCTTTAGCGTGAGCTTTGCCAGCCTGAATGAAAACGTGCCAGTTACAGTCCATATCATTAAGGATGAATTGGAGTTTCAACAGCAAATCTCCCAATTTAATCAACAGCTTTGGACTTGGTTACTGATCTTGATCTTTGTGATGCTGGTGTTTCAGTTAAGTTGGTTGATTTGGACCATTAGGCCGCTGGCGCGCTTTACCCAAGAACTCCACGATGTCGAACAGGGTAAATCGACCCAGCTTAGTAGCCAGTATCCGAGTGAGCTACAGGAAGTCGCGCGGCAATTGAATATCCTGCTCAATACCGAGCAGACCCAGCGTAAACGTTATCGCAATGCCCTTGCGGATTTGGCCCATAGCCTGAAAACCCCGCTGGCGGTGATCAAGAGTCAGGCGGACTTAAGCGAAGCCTCGAGCGAGCAAGTGTCGAATATCAGTCGCATCATCAGCCACCAGCTTAAACGCGCCCAAACGGCGGCGGCCGCTTCCTGGCATTTAGGCATTAAGGTGGAGGAGGTCGCCGCCAAATTGCTGCGAACCTTGGCCAAGATTTATCGTGAGCCGCAGATAGATCTCAGCGGCGACCTAGCACCACATGCCGTATTTAAGGGCGATGAGGCCGATCTGACCGAAATTTTAGGTAACTTGCTCGATAACGCCTGCAAGGCCGCCAAGTCGCAGGTCAAATTAACCGTCACAGGCGACGCCTACCAGCTCCAACTTTGTATCGAAGACGACGGCCCTGGGATCAGCGAAGCCCTGCAAACTCAAATATTTGAGCGTGGGATCCGCGCCGACTCTTATCACCAAGGCAACGGTATAGGTTTAGCCATAGTGCGCGATCTAGTGGATAGCTATAATGGCCGCATTTCCGTATCCCGTTCAGAAAACTTAGGCGGCGCCAAGTTTACGGTTAACTTCACCCACTCGGCTTAAGCGTCTATTTCATCAAGATAACTAGGGCGTGTTGACGTTTCGAGATTAAATTTTGTTCGTTCTGGCAAGCACGTGCTCGCGAAACGAGGAATGATGTGTAGTTATTCTACTCAAATGACGAGTGACAAAGAGCAAGGGCTTGCCAGACGAACCCTTCGGGCAGCATTTGGCTGGCTTTTCTGCCGCGTTATCGTCCGTTTATGTAGAATAACCACACTGCACGGACTTTGCCTTGCATTAAAGCCAGCCAAATTGCTGCAAAAATAACCCTGAAACGTCAACACGCCCTAATGAGTTAGCTAAAAATTGTGCTGTTTTAGGCATTTTTACCACACAAAATACTTTCAGCTTATGTTCATATTCACGCGCCTATGATGCCAATAACATCCTCAAATAGGATTATTGGAGCGAACCATGAACAGATTACATCGATGGAAATGGCTGGTGTTATCGGCGGCGTTAGTTGCCCTGCCGTTCACTGCGCCAACTCAAGCCGCAGGCGTATCAGTCAGCCAAGGTTCAAGTGCTTCACTGAGCCAAGCCGAACTCGAACAGATGCTTGCGCCCATTGCACTCTACCCCGATAGTTTATTGAGCCATATTTTGATCGCCTCCACCTATCCACTCGAAGTGGTACAGGCGCAGCGTTGGTTAGAGGATAACCCTAAGTTATCGACCGACGAGGTGATGTCTCGCACCGAAGACAAGAACTGGGATCCGAGTGTTAAAGCCCTTATGGCTTTCCCTAACGTCTTAGAGAAAATGAGCGAAGACTTAGATTGGACCCAAAAACTCGGCGAAGCCTTTTTAGCCGACGAAGGCCAAGTGATGGATGGCATTCAATCGCTTAGACAACAAGCGGATAAAGCCAACAGTTTGGCCAATATGGACAACATGGCGGTGACCCGTGCGAACAACCAGATCATCATAGAACCCGCAAGGCGCGAAGTAGTGTATGTGCCCTACTATGATCCCCGCGTGGTTTATGGCACTTGGCGCTGGGGCGTGGCCTACCCCCCTGTTTATTGGGAGTTTGGTGGCTATGTGGGCTACCCTTACCGCCCAAGTCATAGTTACTTTTACTGGTCACCCGGGATCCATATTTCCTTTAACTACTTCTTTAGCTCGTTCCATTGGCACAGCCACAGAGTCGTCGTTGTCGATCACCGTCACTCCCACCATTATCGCCCAAGGGAGCGATACTCAGTCAGCTATGGTGCTCAACCTTGGAAGCATAAACCCGAGCACAGACGCGGTGTGGTTTACCACAATCCTGTGGTGAAAGAGCGCTACTACGGCGATAGTAAGTTCCGTGGCCGTGACTCCCACTCCAGTGGCAGTGGTCAGCACTTTACCAGCCAATATGCCAAATCGAGGGAACACCAAGACGCACGGTATAACCGCGACAACAAGGGCTATGACAAGCGCCAAGATAAGGACAGAAGCAACAACTTAAGCCGCGACAATCAATACAGCCGCGAGCGTGTGCCTAGCTTCCAAAATACTCAGGCCGAGTTAAAAGAGCGCCGCGTGGCACCGACAAACTCGGCGCAAACCAAAAGAGAAGGTTACCAGAAAGAGCGTAACGACAATTTCCGTCAGGATAATCAAGTAAGACAAGCGCAGGCAAAAGCGACGAGGGAGCAAACCAAGAACAGTCCACAGCGCCAGTATCAGACTCGAGAGCAGCAACCACGCAGCTTTGAGCCACGTACTCAGCCACAGAGACCGGAAGCTCGCCCCGAGGTAAGACGCGCCGAGCCGCAACGTATAGAGCAGCCCCGCCAAGCGCCGCCAAGACAGCGGGAAGAGAATCGAGTCAGGCAGAATGATTCACGCTAAAATATGCAGATGGCCCGCAGCCCAGAGCATAACCAAGGCAGATCGGCACAGAGCCAAGAGCGCCGCCACAGGGAATAATCTCAACCAATAAAAAGAGCGCGAATATTCGCGCTCTTTCTTTATGTTCAAATAGCTAAAACTTGAGGGTCAGGGACTGGCCTTCTCCCATGCCCTGCCATTCGATGGTCAGCTCCATTATCTCATTGATAATATGTTCAAAGTCCGCTTGAGACACCTCGGGCAGCGCGAGTTTACGGTTGCTACAGCTTTGCTCTAGCAGGTATAAAAACCCGGCATAGGTCGACGCATCGGCAGACCACAGCAAAGATTGCAGGGATTCGACAATCGACTCGGTTTGCCAAATTAAGGTTTTATCCGCGACGGCTAAGGAGGCTTCGTTGTGCTCGAGGGAAAAACTGATATCGGCGCCTGCGCGCACTTGGGCGAAAAACGCGCCCTGAATATGCAGTCGTTTTTCAACGACATAATGGATCATGTCATGGGGAGCTATGCCCTGCTCGGGCATTTGTGTTTGGGTTGCGCTGCCATCCATGCGCACGCAACGTAATTGTCCATAACGCTTCGAACCTTTGGTGAAGATAACTTGCATAAAGCCGTCCTTAGTTTATCCATCTTTCCATCGCCGGATTTAGCCAAGTATAGTTCTAAATGGATAAAAAACGGCTTAAAAATTGCGCTCGATAAAACGCGAACACTCTTCGGCCGCCAAGGGTTTACTAAAGTAATAACCCTGCACTAAATCGCAGCCCATGCCCGATAACAGCACCAGTTGCGCCTCATTCTCGACCCCTTCGGCCACGACGGTCAGCCCCAACTCATGTGCCATTGAAATCGTTGCCGCACTGATGGCGGCATCGTTCGGATCGCTCTCAATATCCTTCACAAAAGAGCGGTCTAACTTGAGTCTGTCTAAGGGCAATAACTTCAAGTAAGAGAGTGACGAGTAACCCGTGCCAAAGTCATCAATCGCCAATTCGATCCCATGCTGACGCAACTCGGCCAGTAACTTGGCATTTTGCTCGGGATACTGCATGGCCACGCTCTCGGTGATTTCAAGCTCGAGCGCCCCTTTGGGCAACTTATGCTTGGTAAGCACGTTGATGATATCGACAACGATAGTGTCCTTACGCAATTGATGGGCCGAGAGATTGACCGCCATCCGCAGCCCTTTGGCGCCCTTCTCACGCCACTCGGCTAGCTGCGCCAACGCCTGCTCTAACACCCATTGGCCGATAGGAATAATCATGTCGATCTCTTCGGCGATAGGGATAAAGCGATCGGGAGCCACCAAGCCCAATTCGGGATGTTGCCAACGGATCAGCGCCTCAACACCGACCATTTGCCCAGTGTTGATATCGATTTGTGGCTGATAGTGTAGCCGCAGCTCATCACGGGCAATGGCCTGCCTGAGTCCGGTTTCGATTTGTTGACGCTCGGTCACTAAGGTGTTCATGGCGGCGGTGAAAAACTGATAGTTATTGCGCCCCGCCGCTTTGGCGCGGTACATAGCCATATCGGCATTTTTCATGAGCGCCTCAACACTGTCACCATCGGTTGGGAACAAGCTAATGCCTATGCTGGGTGATGAATGTAGCGGCTTGTTATCTATGGTGTAGGTTTGATTCAAACCACTGCGTAGGGCTTCTGCCACCTTAGCCACCTCGTCATGGTCCGTATCGGACAACACCACCACGAACTCATCGCCGCCTAAACGCGCGACGATATCGTCGCTGCTCACAATACTCTTCAGCCGCCGCGCCACTTCGAGCAGCAGCATATCGCCGACATGGTGTCCCAAGGTGTCGTTGATATTTTTGAAGTGATCCATATCGATAAACATCACGGCAATCTGGGTCTGACTGACAAAGGCTTCTTTGAAAACCGTCTCTAACCGCGATTGCAGACTCAATCGATTCGGCAGCAGAGTCAAGGAATCGTGGTGCGCGAGGAAGTGAATGCGCTCCTCGTTAACTTTGCGTTCGCTGATATCGGTAAAACTACCGATGTAATGGCTGACAGACCCCGTCTCATCCCGCACGACAGACATCATCAACCATTTAGGGAAATCAAATCCCTCTTTGTGTCTGTCCCACACCTCACCCTGCCAGAATCCGGTCTGTTCGAGGGCGGCGCGCACTCTAGCATCATTGCTACGGTCGGTCCGCTCAGCTTCGAGGAAGCGGCAGTTTTTGCCGATGATCTCATCTCGGGTGTATCCGGTAATTTGGGTAAAGGCACTATTCACATCCACGATAATATCATTCGCGTCCATGATGGTGATGCCTTCACCGCTTTGCTGGAATACCTGAGCCAGCAGGTTAACCCTAGCCACAGTGCGTTCCTGCTCGGTAATGTCCTCCACAATAAACAGGATCAGTTGCTCGCCGTTAGCTGCGGTAACCAAGGAGCCATTTAACCTCACTGCCACCATTTGCCCGTCCTTATGGCGGTAATGCTTCTGGTAGGGACCGTAACGGCGAGTCTGCTTGAGGCGCTCGAGCTGCTCGGTTTCACTCACCCGATAACGGATGGGCGTAAGCTCCCAAGGATCGAGTGTCTGCAACTCTTCGAGGGTATAACCGGTAATATCCATAAAGGCTTGGTTGATGGCTACAAACTGCCCGTCCTCTAGCCGTTTTAACGCGTGGCCCACAGGCGCCTTATCGAACAGGGTGCGATACCTTTGCTCACTCTCGATCAAGGTCGCTTGGAAGGTTTGGCTACGGGCGATCTCCTTCGAGAGTGCCATGGTTTTTTCCGCCACCTTTTCGGCGATGCGGTGCCGCTCTCCGGAAGACACTAAGGTCATACCGCCGACAACCGCGCAGGTGATAAACGCCAGCAGTAGCATCAGCAGCGATAGACTAAAGGTGTCGCCCATCAGCTCGGAATAAGACTCGTAGATAACGATATGCCAATGCCTATCGGCCAGCATTAAGTTGGCCTGATAATACTGGCCCATCTTGTCGCTTTGTATGTTCCCCTGAAACTGGGGGAAGGTCTTCTGGCTATTGGCGTAGAGTAAGGCTCCGCCAGCACTCATGTCCGTCAGTCGCCAGTGCAAGCCTTTGACCTGCTCCACCGCATTGATAATCGATTGCAGGTCGATCACCGCAGAGCAAAAGCCCTCAATATTGCCTAAACGGTCGAAGACGGGGGCAATAAACAGCGTCCCGCCCGGTCCATTTGGATCCTCCGCCAGTTGAATTTTTCCGGTCATCACAGGTGATAGTGTGGCGCGGACTTTGGCAATCGCCGCCGCCCTTGTCGGTTCGCCATTAAGGTCAATACCCAGGGCGGCACGGCTGGTGTTTATCGGTTGCACAAACTTAATCGGCACTAACCAACCGTCGGGATTGGGCCGCCCATTGGCTAAGTATCGAATGCGGTATGATTCGCCAATCTCGGCGCGGGTGGCGGCCTCGAAACTGTCTTTATCGGTCGCGGCAATCAGTGGTGACCAAGCCCAAGCCCGAAACCCATCTAATTGCAGTTGGTTGCGCTTACCAAACTGGATAAATTCATCCTGAGACACCTGCTCGCTATTATCGAATAAACTCGCGAGCGCAATCACTTGCTGAAGATTCGACACCTGAAAACTTTCAACATTGCTAATAATGGCATTGGACTGAATTTGAAATTTATCCTGCAGCTGCTGCCGCTGGTTCATATCCGAGTAGTAATAAATGCCGACACAGAATAAAAAGCCGACAAACAGTGGCAACCCTGTCTGAATCCGCCTTGAGCGCCAAATGGAGCGCTGATCGAAGAGCAACATCGTCAGCGGAATGAAGATCACCGCTCCGAGTAAGTCCCCAAGCCACCAATTGATCGTACTGCCAAAGACATCCTTTATGGGAATGGTGCCATGGGCGGCCAGGGCGGCATTACCAAACAGGGTGGCAATCATGCAGGTTAACGAGAGGCTGAGGCAGGACTTAATGACAGTGTTGGGTCTATCTAAGGTAACTAAGGGGTCGATACGGCGGATCACATTGGCAGAAACATAGGCCTGTAAACTCGATGCCGCAGCAATCACTAAGGGCAGCCAACCGAGATGGATCTCACCACCGATATTGATGTTAATCAGCCAAGAGCCGACCAAGATACCAAACCAGGGCGAATACTTGCTCCATATCAGGCAGGAGGCAATGGCAATACCCGCCGCAGGCCAAATGGCAGCCGAATAACCGGGAGGTAAGGCAATCAACAAACCGATTTTGCCAACGACAAAGTAAGCCAAGGCAACGAGTAGATTGACCTTAAGGTAGTGAGCAAATGCTTTGATATCCAATCCCTTTTTATTACTAAGCCGCAACTCAGATAGGTCACATAATGCCTTAATCTACAAATCAATCTCAAGCTTAGTAAAAGCTAATCATCAATTCTGTTATCGGTCGCCAGCGTAAACGCTTCATTAACGGTCGGTTTGCTATAGCGAAATCTGCTAGACTCACGCCAAATCTTAAGCGCAGCCAAAGGATGGGCATTAACGAGTGAGGAGGTTATCCCGCATCAATGCGATAAAGATAATTCCGTGAAAAGGGGCGAAAGCGCAGCGAGTTTAGGTGATTTTTCCAGCTCAAATTGTTTACATTTAACCCAAGGCGTTTTCTGACACAGCTCACATTAACCCTATTTTTTGCGAGTGTAATGAGTATAAATTCAGTTAATTTTGTTAATTATTTGTTTTATTATGGTTTTAATTAAGGTTTTTTTAATGCAAAAGCCGTTTTGAGCCTGGGATCCACTTTCAATCAATCCCCGCTTCTTGTTATCCTCCCGCCCGCACAAAAAAGTTGCAGCTTGAATTTTTATTCAGCCAACAATTTCCTCTCGTTCAGCCGGACCTGTTAATTGAAATTCGCACTCAGCCAATTTATCGCTGAAGGATTGAATCTCGTAGCGAGGTTCTCCCACTTCAGTATGACAAACTTAGCCCTGCTTTTTGGGTTACTGTTTGTGCTGCCCGCTGCTGACTTAGTGTCGGTGATGGTCGGCGGCTGCATCGATATTGGTGAGTTAATCACCCTGAGCGATGGATTTTTAATCGAGTTTTTCAGCGCCACGCTGCTGAGCATATTGCTGCTCAACCCCCAGATTATTAAGCAATTGTGGAATCTGTTCGACAATGGCTTCAAGTGTTTCAACAGCTTAGATTTAACTAATGCTGCCCAGTTTTTAGCACCCCCAAGGCTAAAATCCCTCGAGCACCTTGCGCACGGTTGTCGCGCCCCACCATTGTAACTCTCTGTTTTAAAATTCAAATTTAGCATTAAGCGCTGAAAGTCGATCCTCAATCTTGCATTGGGGTGGCAGGCATTTTTTGTGCCGCGCTCGAGCCACTTTCGGATTTGCCTTCGGATAACGCCGCTCAATGCTACTGCCAATCTCTCTGGGCAGAGTTGTAAACCTTAGGGTTAGAGGAATCTTCCTTTGTTAATTCGAAATTTAAGTAAAGTAGCATTCGCGGCGATAGCCCTGATGCTCGCAGGCTGTGATGGCGGCGTATTGGATCCCAAGGGCCAGATCGGTGTCGATGAAAAGCACCTGATCATCATCGCTACCCTACTCATGCTGATTGTGGTTATTCCCGTGATCTTCATGACTTTGTTCTTCGCATGGAAATACCGCGATGGCCGAGATCATGAGGTTTACGCCCCAAAATGGTCCCATTCAAGCGCGATTGAAACCGTGGTTTGGATTGTGCCTATTGTGATCGTTGTGATTTTGGGCGTGATTACTTGGGGCTCGACCCATGATCTCGACCCTTATAAACCACTCGAACACGAGGCCAAGCCAATTACGGTTGAAGTGGTTTCTATGGACTGGAAATGGTTGTTTATCTATCCAGAACAAGGTGTTGCATCGGTAAACGAACTGGCTTTCCCAGCGAACGTACCAGTGAACTTTAAGATCACCTCTGATACCGCAATGAACTCTTTCTTTATCCCGCAGTTAGGTAGCCAAATCTACTCAATGGCTGGGATGACGACTAAGTTGCACCTGATTGCCAACGAACCCGGTACCTATGACGGTATTTCCGCTAACTATAGCGGCGCAGGTTTTGCGGGCATGAAGTTTAAAGCCATTGCCACGCCAACGGCGGCCGACTTCGATGCTTGGGTAGCCAAGGCAAAACAACAGGCGACTAAGACCTTAGACTCTGCGACTTACCAAGCCTTAGCACAGAAGAGTGAAAACAATCCTGTTGAATACTTTGGCTCAGTTAGTCACGGCATGTTCGATCAAATCGTTATGCAATACATGCACATGGACTCAAACGAGCACATGGCAGGCCATGAAGGTATGGAACACATGAGTGCCGACCACAATATGGCTGGCATGCACCACGATATGGCGCATATGGCGAGCGAACAGAAGATGGCCGACATGGAAAGCTCAACCCATTCTGACACTTCATCAACAGAACACTCATCCACTCACCAAGTGGAGGCGGAGTAATCATGTCTTTTCTCGGTAAATTAAGCTTAGATGCGATCCCGTATCATGAGCCTATCATCATGGTGACCCTTGCGGTTGTTGCCGTGATAGGCCTGTACGTCGCAGCCTTGATCACTAAACACAAAAAATGGGGCGTGCTTTGGCACGACTGGTTAACCTCGGTTGACCATAAACGCCTCGGTATCATGTACATAGTGCTTGCCTTCATCATGCTGATCCGCGGTTTTTCCGACGCCATCATGATGCGTACCCAACAGGCACTGGCCACCAATGGCGCCGCAGGTTATCTGCCGCCTGAACATTACGACCAAATCTTCACTGCCCACGGCGTGATCATGATTATCTTTATGGCGATGCCATTTATGATCGGTCTAATGAACTTAGTGCTGCCACTGCAAATCGGTGCCCGCGACGTTGCCTTCCCCTTCTTGAACAACCTCAGCTTCTGGTTAACCGCGTCTGGCGCCGTGCTGATCAATATTTCATTAGGTTTAGGTGAATTCGCCCGTACCGGTTGGGTAGCTTACCCGCCGTTGTCTGAGCTGGCTTACAGTCCGGGCGTAGGGGTCGATTACTATATCTGGGCGCTGCAGATTTCGGGGATAGGGACAACCTTAACTGGGGTCAACTTTATCGCGACTGTGCTTAAGATGCGCGCTCCAGGCATGAAGCTGATGCAAATGCCTATCTTCACTTGGACTTGTACTTGGGCCAACATCCTGATCGTGGCGTCGTTCCCGATCCTGACCGCGGTTTTAGCGCTGTTAACACTCGATCGCTACATGGGTTTCCACTTCTTCACCAATGATGGTGGTGGTAACGCCATGATGTATATCAACCTGTTCTGGGCTTGGGGTCACCCTGAAGTGTACATCCTGATTTTACCTGCGTTCGGTATCTTCTCGGATGTGATTTCAACCTTTACCTCTAAGCGTCTGTTCGGCTATTCCTCAATGGTATGGGCCAGTGGCGCGATTTCGATCCTCGGTTTTATCGTGTGGTTACACCACTTCTTTACCATGGGCTCGAGCGCCAACGTCAACGCCTTCTTCGGCGTGATGACCATGGTGATTGCGGTCCCGACTGGGGTAAAACTGTTTAACTGGTTGTTCACCATTTACCGCGGCCGCCTGCGCTTAACCGTGCCAGTGCTGTGGACCTTAGGCTTTATGGTGACTTTCACCATTGGTGGTATGACGGGCGTGTTATTGGCCGTACCTGGTGCCGACTACGTACTGCACAACAGCTTGTTCCTGATCGCTCACTTCCATAACACCATTATCGGTGGTGCCGTGTTCGGTTACTTAGCTGGTTTTGCTTACTGGTTCCCGAAAGCGACGGGTTTCCACTTAAATGAGCGTTTAGGTAAAGCGTCATTCTGGTGCTGGCAGATTGGTTTCTATGTGGCCTTTATGCCGCTGTATGTACTCGGTTTTATGGGTATGACTCGCCGTATCAACCACATTGATAACCCAGCATGGAACCTGTGGATCTATATCGCTGCCGTGGGTGCTTGCATCATCATGGTCGGGATCATTCTGCAATTCGTGCAACTGTACGTGAGTATCCGTGACCGCGACCAAAACCGTGACACCACGGGCGACCCATGGAATGGCCACACGCTGGAATGGTCAACCGCATCACCACCACAGTTCTACAACTTTGCTAAGTTGCCACAAGTGTCTGATATCGATGCCTTTACCGATGCCAAAGAAAAAGGCACTGCCTATCAACGCCTCAAACACTATCAGCCAATTCATATGCCGAAAAATACCCCAAGCGGTATCTTAATGGCGCTGGGCATTACTGCCGCTGGTTTTGCTGCGATTTGGCACATTCTGTGGCTCGCGATTGTGGGCATGGTGGGCGCGTTTATCGTGTTCTTATTCCGTGCTTATAACAACGATGTGGACTATTACGTTCAACCCGATGAAGTGGCACGCATTGAAAATGCTCACTTAAACAATGTAGTAAGGGGCTGATATGAGTGTTGCAATCCCAGCTGATTTAGAAGTTGCTCACGCCGAGGAGCACCACGAGCACCATGACACGGGTGGCAACACCCTGTTTGGTTTTTGGCTCTACCTGATGACCGACTGCATCCTGTTTGCTTCGGTATTCGCCACCTACGCCGTGCTCTATATGAACACCGACGGCGGTGTATCGGGTAAAGACATTTTCGAACTGGACTTTGTGCTGATCGAAACCGCAGCCCTGCTGCTCAGTAGTATTACCTATGGCTTTGCCTTGATTTTCGCTAAGCGCCACAACAAGGCAGCAACCCTCACTTGGTTAGCCATTACCTTTGCACTGGGCTGTGTGTTTATCGGTATGGAAGTCTATGAGTTCCATCACCTGATCGAACATGGCAACGGCCCACAACGCAGCGCCTTCCTGTCATCTTTCTTCACCTTAGTGGGTATGCACGGCTTGCACGTGACCGCAGGGTTAATTTGGATGGCAATCATGATGATAGAAGTCGCCAAAACGGGCTTAGGCAACCGCAGTATCACTCGCCTGAGCTGCTTAAGCTTGTTCTGGCATTTCCTCGACATCGTGTGGATTTGCGTATTCACCGTTGTGTACTTATTGGGAGCATTGTAATGGGCGCACATACTCATTCGCATGATCATAGCCATGGCGCAGACGATCTGGCCGCCAGCATCAAGTCCTACTTAGTCGGTTTTGTGCTGTCAGTGGTGTTAACTGCCATCCCATTCTGGGCGGTAATGACCCATCACTTCGAGCAATCGACGACGCTTGCCATCGTCGTTGTCACTGCACTGGTGCAGATTTTAGTACACCTTAAGTACTTCCTGCACTTGGACTTCTCTAAGGAAGGCAAGATCAACACCTTCTCTTTCCTATTTACCGCACTGATCATCGTGATGGTGGTTGGCTTGTCGGTATGGATCATTCTCGAAGCTAACGCTTTGATGATGTAACGAGACACAGCAAATGAACGCACAAGCTAGATTGACATCGACGCAATGGAAAGCACGCTTCAAAGGGTATGTACAGGTGACTAAGCCTGGCATCATTTTCGGGAATCTGATTTCCGTTGCTGGCGGCTTCCTATTGGCCGCGAAGGGCGATGTGGATCTAGTCTTGATGCTGGCAAGCTTAGTGGGATTATCCTTAGTCGTCGCCTCAGGCTGTGCGATTAATAACTGTATTGACCGTGACATTGACGCCAAAATGCAGCGCACCTGCAAACGCGTCACCGTCACGGGTGAAATCCCCCTAAGCCATGTCTTGCTGTTTGGCATCGCCTTAGGCGTGCTTGGATTTGGCATCTTAGCCTTGTTCACCAATGCCTTAGCCCTGCTGTTTGCCGCTATTGGTTATGTCGTTTATGTCGGGATTTATAGCCTCTATATGAAGCGAAACTCGGTTTACGGCACCTTAGTCGGCAGCTTTTCGGGCGCAGTACCGCCCGTGGTGGGCTATTGCAGCGTGACGGGGCAAATGGATATGGGCGCAGTGATTTTATTGCTGATGTTCAGCCTCTGGCAGATGCCACACTCCTACGCCATCGCGATTTTCCGCTTTAATGACTATGCAGCCGCGAAGATCCCCGTGCTGCCAGTCGCCGAAGGGATGGCCAAGGCGAAGCACCATATAGTGCTCTATATCGCAGTGTTCGCCTTGGTCAGCACCATGCTGCCACTCGCAGGTTACACAGGCACCGCCTTTATGGCCGTGACCTGTGCCACCAGCCTTTGGTGGCTAACTATGGCCCTCAAAGGTTATCGTCAAGATGTGGATATGCCACGTTGGGCCAGACAAGTGTTTGGTTTTTCAATTATTACCATCACAGCACTCAGTGTAACCATGGCGCTGGATTTTCAAGCGGTCAGTCAAACCCCACTGTTTACCTTAGTGCGATAAACATAACCTTTATTCAAAAACAAAAGCGCTAACCTAGGTTAGCGCTTTTTTATTGCCGTAAGACTATCGTCAGATTTACGAACTTCCCAATACTTTAGTACCGTTTAATGACGGCAATCTCAGCCATCGAAGTTTATTGGACTACAATATCAAACGCCTATAAACGTTTATGTGCATTATTACAGGGAGTATTCGATGAAATTGATATCATCAGCCATAGTCTGTTTAAGCTTGAGCTCATTCGTACAAGCATCGAGTCCACCAAAACCCAGTGCCGAAACAATTTATATGGGCGGCAATATAATAACAGTGAATGACTCTGCCCCAACAGCAGAGGCATTAGCGGTAAAGAATGGGCGCATTCTTGCCGTTGGCAAAGCATCGGAACTGTTAAAACTCAAAGACAATAACACTCAAGTGATCAATCTCAATGGTAAAACGCTGATCCCAGGTTTTATCGACGGTCATGGTCATGTCTTCAATACAGGGATCCAAGCGCTATCAGCAAATCTGCTCGCAGCCCCTGATGGACACGTTGATAACATTGCGACACTGCAGCAAGCTCTAATCTCTTGGGCGAAAAAAACCGAAAATGCTCAGCACGGCATCATCCTCGGATTTGGTTACGACGATTCACAATTAGCCGAACAAAGACACCCAACGCGCCAAGAGCTAGATGAAGTATCAGAAGACATCCCTGTCCTCATCATTCATCAATCGGGTCATTTAGCCACCTTAAACAGCAAGGGATTAGCACTCGCGGGGTTTAACTCTGACAGTAAAGATCCTGAAGGGGGCAAAATTCGCCGCGAAGCAGACGGGAAAACACCCAATGGAGTATTAGAGGAAACCGCTTTCTTTGGCACTCTGCTACCACTGTTTGCCAAACTAAATGAACAAGAAAATGAAGCCATCTTTAATGCTGGGATGAAACTCTACGCCAGCTTTGGCTATACCACAGCTCAAGAAGGACGCGCCTCTAGCTCCGCAGTTAAAACCATGTATAACCTCGCGCAACAACGCAAACTGCCTATTGATGTCGCCGCTTATCCCGATATTCAAACCGCGCAGGATGTCATCGTTCCCCCCTATTACTCAGCAGAATACAATAATGGCTTTAGAGTCGCTGGTGCCAAATTAAACCTTGATGGTTCTCCTCAAGGAAAAACCGCATGGTTAACAAAGCCATACTTGATACCACCTGTTGGGCAAACACAGGGATATAAAGGCTATCCCAGTATGACCGATGAAAAGGCCGCCGAATATATTGCACTAGCCCAGAGCAAAGGTTGGCAATTGCTGACCCATGTCAATGGAGATGCAGCTATCGATCAACTGCTCAAAGGAGTCGAAGCAAGCGAAAGCAAACAAGGCAAACCCGATAGAGGCTTTATCGCTATCCATGCGCAAACCGCTCGCAAAGATCAAGTAAAGAGCTTTAAGCGCCTTGGCATATTTCCCTCTTTCTTCCCAATGCACACCTTTTATTGGGGTGATTGGCATATGGACTCCGTATTAGGCAAAGAGCGAGCACAAGACATCTCACCTATAGGCTGGGCGCGAGAAATCGGGATGATATACACCTCTCACCACGACTCCCCCGTAGCATTACCAAACTCGATGCGGGTCTACTCAGCAACAGTTAACCGTACTAGCAGAACAGGTCGAGTGTTAGGCCCAGCACAAAAAGCATCACCATTGGAAGGCCTAAAATCCCAAACTATTTGGGCCGCGACTCAGTATAAAGAGGAAAAAAATAAAGGCTCAATTGAGATTGATAAACTTGCTGACTTCGTTATTTTGTCTGACAATCCACTACAAATTACGCCAGAAGCCTTAGCTGATATTCAGGTACTAGAAACGATTAAAGAAGGAAAAACAGTCTATAAACTTGACGGTCAGAACAGCGCTAATAGTGGAAGTTGCATTGAATCGGCTCGTTGCCAAACCATTGCTACAACAACCATGGTCACGACAGGTCTATTGCATCACCCCCATTAAGCTATCAAGTAAAAATGTAGGTAGGAGAATTTTACTCCTATCTACACCTCTCATTTAGTAAATTGCCAAAACCATGACTCACCAAAGATTTACTTCATTGCCAATTTTACATAGACATCGAAGCGGTTTTTCTTAGTTTCGATAACCATACTGGGCTTAACGCCGGCGAGGTCTTCAGCATAATCGGGGCGCTTCACCACTACACGCTTACTGGCTAGAGCCATGGCTGGGGCGAGCAATCCATCGGCGTCGAGATCCGCACCGACTAAGGTTTGAAAGACACGCATTTCTTTTTTGACTAAGGCTGATTTGTCGCGGTGGGGATACATAGGGTCGAGGTAGACCACATCAACCTCTTGCTCCAATTTGGCGAGTGCTTCGAGGCTAGAACCATGGAAAAGCTGCATACGTTCACGCATCCAGTCGCCGATTTCGGCATCTTGATAGGCACGGCGCAGGCCATCTTCTAATAATACGGCCACTACAGGATGGCGCTCCACCATAGTCACAGTGCAACCTAAACTTGCCAGCACAAAGGCATCGCGACCGAGGCCCGCAGTACCATCGACCACTTTTGGCGTAACGCCCTGCTTTAACCCAACAGCCTTAGCAATCGACTGCCCACGACCGCCACCAAACTTGCGTCTATGGGCAACCGCGCCAGTCACAAAATCCACTACTATGCCATCGAGCTTAGGCTCATCGCGCTTATGTAGCGTCAAGGTGTCTGATTCAAAACGCAATTCAA
Organism: Shewanella sp. BC20; assembly: GCF_003129585.1. NCBI lineage: Bacteria > Pseudomonadati > Pseudomonadota > Gammaproteobacteria > Alteromonadales > Shewanellaceae > Shewanella > Shewanella sp. BC20. Next base: position 28,880 of record NZ_NHRI01000009.1, on the reverse strand, counting down.
ACGGCGCATCGGCATCAAAAACCAGTTGCCAACGGGCACAAATGTCCACAAGAGTTGGAAATTGCTGATTAAAAAAAATCGGAGTCACAGGCTATCTTCAAAGCAACAAAATGATGGCTATTATGCCTAAAAATCTGCTTCGTGAATATGTAACTCCGTCAATCATCTTGTTAATGCTCATTATTCTATGAGTCAATTTGTCTAAGCCATCTTAGGGAAACTCAAACATGAGTCACAATGTAATTAACTGATTGATAAGGGCAAAAATCTATTTATATAACAGTTTAGCGATTTGTGTTATATGTTTTGTTCCGAGCCAACCTTGTGACTTCCATGCGGAATAAGGACATTTTTTGCTTAACTGGCTGAAAGGTTTTTTGTTTATCAGGGAGCAAGACTTTTTAAACCCCGATAGAACCATATTAAAAACTAGTTTATTGCGGATTATTTTGTTGAGTGGTGCCATTCTGACCACCAGCATAGTGCTGCACAGCTCATTGATCGCATATGAATTCAACCTCAGCTTTATTATTGGCATTACGGTCAGTTTTTTAACCGTCTTATTTCTCGCATTATGGTTTACCCGTCGGTATTTGCTGGCGAGCTCAATCAGCTTGCTGGCCATGGTGGTCGCGGCCTGCTTGGCAATACTGTTGTTTATTCCAGATTTTACCTTGTCGCAGGCAGGCATTACCTTCCTGTATACGCTGCCGCTGATGGTGCTTTTCCTGTTTGGTAGAAAAGTCGCCTTCTGGATGATGTGCTTCAATGTGCTGCCTTTCTTATTGCTACTGCGTAACCAGAATCTCCCGCCTATTGTCGATGTCGATATTAGCCTGCCAGCGACCCACGCTTACCTCAACGGGCTGTTGTTTATGTTTTTCAATATTTGTATCCCGTTGTCAGCCATGCGGTTGTTAAAAACCCAGAAAGTCCATGCGCAGCAAATGATCCAGCATCAACACGCGCTGCAACGCTCTTTAGATCAATATGCTGAAATCTTTGACAATAATGGCACTGCCTCCTTCTTCTGTAATGAAGATGGAGTGATCCTCAACTTGAATAATGCGGCAAAACAAATCGCAGGAGATGTCACACTTAATCGCACTCGCCTGTGTGATATTTTTGAAGTGGACCAAGATACCAGTACGAATTTGTTGGCCGCCTCATTCCATACCCGTTTAAAGCACAATAGCGGCAGCCGATATCTACTACAAAAAGCCTCATTAGAGCACCATGATACCTTGCTGTTTCACTGCCACGATATCACGGCACAAGCCAATCATGAGCTCGAACTCAATCGACTCAAAAAGCACCATATCAGTACCCATTTTTACGATTTAGTCACTGGCTTACCCAACGAGAACCACTGGTATAACCCGACACCAAGTGCCGCCCACCAGGAAATGACAGTCGCCTTGGTTAAGATCGATAATCTAAGCCAAATTAATGCCGCCTTTGGCATCAGCGTGGGAGATGCCATCCTCAAAGCCTTTGCCTTAGAGCTTAAAGAGCGCTTCAGCCATCAGGCCAAAATATATCGCTTTAGAGGTGCATCCTTTGCCCTGGAATTTACCGAACTACCACTCATCTCGCCAGAGACGCTCGCACCGCAATTACGTCTTCGCATTCCGACAAGTTTAAAACTTAAGCAAGAACAACAGATTGAATACCATTTAGAATGCCGTGTTGGCTGTAGTTCTGGCCATAAATCCGCTCCGCAGCAAGCCGCCGAGCAATGCTTGATTGCCATTAAACAAACCACCCAAGCCAACCCAGTTATGGTGTATTACGTTGGCTTGATTAACAATTTACTTGAGGCATCCTCGCAAGAAAGCAAAATCCGCGACGCGCTAAAACACAACCGACTGGAACTGTGGCTGCAACCAAAAGTGTTGGCAGATGGGCATATTATTAGCTTTGAAGCGCTCGCCAGAATGTTCGACAAAGACGGCAGTATGATCATGCCCAGCACCTTTATCCCCATCATAGAGTCATCACAGTTGCAGGCGATTTTCGCCATTAAAGTGTTTCGGCAATTACTTCAATTGATCCGTGCTTGGCCCAAAAATGTCCCTATGACTAAGATTGCCTTCAACCTATCGGGACAAGATATTTTGTCGGATCGATTCTTCAAGGTACTGATCCAGACATATATTAACCATCCAGAACTCATTCCAATTTTAGAAATTGAAATCACCGAAACCTCAGTGTTTTCCACCCACAAAGAAACTGGCAGACGCTTAAACACACTCGCGAGAATGGGCGTTTCCATTGCGATCGACGATTTCGGCACAGGCCATGCTTCCTTAAGCCAGCTGATTGACATAAGCGCCGATACAATAAAAATTGATCGCTACTTTGTTAGCCAGCTCGGCATTAGCGAGCGCCACACGCAAATTGTCAACGCGGCAATTCTGTTGGCGAAGAGTTTAAAACTGCATGTAATTGCCGAGGGGATTGAAACTGAAACCCAATTGATACAGCTCACAGCACTGGGGTGTGAACAATTCCAAGGCTACTTATTTGGCAAACCTGCACCAGCCTCGTTGTGGCTAAAAACCTATCAAATGCAAACCCCAACCCACTGGTTAGCACAGAAAAAAACGGCTAACTGAGGCATTCGTTTTACGCTTTAAGGCATCCTAGGTATAATTGCCCACATGCGTTTGCCTCCCTTTGCATTGTTTGCAAATAACTAGGATCCTCCATGTTAAGTTACCGCCACGGTTATCACGCCGGCAATTATGCCGATGTGCTGAAACACGCTATTTTGCTGCAAACTTTGCAGTTAATGCATAAGAAAGACAAACCCTTAGTCTATATCGATACCCATGCAGGTGCCGGCGGTTATGCGTTAACGGATGAGTTTGCTCAGAAGACGGGTGAATACCTCGAAGGCGTAGCTAAGCTTTGGAATAAAACCGATCTGCCAAAATCCCTGCAGGATTATGTAGATGCGGTGCGTCACTTTAATGAAGACAATCCAGAAGAACTCAACTTTTACCCAGGTTCTCCCGCCATTATCGATATGGAGCTGGGGCCGAAGGATCGTATGCTGCTGCACGAGCTGCACGGCACCGATCATCTGCTGCTGGATGAGTATTTCGAGCAGGATAAGCAGGTAAAAGTCATCAAGGGCGACGGCCTTAAAGGATTGATTGCTGCGGTACCGCCACTAGAGCGCCGCGCACTGGTACTTGTCGATCCCAGTTATGAGATTAAGACCGACTATCAAACGGTCGCCGAGACCTTAATCAAGGCGCACAAACGCTTTGCTACGGGCGTATTTATGCTCTGGTATCCCGTAGTCAACCGCGCGCAGACGGAAGAAATGCTTTCCCGCTTAGCTGGTAGCGGTATTAAGCGCCAGTTACGTATCGAACAGGCAATCAAACCGGACTCCAATGAATTTGGCATGACAGCCGCGGGACTATGGGTGATTAACCCACCTTGGCAACTGGATGAAATCGCGACTGAGATGCTCGATTACCTCGGCAAAAACTTAGGCCAAGCCGATGGCAATGTCATCGTTAAATGGGAAGTTGGCGAATAATCAATTCCTATCGTGTCATCACCGCATGCACCAGAGCAGCTAGACTTTGGCGCTGCGGTAACGTTTTAGCAGAATTTGCACCCGTTCCACATAGGCTTGGGTTTCTGGATAGGGAGGAATACCGTTGTATTGGGTCACTGTGGTTGGCCCCGCATTGTAGGCGGCGCAGGCCAATGCAATATCACCATTGAACTGTTTTAGCATTTGCGCCAAATACTTACTACCGCCGAGAATATTCTCCTCCGGCAAAAAGGCATTGGTCACGCCCATCTCTTTGGCGGTTTCGGGCATTAATTGCATCAGGCCCATTGCGCCAGTACGCGACAATGCTCTGGCATTAAAGGCCGACTCAGCGTGGATCACGGCGCGGATAAGTGCAGGGTCTAATTGATGTTTATGGGCCGCACGGCTGATCAAACTATCGTAATTGCGGGTAAACAGCCGAATACCATTCCAGTCAATTTTGGAGTCAGGACGACAGGCAAAGCAGTCATAGAGCAGGATTTGATACTCATTGGTGGTCGGCGCTTTATCGGTAAAAGCCGTGACACCATTGGCCTGTAGATATTGATAAACTTTGACTTTTTCTTGCCCAGTGTTACTCACAATACCGCTTTCAGAATAACGGGCCACAATACGAGGCTTAGGCTTGGCTTCATCGGCAAACGCGGCCGCAACACTTCCCCAAGCCAACCACAAACCAAGGCTAATGATGGCTACCGACTTAAGGCAAAGTGGCGAAGAATGCGTTGCTGGCATCAAAGTCCCGTGTGTTCGTTTAGTTTAAGTACTTCAATAATAGCAAAGAGTTGCTTCATCTCACGGTTTAACTGGCTAAATTCGGCCGAAAAATTAGCACTGTCGAAGATAGATTGCATCTGGAAACGACTGCGACGATTTGGCAAAAACAAGATCAAACGATTGCGGAAGAAGGCGCATTGAATATCCCCATCGAAGGATTTTGCCAATTGCTGCAAGCGCTCCATAAAGGCGGTATTGAGCAAATAGCGCGACTCGATCTGATCCGTTGAAAACACATCGAACTCTTTTTCGAACAAAGGATCTTCAAGCTTCACCCTCTGCAGCCCTGAGTGGCTGTCGGATAAGAAATTTGCCAGTCCACCGCGATCCTTCAATACCACGGTATGACCAATAAATTGCTTATGGCTACTTAGCTCAACCACAGTGCCGCGAAAGCGGGTCTCGGTGCGGGTCACGGTGCGGCGTTTATTGCCGTCCCACTCCTCCACTCGCACGTCTTTGGTTAGGGTTAACTCATTGACGACTAACTCGATGCCCTTGTATTGGCCTTGAATATAATCACCAAAGCTCGCCTTATCGTAATTAGGTAGCACCTTAGCCGCACTGAGGCGATTCATGTCGAGGCGCATCTCGCGGTTGTAGATAAAATCCTCACCAAAGTACTTAAACATGATGGGATAAATTTCTTGCTGTACTTGCCGCTTAAACTGCCGAGTCGGTGTAAAACTCCAAAACCCTAATCCCAATAGCGCGACCAACGGCAGCGGAAACAGCATGAGCCCACGGCTATGCCCCAATAGCGCTAACAGCACGAGACCTACGACTATCGCCAAACTAAGATATAAGCGTTTACGTGTCGCCTTAAGGCTGTTGACGCGCTTAGTTTCATAGCGGGCGGCGAGCGGCGCCAGTTGGGTATCGTAGTACTCCTGCAGCGACGCCCTATCCGAAGCGTCGGCTGACAATCTTGCCGCCTGTCGCTGAGCCTTGATGGGACTACCTAAGATAAAGGTGAGTATATTCATTCAGTTAATATGTTTGCGGAGCCTATCTTGGCCCCGCAAATATCGAAGGATTACAGATAGTCCGCCGCGTCTATCGGCGCTTTAGAGGCTTCATTCACCTCGTAGAATGGCATCACCTTAATGTTTGCCATCGACGCAATAATCGACCCGGGGAAAATCTCAACGGCGGTATTTAACTCAGACACTGCCGAGTTATAGAAACGGCGGGCAGCGGAGATATGGGCTTCGACCTCGTTATAAGTTTGCATCGCCTCGAGCATAGTATTGTCCGACTTCAGCTCGGGATAGCTTTCAACGCTTACCATCAAGGCACCCATTTTATCGTTCAGCTTCTCGGCTTGCGCAATATGCTCTTTCACCGCATTGGGATCTGTCTTGTTGTAATTGCGGGTTAATTGCGTGCGTAGCTCAGTGATTTCAGTGAGTAATGACTTTTCATGATCCATAAATCGCTTGGCGATTTTGAGGATATTGGGCACAAGATCGGCGCGCTTGGCTAACTGCACATCGATTCCCGACAGGGCTTCGAGGGCGGTATTGCGCTTTTTGACTAGGCTGACGTACCAAAGGTAGGTGACGATAAAAATCAGCGCTAATCCTAATAACAGTTTGTCCATCTTCCATCCTTAGGGTTTATTCTTAGTCTCAACGGGTACAGCTAAACATAAATGGCCAAGAATTTCATCTAAAGCGATAGCTAACGCAATGAAATATTAGCTTTAGCTACTCTGGTCAGAGCATTAAACAACAAAATGACCAGCGAGATTATTCAGCTTGGATACAGAAAAACTAGGCTATAGTGTATATGCACAACGTTAAGAGCAACCTTTTTGCTCGTGAATACTGGACTCCTAGTGAGTCCATTTTTTTACCCCGCATTTCCCCCATAATCCGCCGCACAGCCACAGTTGCAACATTTAAGTTTCAATTAAAGCTTAACCATCATACTTTTCGGCCAATTTTTTAACTTTCACCTTAGCGTTAATCCAACCACTTGGGCCAGACATAGCTCTGCCAAGTACGCCGCATCGATTCTGCTCCCGGGTAAAGAATGCGCTAGCAAAGGTCGACAGAGGCAAGAGAATGAGCTCGAAATCCAACGATATTCCCGTCAATTCACCACAGGCCGACGACATGAGTTCTCGCGGCTGGTTTGTCCGTTTTCTTAATATTGTCGAACGCTTAGGGAACCTACTCCCCCATCCTATTACCTTGTTCGCCCTGTTCTGTGTCGCCGTGATCTTAGTATCGGGCATTGCGGGCTACTTCGGATTAACAGTAACCGATCCGCGCCCCGAGGGCGCCCACGGCCGAGGTGCCGATGGGCTTATCCATGTCGTCAGCCTGATGAATGCCGAAGGCTTGCGGATGATAGTGTCCAACTTAGTCACTAACTTCACTGGCTTTACACCCTTAGGTACTGTGCTGGTCGCCCTACTGGGTGTGGGTATCGCCGAGCGTTCGGGACTGTTATCCGCGGCGATGCGTGCACTCGTTATGGGCGCGTCGAAGCGTTTGGTGACGTTAACTATCGTATTTGCCGGCATTATGTCGAACACGGCGGCAGAGCTTGGATATGTGGTATTAATTCCCATGGCGGCGATGATCTTCCACTCCTTAGGTCGCCATCCACTGGCGGGGCTTGCCGCAGCATTTGCTGGGGTATCAGGGGGATACAGCGCTAACCTATTGCTTGGTACTGTCGATCCACTGTTATCGGGTATCACTGAGGCGGCGGCGCGAATGATCGATCCCGACTACAACGTCGGCCCCGAGGTTAACTGGTACTTTATGTTTGTCTCGACCTTTGTGATCACTTTCCTCGGCGCCTTTGTGACCGAGAAAATTGTCGAGCCGAAATTGGGCAAGTATCAGGGCGATGATGCCGATGAAACCGTGCATCAATCCATGGGCAATGTCACCGAGCTGGAAAAACGCGGCCTCAAGTGGGCGGGATTATCTATGCTGGTGCTAGCGGTATTCCTTGCGCTGTCAGTCGTGCCAGAAGGCGCGCCACTGCGCGATCCTAAAACCGGTCTGGTCTCGGGTTCGCCGTTCCTCAAAGGCATTGTCGCCTTTATCTTTATCTGTTTTGCGATCCCAGGTTTTGTCTACGGCAAGGTTGTTGGCAGCATTAATAACGACAAAGACGTTATCAATGCCATGTCGCACAGCATGAGCACTATGGGGCTGTATATCGTACTGGTATTCTTTGCGGCGCAATTTGTGGCCTTTTTTAACTGGAGTAATCTGGGCGCCGTGTTAGCCGTGCTGGGTGCCGATGCCCTGCAATCCATCGGCTTAACCGGGCCAATCCTGTTCCTGTTTTTTATTATGATCTGTGGCTTTATCAACTTGATGCTGGGTAGCGCTTCGGCCCAGTGGGCCATTACCGCCCCCATTTTTGTGCCCATGCTGATGTTAGTCGGCTATGCGCCCGAAACCATTCAAGCGGCCTACCGTATTGGCGACTCAGTGACTAACTTAGTCACGCCTATGATGAGTTATTTCGGGTTGATTTTGGCCGTGGCTTGCCGTTACCAGAAAAACCTTGGCATAGGCACGCTTATCGCCACTATGCTGCCGTACACCTTAGTGTTTTTCGTTGGCTGGACGGCGTTCTTCTTCCTGTGGGTGTTTGGCTTTGGTCTGCCTGTGGGGCCAGGCGCAGCTACTTACTACACGCCTTAAGCTGAGGCCTGCCTCCATCCCTAACCAAAAGGGCGTCGAAGCTAAGCTCGACGCCCTTTTTGATGTCCGAATTCATGCAGGGATTAACGACTTCAGTCGTATAACCATTCCATTAAAAAACTACAGATCAGCAAGAAAACCCCCAGATTAAACACCACAGTCTGTAACTTTGCCTTAGGCGATTTATCCTCGGCCTGACTCATCACTTGGTTGAGGGGAGTAAAAAACATATTAGGGTCCAGCCCCATGCCAATAAAAAATACTGCGACGGCAAAGAGGCGAGTCAGCTCAGGAACGGCCAGTTGCTCAAGATAAAACTCATAGGCGCCATAGGCGACCATACCCAGCGCGATACAATGGCAAACGACTGCCATGATAAGCTGCTTAGTCATAAAACCTCTCACCGATGACACCACTTTGCTCCTAAAGCCAACACACTGTTACTCATTATGCGGCTGATAATATTCGGCGCGCAGTCTATCTCTTTTACGTTGTAGCCGCACCCAAGCAAACCAACCAAATAAAATACCTGCCGCAGGATAAATACAGAGTGCCCGAGCTAACTCGCCCCAAAAGGATGTATCTGAGGTGAGATAATGGATAGTGGCGACCACGAGGGAGGTCATGCCTCCCCAAAACAACACGCCAACCACTAGGATAAAAAACCACTTTCCCTTGGCTATGGCTTTATCCAGCGCTGCAAGTTCCTGTGACAACATACCAAGCTCCCTATCCATTATGATTCCGTCAATATGCCCGAATTGGCTAATGCTGGCTATCCATCGTAGTAACGATACGCTAACAAAAAGCCCTGCATGTGCAGGGCTTTAATAATGTTAGGTTAGATTACTCCGCCGAGGTCGGCTTTTCTTCTTTACCTTTCTTCTCGCGCTTACTGAAGATACGTTCCACAATCACGAAGAACAACGGCACGAAGAAGATACCGAGGAAGGTCGAACTCATCATACCGCCGAGTACACCGGTACCGATGGCGTTCTGGCTACCAGAACCTACACCAGTACTAATCGCTAACGGTACAACACCTAGACCGAAGGCGAGTGACGTCATCAGAATTGGACGCAAACGCACACGTACCGCATGTAAGGTCGCCTCAATAAGTCCCGCACCTTTCTCATAGAATTCTTTGGCGAATTCTACAATCAAGATGGCGTTCTTCGTCGCCAAACCGACCGTCGTCAACAGACCCACCTGGAAGAACACGTCGTTTGGCAAGCCACGACCATTCATCGCCAGTAGGGCACCGATAATCCCCAGCGGAACCACTAGGATTACTGCGAACGGTACAGACCAGCTCTCATAAAGTGCTGCCAGTACGAGGAATACCACCAGAATCGACAGCGCATACAGCGCTGGCGCTTGGTTACCCGATAAACGTTCCTCATAGGATAAGCCGTTCCACTCGATACCAAAGCCTGGTGGCAACTGCTTCACCATGTCTTCCATGATATTCATCGCCGCACCTGTACTGAAACCAGGAGCCGTTGCGCCTTGAATGTTCATGGCAGGTAGACCGTTGAAACGCTCTAGACGAGGTGAACCATATTCCCAAGCGCCTGTTGCGAAGGCCGAGAATGGCACCATGTCGCCCTTGTTGTTACGCACGTACCAAGTGTCTAAGTCTTCAGGTTGCATACGGTATTGCGCATCACCCTGTACGTAAACTTTCTTCACACGACCACGGTCGATAAAGTCGTTTACATAAGAGCCACCCCATGCGGTTGCGAGCACGCTGTTCACGTTCGCAATCTCAATGCCTAAGGCACTCAGTTTGGCGTGGTCAATATGCAACTGATAGATTGGCGCATCTTCCTGACCGTTTGGACGAACGCCCACGAGGTTTGGATTCTGTGCCGCCATACCTAACAATTGGTTACGCGCTGCGACTAACTTGTCGTGCCCTTGGCCATTCTTATCTTGCAGGTACATATCGAAACCGTTAGCCGTACCCAGCTCGATTACCGCAGGCGGTACGAAGGCGAATACGAAGGCTTCTTTCATTTGGCTGAATACGCCCATCGCGCGGCCCGCAATGGATTGCACATCCATACCTGGCGCTTCACGCTCTGACCAATCCTTCAAGCCAACGAAGGCAATACCCATGTTCTGGCCTTGACCCGCGAAACTGAAGCCCGCCACGCTGAATACCGATCTCACCCCCTCTTCAGCCAGATAGTGATCAGAGACTTTCTCTAACACTTTCATGGTGCTTTCTTGGGTAGAGTTGGTTGGCAAAATTGCCTGCGTGAACAAGATACCTTGGTCTTCGTCAGGTAAGAATGCCGTTGGCATGCGCATGAAAATCCAGCCCACAGCCACAACTAAGGCTGCGTAAATCATCATGACTCTGAAGCCACGCTTCACAATACCTGCCACGCTCGATTCGTAACGGTTCGTTAAGCGATCGAAGCCACGGTTAAACCAGCCAAAGAAACCTGTTTCGATATGGCCATGGCCTTTCTTCAACGGTTTTAACATGGTCGCACACAGTGCAGGCGTTAAAATCAAGGCCACCAGTACAGACAGCGCCATCGCAGAAACGATAGTGATCGAGAACTGACGGTAAATAACCCCAGTAGAACCCGACATAAACGCCATAGGTACGAATACCGCCGACAAGGTCAGACCGATACCGACTAACGCGCCAGTAATTTGATCCATCGACTTACGGGTCGCCTCGAGTGGGCTTAAGCCCTCTTCGGCCATTACCCGCTCAACGTTTTCCACCACCACAATCGCGTCGTCCACGAGCAGACCAATCGCCAGCACCATAGCGAACATGGTGAGGGTGTTGATGGAGAAGCCCGTTGCCGACAGAATCGCAAAGGTACCCAGCAATACGACAGGTACGGCGATCGTTGGAATTAAGGTCGCACGGAAGTTCTGCAGGAAGAGGTACATGATGACGAACACCAGTACGATAGCTTCAAGCAGAGTGTGTACTACGCCTTCAATCGACTTCTCAACGAATGGCGTTGTATCGTAGGGGTAAACCACATCTAACCCAGCAGGGAAGAAGGGGCGTAACTCTTCAACTTTAGCGCGAACCGCTTCAGCCGTATCTAGGGCGTTAGCGCCGGTTGCCAGCTTAATCGCAATACCCGAAGCTGGTTTGCCGTTATACAGAGACTCTACTGCATAGCTTTCTGAACCCAGTTCAACACGCGCCACATCACCCAAGAATACGTTCGCACCCGATGTATCGGATTTAAGAATGATCTTGCGGAATTGTTCTGGCGTTTGTAGACGGCTCTGTGCCGATACAGTCGCGTTTAGCTCTTGTCCAGGCAGTGATGGTGTGCCACCGAGTTGACCCGCAGATACCTGCGCGTTTTGCGCACGGATAGCGCTCACCACATCTAAGCTGGTGAGGTTGTATTGGGTCAGTTTCAGTGGGTCTAACCATATACGCATCGCATATTGAGCACCGAAAATCTGAATTTCGCCCACGCCCGGTACACGGCTCATAGGATCTTGGATGTTAGCGCCCACATAGTCGGCGATGTCACCCTTATCTAAAGAACCGTCGGTCGAAACGAAGCCCAGTACCATCAGGAAGCCAGAGCTTGACTTGTTAACGTTAACCCCTTGAGATTGCACCTCTTGTGGTAACAAAGTCATTGCGCCCTGTAACTTGTTCTGTACCTGAACCTGCGCGATATCCGGATCGGCTTCCGCGTTAAAGGTCAAGGTAATAGAAGCGTTACCAAAGCTATCACTGGTTGAGGCGATATAACGTAGGTGGTCGATACCCTTCATACGTTGCTCAATCACCTGAGTCACTGAGTCTTCAACGATTTTGGCCGATGCACCTGGGTAGTTTGCACTGATCACCACTGTCGGTGGCGCAATACTGGGGTACTGCGAGACTGGCAGGGATCGGATCGACAGAACCCCCGCCAACATAATGATTAAGGCGATCACCCACGCAAAGATGGGGCGATCAATAAAAAAACGTGCCATAGCTATGCCCTATTGTGCTTGGGTTTCAGAAATAACTTTGGGAGTGACTGGTGCACCTGGACGGATCTTTTGTAATCCTTCCACAATCAACTTATCGCCCGCTTCCAAACCGGCAGTAATACGCCATTGATTGTCGATAACTTCAGCTGTAGTAACAATTTTTGCTTCCACTACGCCTTGATCGTTCACCACCATAGCCACGGCTTGACCCTTAGCGTTACGGCTAATGGCTTTTTGCGGCACTAGGATGGCTTGAGGATCGGTACCAGTATTCAATACGGCGCGAACATACATGCCAGGCAGTAAGATGCCATCGGGGTTAGGGAACTCTGCACGCAGGATCACTGAGCCAGTGTTTTCATCCACACTCACTTCAGCAAATTGCAGCTTACCGCTGTGGCCATAAATCGTGCCGTCTTCTAAGACTAACTGCACGTCAGCGTTATCAGCCGCCTGCAGCTTACCTTGCTGCAGCTTGGCTTTTAGACGTAACAGCTGAGCACTCGACTGCGCGATATCCACATTGATAGGATCGAGCTGTTGAATAGTCGCCAACGTTTGGCTTTGGTTAGCGGTCACCAGCGCACCGGCTGTCACACTCGATTTACCGATACGGCCTGAAATAGGCGCTAACACTTCGGTGTATTCGAGGTTAATTTTGGCAGTGTTGATTGCCGCTTCAGCCACAGTCACACTCGCCAGTGCTTCTTTGTAAGCCGCTTCAGCTTCGTCGAAATCCTGCTTACTGATGGCGTTAGTCTTCACTAACTGCTGATAACGGGCAGCTTTCGCCTTAGCTGATGCAAGGCTTGCATTCGCTCTGGCTAAATCGGCATTTGCGCTTACCAATGCCGCTTTGTAAGGCGCAGAATCGATTTGATAGAGGGACTCGCCCTGCTTCACATGACCGCCTTCAACAAAGCTACGCTTGGTAATAATACCATTCACTTGAGGACGCACTTCGGCTTCGAGGAACGCCTTGCTACGGCCCGGTAATTCGACTTGGATAACCTGAGGTTTGGTCGCCACATTGATGACCCCCACCTCAACACTCTGCGGCCCAGCGCCAGCAGGACCAGCCTTCTCTTCTTGAGGGCTACAAGCTGCCATCCACAACGCCACGCTAATTACTGAGGCAAGTTTAATTGTCTGCCGCATGAGAACTCCTTTAAATATTAACGCTACCGTTTTGCCACGCTGCAATGGTGAACTCACGGCCGTAATTATAACTAAAATCAAATCTGCTACTTATCGCATACCCTATAAGGATGAACAAGAAAGATAAACCAACTAAAATGTAAACTAATGAAAATATTCACACCCTAGCGAATACCTTATTCATTAAATTGTTACCCTATTTAATGAATATGCTAATAGTGGATAAGGTTGTTAGCGTTATACGATACAAAGCACTTATCCAGCCTACTCTATATCAAAAATGTTGCAAACATGTTTGGCAACACAGCTTTAGTCACCATAAATGCTGAACACAGTTAATCGATAACGATGCGATATATTCGCTCGCGCCTCTCATTAATAAGATTTTACGCATATAACATCTCCCAAATAACGGCAGATGCTTGATAAACAAGGATGGTTCATATCGCCTTGTTATCCAACTAAAGCGTTGAAAAATCGTAGGCGAAAAATACTCTTGATACCGTGAAATAATATATGGCTTATGTAAATTCTTTTTAAATCTACATCTTGGAAATGAGAGACGCCCAAAACCTTGGACGCGACATTTTATGACCAAGTGTAATTGAGGGCAAACCCGAAATGGCGATTTACACCCCATTAAATGAAACTCTGCTTCCCAAAAAACGCATTTAAAAAATAAACGCTACTCACAACCGTGCTATTTCGCTGCTTGTTCACATTCATTCATATCTTTTCGTCATTGGTTCATCCCAAGCTACAGCGCTATTCACAACTTATTTTTACGATAAAGGTGCGCTAACAATTCCCAATGACTTTGAGATGATGATTATGAAGACTCGTACTAAATTTCTGCTAAGTGGGGCGTTACTTTCACTGGCGGCCAGCTCCCATGGTGCCGAAGACAACCAGCTTTTTGGTGGCACCATTAACGGCAATGTTAACTTTGCCTCGGATTATGTGTTCCGCGGTGAATCAGAGACCTTAGACGGTGATATTCCCGTGGTACAAGGTACGCTGAGTTGGAATCACAACCAAGGTTGGTATGCGGGCGTATTTAGCTCCAACATCAAATTTGCCGACCCTAACTTAGAAATCGTGACCGCACCTTTTATTGGTAAAGCGGGTGAGTTTGGCGATTCCGGTTTTACCTATGATGTGATGTTATTTTCATACCTCTATCCCGGTGCGTCTTACTCTAACTACACCGAATTATGGTTAAAAGTAGGCAAACAATTTGGCCGTGCGAATCTGCAACTCGAAGTCACCCCAACGGTTGATGATTGGTTTGGTGTCGATGGCTGGCACGGGGTTAACTATGCTTTGCACCCAAGCTATACCTTTGACAATGGCGTAAAAATTTCGGCCTCTGTGGGTTATCAAGACCTCACGGGTGATGGCGCCGAAGGTTGGGGCCACTGGAACATCGGCTTGAGCAAAGCTTACTACGGCCTCAACTTCGATTTACGCTACCACGGCAGCACTGTCGACAGTGACCATAAAGTCTATGGCACACAGACTGAAATCTTCGATGACAGAGTCGTCATTGGGATCAGTAAGAGTTTCTAATCCTGTTTTTTGCTTATACGTTCATCCCGCTGCTTCCCTGCAGTACTCCAATTGCTTGAAATATCGAGCCTTGACCAGCCAATTTGGCTGGTCCTTTTTTATCTAAATACGATTATCGCCCACGCTACAGGCTAAGACGCGGCTGATATCCGCAAGACAACGACCCGATTCTTGTTGCCATTGGTTGAATGCGGCCTGCACCTGTTTTAACACCGTTTGCGAGCTAAAACCGGCATCCACCAGCTTGTGCGCTTTAAAATAACCCTGCACATCATCGGTTAACAAAAAGGTATCCTTACCAATACCGCGCAGGAAATACGGCCCCGTATTGCCACCGAGGCGAGCGCCTCGTTTCTTTAAGAGTGCCCAAAGCCCAACTATATCTTCGGTCGGCCAATCGCCAATCAGCTTAGCCAAGCTGCCATGTTCGCGGGCAATATCATGGATCATCAAGGCATTATCATAAATCGCTTGGGTTTTCTTTAAATGGCGGATCAGAGTCGCATCCGCGGCACGTGTTTGGATCTGCTCCGGTGACAGCATCAACACCTTTTCAGGCACAAAATGAAAGAAAGATTGCTCATAAGCAGGCCACTTATTATCGACCACACGCCAGACAAAGCCACTCTGAAACACCTGTCGGCTCATGGCAGAGAGCAGCGTGGCATCATCATACTGGCGAATTTCGGCACTCGTTAGGCAGCCAGGCAGTAATGCTTCGAGCCCCTTTTTACCGCCCTTGCGCTCACTCGCTCTGGCATAGATGGATGAGAAACTTTCTAACTGGCTCATACTGTTACCTTTGGTTATCTCTATTTCACTGCGATTTTAAAGCTAATAGTACCGAATTTTTGCGCGAGAGGATCATTCCGCATGGCAACCCGCTTTTACGCAACTGACGCCCATCTGCAGAAAAAATCCCACAGCAAGCGCCTTGATAACGACTAAAGTTAAGGCGTAGAGTCAAAAAATGCAGGGGTTGTGGGGTCGACACCTATGGAGCTGTTCTATCATCCGTTATCACGTTATTCACAGAAGGTGTTGATTGCTCTCTATGAAAAACAAGCTAACTTTTACCCGCGGATCACCGATTTGCGCGACCCGCTAGCACGTCAAACATTCCAGCAATTTTATCCTCCCGGCAAACTCCCATTACTTAAAACCCACGAAGGTCAACTGCTCCCCGAGTCCAGCATTATTATTGAATACCTAGACAGGCATTTTCAAAACAGTACCCAGTTACTGCCCGCCGAACCCGAACGCAATCTCGCGGTGCGCTTATTCGATCGCATCATAGATAACGATATTAATAACCCGTTATTTCAATTGGAAAAATTAAAGCATGCCCCCGAAGGGCATGAATTTGAGATCAAGCAGATAGAAAAGCAGATGTTTATCCAGTTTCAGCGTTTGGATACCCATCTCACGCAGAATCACTGGGTGTGCGGCGATAGTTTTACCTTGGCCGATTGCGCGCTTATCCCCTGTTTAAGCTACAGTTTTGCCCACTTAAATCTGCTGGATTTAGATGAACTCGTGCGTTACTGGCAACAGGCGCAGCTACGCGGCGCCTGGATGCTGGTGCTTGAAGAGGTGCTACTCGCCGAAATGGAGGAAGACACAGGGATCAGGAGTATTCCCTAGTGCCAACACATTAGGGCGTGTTGACGTTTCAGGGTTATTTTTGCAGCAATTTGGCTGGCGTTTATGCAAGGCGAAGTCAGTGCGGTGTAGTTATTCTACATAAACGGACGATAACGCAGCAGAAACGTCAGCCAAACGCTGCCCGAAGGGTTCGTCTAGCAAGCTCGTTCTCTTTGTCACTCGTCATTTGAGTAGAATAACTACACGTCATTCCTCGTTTCGCGAGCACGAGCTTGCCAGAACGAACAAAATCTAATCTCGAAACGTCAACACGCCCTAGCGATTGCGTTCTTTCTTCAATTGTAAAAACGCTTTCCATTTAATGACTTCTGGCGGCAACTCAGGAGCAGGATCGGTATAACCCGCCTCTTTGACTAACACATCCAAGGGAACTTGCTTACCTTTACAGACAAACACACCACGCACATGCACTATGCAGTGCAAGCCACGTTCACTCACAAAGCGTTGTTCAATATAGAAATATTTCTCGTCCCAACCCACGACTTTGGTTTCAATCTCAAACTTTTTTAAGGGCTTGATATCGCGGATATAGGTAAATTCGGCAGCGTTAACAATCGGCATCCACTTCAATTTGAGGAAACGCTTCAACAGCCCCATTTCGGCCAGCATATAGGTGCGCGCCAGATCCATAAACGCCGGATAACGGGAGTTAGTCAGGTGGAAGTTGATATCGCAATCGCTAGGTAATGCACGGTAAGTAATGCGGCTCGTACCCAAAAAATCAATCTTACGGCAGTGGCGCGTGCGCCAAAACAACAACCAAAACAAACGGAAATACAGATTCATATGCAGTCGCTCTAAAAAGAAGAGCCACAGGCTAACAGAGGTCATACCAGAGGGCAAGCGAGATCTAGCTCACAAAAAAGGCGCCAAATGGCGCCTTTTTATGCTCAAGCTTTCCTATTTAGGGTGGCTTAAGCCGCAATCCCAGAGTGGCGCAGCAGCGCATCGATACTCGGCTCGCGTCCCATAAACTGTTTGAACAAGTCCATCGGCTCAGCAGAACCACCCATTTCGAGAATGTTGTGCAGGAAGCTACGGCCAGTATCAGGATTGAAGATGCCTTCCTCTTCGAAGCGAGAAAACGCATCCGCCGACAGCACTTCGGCCCACTTGTAGCTGTAGTAACCCGCGGCATAACCGCCCGCAAAAATATGCGCAAAACCATGTTGGAAACGGTTAAATGCAGGCGGAATTAACACGGCCACCTGACGACGCACTTCGTCCAAGGTCTCTTGAATACGCGCCCCTTTGGCGGGGTCATATTCGTGGTGCAATCTAAAATCGAACAGTGAAAACTCAAGCTGGCGCAACATCATCATGCCAGATTGGAAGTTTTTCGCCGCTAACATCTTGTCTAGCATGGCTTTTGGTAAGGGCTCACCGGTTTCGTAGTGACCGGAGATTTCAGCTAAGGCTTCTTCTTGCCAGCACCAGTTTTCCATAAACTGGCTAGGCAATTCGACCGCATCCCAAGGCACACCGTTGATACCCGACACGCCAGCCACATCAATTTTGGTCAGCATATGGTGAATGCCATGGCCAAATTCATGGAACAGCGTCGTCACTTCATCGTGGGTAAAGAGTGCTGGTTTGCCATCCACAGGGCCATTAAAGTTGCACGTGAGATAAGCCACGGGTTTTTGTAGACCATGAGGCGTGTTACGACGCACGCGGCAATCATCCATCCAAGCGCCGCCGCGTTTGCCTGTGCGGGCGTATAAGTCTAAATAGAAGCTGCCTCTGTGCTCGCCCGTTTCGTCAAAAATATCGAAGAAACGCACGTCTTTATGCCAGCGGTCGAACTCAGTTTGCTCAACAATTTTTAAGCCAAATAGGCGCGAGACAGTGTAAAACAAGCCAGAAAGCACTTTATCTTCAGGGAAGTAAGGGCGCAGCAACTCTTGAGAGATCTCATATTTATGTTGCTGTAACTTCTCGGCATAGAAACTCAAATCCCAAGACGCCATTTCGCTCACGCCATACTGCTCCAGTGCAAAGGCTTTAAGCTCGGCTAATTCGGCCTTAGCTTGATCCTTAGAGCGCAGCGCCAATTCGTTTAAGAATGCCATCACTTGAGCGGGAGTTTCGGCCATTTTCGTCGCGAGGGATTTTTCGGCAAAACTATCAAAGCCTAACAACTGTGCCAGCTCGTGGCGCAGCGCAAGGATTTCATCCATCAATGGACCATTATCGAATTCACCCGCATTTGGACCTTGATCCGAGGCGCGAGTGACGAAGGCGCGGTAACACTCTTCACGTAGGCTACGGTTTTCGCTGTAGGTCATCACGGGTAAATAGGAAGGGAAATCTAAGGTAAATAACCAACCTTCTTGTTCGCGGGCCTCGGCCATCGCTTTTGCGGCCGCCTTAGCTGAATCGGGTAAACTGGCTAATTCTGCCTCGTCGGTAATTAACTTAGTCCAAGCTTGGGTCGCATCGAGCAGTTGATTCGAAAAGCCGCTCGTCAGCTCGGATAGGCGTTTAACGATTTCGCCATAACGCACTTTTTGCCCATCATCTAAGCCGATACCCGAGAGCTCGAAGTCCCGTAAGCTGTGCTCAATCACCATCTGCTGTGCTTGGCTTAATTGGTCAAACTCTGCCGATGCACGCAGCGATTTATAGGCCTGATACAGCCCTTGGTGTTGGCCCACATAGGTGCCGTATTCAGATAACAGTGGCAAACAAGCATCATGGGCGGCGCGCCATTCATCAGTGCTCACCACTGAGTTCATATGGGAGACGGGCGACCAGATCTGGCTTAACTCGTCGTCCACTTGCTCCAGCGGGGCAACTAAGTTATCCCACGTAAACGGCCCTGAGTTTTGCAGCACTTCATCAATCTTGGCACGACACTGAGCAATGGCCTGCTCAACGGCAACTTGAATATGTTCAGGTTTAATCTGGGAAAAAAGCGGTAATTTTGCGCCGTTAAGCAAAGGGTTGCTCATAATGGTTCCTCTACAATCTGTGTAGCTAATAAATAAGGGCTTATCTACTATTTATCAAGGCGAGAAAACCGATTGCAACCTTCGTCTATGTCACTAACGCCATTAGGCGAAGAAAAAAGCGAGCCAGCTCACAATTAAGATTTACACCAAATTTACTTATTCAATCTTGACGAGTTGATCGCAAATCAAATCCATTCTCATTAACGATCATATTCCGATGTATTAAAATCTAGTTATAGTTCGCATCTAGATCAGATTTCGTTATGGCCGTTTTAAAACACTTCATCCTCGGTACCTTGGGCATCCTTAGCTTAGCCTGTGCAAACAACGGCTGGGGCAACGAGAGCCTCGCGCAAACCGAAGGGGTTAGTAGCGGCGTATTGCCCGTATCGACATCAGACTGGGCCGTTAATCTCGACCTAGGTTGGGACAGCAAATACATCTCCCAAGGACGCAACAACCTCGAGCATGGCGGTATCTATTGGATGAACGCCAGCGTTGAATACGGCAACCTGACAACCTACGCCCTTGTCGGGCGCGGTGATAGTCAGGCTTATACCGAGTGGAACATTGGCCTCGAATACGCATTACACTTCAGTGAAGATGTTGAAGCACATGTGGGCTATCAACGGATTGAAGGCTATAGCAGCAGTCGCTGTCAGGATAACGAACTGTTCGCAGAATTAGCCTACACCGCCGCCCCTTGGTTAGTCCCCTCGGTAAATTATGTGTATTCCACCGAGGCTGCGGGCTATTTTGTCGAATTGAGTCTACACAGTTATTGGCAACTCACGGAGCAGTTCACAGTCTCGCCCTATGTAACGCAAGGTTTTGATTTTAAATATCGCACTGAAGACCACAACGGCCAAAATCATCTGCAATTTGGGGTAGAGGCGAATTATGATCTGGCCGACAATATGAGTCTCAGTGGCCATATTAGCCACAGCATAGCCCAAGATGACATTGAGCAAGAAGCGGCCACCAATGGTGACTTTAGCTCGCTGGATCAAACCTATGCGGGTATCCATTTCAATATCAGCTTCTAAGGGTGACACGGCCACTGGCCACTTTTATTCTTCCGTTTGGCAAACCTATCCCGCGCTAACTACACTCAAGATGTCGAAGGAACGACCTTAACGTGCCGAGGAACAGGGAATGTTAACTCACCAAGCCAAGGTGTTATCTCACACCTTTATCCTATTAGTATTTTGCAGTTTGTCCTCCATCTGCGCCGCGCGCGAGCCCGTGTTGGTGCCCGAATATGGATTAGAAAACCTCTCCCAAAACACGCCTAGCGAGCCTCTGCCCCTAGGCACACTGCTCGATAGCGAGGGAAAACCGCTTGCCATCCCTGCAGAACAAAGCGCCTTGGAGTATTCGTCGCCCACAGTCAATGTGGATGAGGCAAAGACCAAGCAAACGACCAAATCGACCGCTGCGAAAAAGAAAAAGCCGAGCCGCAAACAACAACTCGCCAGTCGAGATAGAGTCGCTAACGACCCTAGTTGCCGCTGGCTCAATGCCCGCATGTCACAACTCGAAACTCAAATTGGCAGCCGACCCGACAGAGCGGCGAGCTATAACACCGATGAGCTCAGTGCCCGTCAGCAGGAATGGCAATGCCTCAAATGTGGCGCCGAAGGACCAAACCAAGACGATCACTATCGCTGCCAATATCGCCGTTAAGCTTGAGCTAACCGCCCATAGTTAAAGTGAGTGCTTTGCTGAGATTTTTTGCGGCAAGACAAGGTCTATACCAAAGCAACCTAATGGGCTGGTCTGCAAACCCATTCCAACCTACAATGACCTTCTGCTATTAAGCACCTCATTCTTAGAGTTAGACGGAGAAACTCATGGCTCAACATTTTGACTATATCTGCCTAGGCGCAGGCAGCGGCGGTATCGCCTCAGCTAACCGAGCTGCCATGCGTGGCGCTAAAGTTCTACTCATCGAAGCGAAACATGTTGGCGGTACCTGCGTAAACGTGGGCTGCGTACCTAAAAAAGTCATGTGGTATGGCGCGCATATCGCCGAAGCCATGAACCTCTACGCCAAAGATTATGGCTTTGATGTTTCAGTCAACAAATTCGACTGGAACACCTTAGTGAACAGCCGCGAAGCCTATATCGGTCGTATCCACGAGGCCTACGGTCGCGGCTTTACCAATAACAAAGTCACCCTGCTCAATGGTTATGGCCGTTTCGTTAATGGCAACACCATTGAAGTAAATGGCGAGCACTACACGGCCGACCATATCCTGATCGCCACCGGCGGCGCGCCAACTATCCCAAACATTCCTGGTGCGGAATACGGGATTGATTCCGATGGTTTCTTCGCCCTGCGCGAACAACCTAAACGTGTCGCTGTCGTCGGCGCTGGCTATATCGCCGTCGAAGTCGCGGGCGTGTTACACGCGCTTGGCAGCGAGACTCACCTGTTTGTCCGTAAACATGCGCCGCTGCGTAACTTCGATCCTATGCTGATCGACGCCCTAGTCGATGCAATGAAGACCGAAGGCCCAACCCTGCACACCAACAGTGTTCCTCAATCTGTGGTCAAAAATGCCGACGACAGCCTGACTCTGCACCTCGAAAATGGCGAAAGCGTGACCGTTGATTGCCTGATTTGGGCCATTGGCCGCTCACCCGCGACGGGCAATATCGGTTTAGAAAATACCGACGTGCAATTGGATAGCAAAGGCTATGTGATTACCGACGCGCAGCAAAATACCACCCACAAAGGCATTTATTGCGTGGGCGATATTATGGCGGGCGGCGTGGAGCTGACTCCCGTTGCGGTTAAGGCAGGTCGCTTACTCTCTGAGCGCTTATTTAACGGCATGAGCGATGCCAAAATGGATTACAGCCAAATCCCAACCGTGGTCTTCAGCCATCCACCGATTGGCACTATGGGATTAACCGAGCCAGAAGCCCGCGCGCAATATGGTGATGATAATGTGAAGGTTTACACCTCAGGCTTTACCTCCATGTATACCGCCGTCACTAGCCATCGCCAGGCCTGTAAGATGAAGCTGGTCTGCGCCGGTAAAGAAGAGAAAGTGGTTGGTATTCATGGCATTGGCTTTGGTATGGACGAAATTCTCCAAGGGTTTGGTGTCGCAATGAAAATGGGCGCCACCAAAGCTGATTTCGATGCCGTTGTTGCCATCCACCCCACTGGGGCTGAGGAATTTGTTACGATGCGATAAATCTCGCAAATTCAGAAACTTAAAGGCCAGAATAGTCTGGCCTTTTTTATTACTCAGTCGTTTAAGCTTCAATAGAAGTCGCTGCCAGACAACCTCTTTCAAACGCCATCACACCGCAAGTCAGCCGCCTAAGTAAATACTTTTGCCACAACCCCATGCTTAGGGTAGTTTAGCTAATGGTGATTTTTGTCTCATAAGGGCAGACATTCTCTGCTAAGTGACGGGACTTAAAAACCAATAGGAACCCACATTGCATAGGATGACGCAAATGACACAATCTCGGCCGCGAATCAAAACCCCAGTATTTATCTCATGCCTCACCTCTTGCCCATCCTTAGCCATTAACTCAAATAAAATCGAGAGGTTAATATGAGAGCATGTTATTCATTTATCGCAGGTATCGCCCTGCTGCCCCTATACACAGCGCACGCGGCCGACAGTGACACTACGCCTGTCGTAAAAACTGAAAAACAGCCGCAGGATATGTCCGATCCGCTTGCGATTTATACTCAAGCGGGCTTTGGCGTAACAGATAAAGGCCTCAACCTGAAAATAGGCCAAGCCTATTATACGGGCGAAGAAAATAAAGCTGGGATGAATGTCATCGAAGTGAAAGGGATCTTTGGCGATACCTTAGGCTGGCGAGGCGAAGGCGCCGCCTCTGACTCTGTCGACTCATTCCGCTTTCGTAACTTTACCGCCAATGTCACCAACGGCCGAGCCGCGCAAATTGATATCAGCTATAACCTTAATCCTAACTTAGTCGCTCAAGAGAGTGCCGATCTGTCCTATAGCTTTATCCAAGCCTTGCCGCCGATGGGGCGATTCAGCCTCTATCCATTGGTTGGCGCTGGTGTGTCTATTGGTAACGACGCCCTCGAAGATGATGGCTCCATTGACAGTGGTTACTCCATCATGGGCGTTTACGGCCTAGTGGGAATGTATAGCAAGCTCAAAATCACCGACAAAATCTGGTTGAATTACAATCCCTTCTGGCTGACGACTATTTCTGGCTCTGACAATTACACCGACAACTATTATGGCTTAGGCAAGAGCCATATTTTGACCCACGAACTCGCGCTCAGTTACCAAATCAACCCACGAATGAACCTGCGCTACTTTGCCAACTTTAATGAAAACGTTAGCTTTATGGACGGTGATCATAGGATAGAGTTTAACTACCAGCTCTAGTAAACCCGCGCTGTAAGCCATCCCCAGTCGTTTGATGAAGAAGCCCCTTCGAAAGGGTTTCTTCCTCTTTCAACCACGACCTTTCTCACGCTAAATCCTCAATTGCAAACACAAAATTGCTATCAACTCAAACTATAAAAGTCAGTCAAAAGCGCGAATTCGCCCTATTAAATTGTGATTTAGGCGGGAAAATTAGATTTATATATGTTACGGTAATTAGAGTACTAACTAAATCACACTCTCATTTTTGTTTGAGAAAAATCAAGGAGGCATTATGTCAGCTAAGCATGCTACAGATGAAAACCCCATCTCACAGATCATCCGCTCCACCCGAGCACGCCTTCATGGAACACTACAATATTTCTGCCTGTTCGCCATTCTAAGTACCTATCTCTTTGTCATTTTGAAACCGAGCTTCATTCAAAATAACAAAGCGTTAGGAGGAAAATAATCGATGAATTCCCTCTCTTACGTTTCATTGGCAATTTACTTTATTGCCATGCTCGCTATTGGTTTGTTCGCCTACCGTAAGTCGACCGATGATGTCTCTGGCTACATTTTGGGTGGCCGCCAAGTGAGCCCACAAGTGACAGCACTCTCGGCTGGCGCCTCGGATATGAGTGGCTGGATGCTGATGGGCCTGCCCGGCGCTATGTTTCTGGTGGGGTTTGAAACCCTGTATATCGCCCTCGGATTATTAATTGGTGCTCTAATCAATTATCTGGTAGTCGCCCCTAAATTGCGGGTCTACACCGAGGTCGCCGATAACGCGCTGACGATTCCTGAGTTCTTCGCTAAACGCTTTGGTCAGGCCGATAACAGCATTCGCATTATTGCCGCAGTCATCATAGTGATCTTTTTCACCCTCTATACCTCGGCGGGATTGGTCGCGGGCGGTAAGTTGTTCGAATCTGCTTTTGGGCTGAACTACGATATTGGCCTAGTGGTCACCTTAGCCGTCGTGGTGTCGTACACTCTGCTGGGGGGATTTTTAGCCGTTAGCCTCACCGACTTTGTGCAGGGCTGCATTATGTTTGTCGCCTTGGTCTTAGTGCCTTTCGTGGCATATCAAGAATTTACCAGCGCAGACCGCATGATGAATTTTGCCTATCAGTCGATCCCGCATTTTACCGACGCGATGCAAAATGTGACTCTTCTTGGCTTAATTTCTAGCCTCTCATGGGGACTTGGGTATTTCGGCCAGCCGCATATTATTGTGCGTTTTATGGCGATCCGCTCGGTCGCCGACATTAAAACCGCACGCCGCATCGGCATCAGTTGGATGACAGTGACCATTATCGGCGCCTTAGCGACGGGCTTGGTCGGTATCGCCTACGCCAATAAATTTGACATGAAGCTGTCAGACCCTGAAACCATCTTTATCGTGTTTTCAGAGTTGCTGTTCCACCCCTTAATCAGCGGCTTCCTGCTGGCAGCGATTCTCGCGGCCATTATGAGCACGATCTCCTCGCAGCTATTAGTCTCGTCGAGTTCGCTGACCGAAGATATTTATCGCACCCTCTCGAAGAAAGACGCGAGCGAGCAAGAGATGGTCAAAATGGGTCGTTACGGGGTCGCAGGTGTCGCCATTGTCGCAACGCTGCTGGCACTCGACCGCTCGAACAGCATCCTCTCCCTCGTGAGTAATGCGTGGGCAGGCTTTGGTGCCGCATTTGGTCCGCTGGTGCTGTTTAGTTTGTATAAGGCTAACCTCACCCATAAAGCGGCGATTGCGGGGATTATTTCGGGCGCGCTCACAGTACTCTTTTGGATTTATGCCCCCGTGCTTGCTGATGGTAAGGCATTGACTAGCCTAGTATATGAGATGATCCCCGGCTTTGTTGTCAGCAGTACAGTGATTTATCTGGTGAGCAAATTCGATACCGATCCTTGTCCTAAAACCACTAAGCAATTCCATCAGGCCGGTCGTGTACTGGCCGAGGAAAGCTAAGGAGGCGTTATGACAGACTCTCCCCGTAAACGTATTGTCGTCAAAGTGGGGAGCGCCTTAATCGCGCCCCACAAGCAAGGTTGCAGTAGCCATTATCTCTTGGGTATCGCGCAGTTTATTACTTACTGCCGTGTCCAAGGTATCCAAGTGGTACTGGTTTCATCCGGCTCGGTTGCCGCTGGTTGGCATCATTTTGAGGGCCAAGCTCAGCCCAGTGTCACAGTGAAAAAGGCCATGGCGGCCGCGGGGCAGGCGGATATGATGGCGACGTGGAATAAGCTATTTGATTTTCCCACCGCCCAACTGCTGCTGACCCATGGCGACTTACGTAATCGCGAGCGTTATATCAGTATTCGAGACACCATTTTTAGCCTGCTCGAACACGGTTTAATGCCGATCATCAATGAGAATGATGCCGTTACCGCCGACAAACTTAAGGTTGGCGATAACGATAATCTCTCGGCCATGGTGGCGGCTGCGGCCGATGCCGACACCTTAGTGATTTGCTCGGATGTGGATGGACTCTATGATCAAAATCCCCACGAACATCCCAATGCCAAGTTGATAAAGCAAGTCACTGAAATCAATGCCGATATCTATGCGATGGCGGGAGGCGCCAGCAGCGATGTTGGTACAGGAGGCATGCGCACTAAGATCCAAGCCGCCGAAAAAGCCATCTCTCACGGCATTGAGACCTTTATTATCAATGGCTTTAATGCCGACTCCTTTAGCCAACTGCTAAAGGGGCAAAATCCGGGCACCCTCTTTACCCCCTACGAAAAACCGATGCAGGAGCATTTGCATTGGATGACCCACACCTCGCAGGCGCAGGGCGAAGTGATCGTCGAGGATGATTTTGACCTCGCACTCGATCAGCACAGCGAGCAATTAACCAGCGATGATGTGGTTGAAGTCAAAGGGGATTTCTCAGTGGGCGATACCATTCTGGTGCGTAAAGGCGATGGCACTAAGTTGGCGAAAGCCAAATCTAACTACAGCAGTTGCCTACTGAGTTTTATTACCGAGCAGGATGATCAGGCGTTTGCCAGTGAATTCCAGCAAAAAACCGGCCCCATCATTTCCGATAAGAATATCGCCATTCTTAAATCCATTTGAGTGGAGAAACTATGAGCCTAATTAAACAAATATCTACCGATGCCGCCCATGCGGCCCGCACACTCGCCCAACTCGATGAGTCGTTAAAAAACACCGTATTACTGGATATGGCGCGCTCATTAAGGGAAAAAAGCTATGAAATCCAAAGCGCGAATCTGATTGACGTGCACCGAGCGACTCAGGACAACTTAAGCCCTGCAATGGTCGATCGCCTCACGCTAAACCAGCATCGCATCGAGGCGATGGCGCAAGGAATCGAAACCATCGCCGCGCTGCCCGATCCCGTTGGCCGCGAGCGTTTTATTGGTAGACGGCCTAATGGCTTATCCATCAGTAAGATGCGCGTGCCACTCGGCGTGGTGTGTATGATTTATGAGGCGCGCCCTAATGTCACCGCCGATGCTGGCGCATTGTGCTTTAAATCCGGCAATGCGGTGATCCTGCGAGGCGGTAAAGAAGCACTACACACCAGCCAAGTGATCGCCAGTATTTTACAGGCGGTACTGACCGCCTATGGTTTGCCTAAAGCACTTATCAGCGTGATCCCCGATCCTGACCGCGCCCTAATGCTCGAACTGATGCAGCTGCGGGAATTTATCGATGTGATCATCCCCCGCGGTGGCGAAGGACTGATTAATTACGTCACTGAAAACAGCAGCATTCCGGTTATTCAGCACTTTAAGGGCGTGTGCCATTTATATGTGGATAAAGACGCTAATCAAGATATCGCCTTGGATTTGCTGCTCAATGGCAAAACCCAACGCACAGGAGTGTGCAACGCCCTCGAAGGCTTGTTAGTGCATAAGGATATCGCGCCGCGATTCTTGCCCCGCGTCGCCAAAGCACTGGCCGAGCATCAAGTAAAAATCAATGCATGCCCTCCGGCCGCCGCGTATTTCGACGCCTGCACTTATATGGCAGAAGAAGATTTTGGCCAAGAATACTTGGACTTAGAAATCGCCATTCGCCAAGTCGACAGTTTTGAGGTCGCCACCCAACATATCGCTAAGTTTGGCAGCCACCATACCGAGGTGATTTGCACCGACAATGAACTCACCGCCGCCCGCTTTCAACGCGCAGTGGATGCCTCGGTCGTTATGGTAAATGCCTCATCGCGTTTTTCCGATGGCAGCGAACTCGGCCTCGGCGCCGAAATCGGCATAGCCACCACTAAGCTACATGCCTACGGTCCCATGGGACTCGAAGCCTTAACTACTGAAAAATATCTGGTTTCAGGCACAGGACAGATTAGGGCTTAGCGATTACTTAGACGATGTGATTAACTAAATAACAAAGCCCCAAGGTATTCTCCCTTGGGGCTTTGTTTAAGTGCTCGTCATAGAAATTGAGCTTCATACTTCTTATACGGCTTTCAAATGTTTCGAAAATACCCAAGCGAGTTTGTCTTGATATAGAAAGGCCTTCCAATCACCGCTTGCAGCCAGCACACTAATACGCTCACCTTTTGAGAGTACACCCAGTAACTCCCCATTTTTCTTAGGTTTGTTGCGGATATTGAGCTTATCGATAGTTACTTCATATAGCTGTCCATTCTCCAGAACAGGATTGCTCGCAATGTCCGCGTTTGGCGATTGCAAATGGCTTTTCTCTTGTGACACCACGGTGCGAGTGCTAGCACTTGTATTTGCCGATCCGATACGACAAGTTTTGTTCCAAGAAATGCAGGAATTGCCGCACGGTTGACCCTTTTTACAGTTTTTGGCGTTGGCAATGGATATTGGATGCCCCAGAACAAAAACTAACAGTAATATCCATAACCTATTCACATTTCACTCCTTGAATATTCTCGCCTCAAAATAATTACCGCTAGATTGCTTTAAGCATAGATTTACCGCCCGATGCAGCAGAATACGACTCCCCTCGGAGTTGCCGCAGGGCGAATAGGCAAATTGCGTGAGTTCGGTCATGGATAATGGAATGGACCCATCCACTTTAAATCGGCCTCGCAATGGGCCACGATGTAGTCGCTAAAACTCATCAGAAAGAGGACGGGTCCACCTATGAAGATTACTACAATCGGTTTAGATATCG
>NZ_NHRI01000054.1:0-215 GCF_003129585.1 Shewanella sp. BC20 | reverse complement strand
GAAAGAGTTGCGCCTGTCTCATCTTTCCCTTCCCCGAAAGCTATGCAGACGTCCTGTCTGCGTCACGCGCTATCCTTTTAATAAAGAGTCTTCAACGCCCTTCAGCAACTTCGCAGGGGAAGGTGAAGTTCTGTAACTTCTGTGTTGGCGGTGAATCCCCAAAAATTTGTACTTTCCCATCTTTGAGCTACGTTAACGTTTAGCGATTTTTGTCT
>NZ_NHRI01000008.1:0-194473 GCF_003129585.1 Shewanella sp. BC20 | reverse complement strand
TAAAGGAGCGGTAGTTCAGTTGGTTAGAATACCGGCCTGTCACGCCGGGGGTCGCGGGTTCGAGTCCCGTCCGCTCCGCCAACATTAAGAGATAAGCCTCTGCAGCAATGCAGAGGCTTTTTTCGTTATGTCGTTTTGTCTATTTCCGCTTACAACGAATTCGTTGACTGGGATATCACATATAACGGCTTACTTTTGGCGAGTTGTTACCTGCTTGGTTTGATTAAAAGAGCTTAGCGATTTGTTTATGATAAACTGCTCATTTTTATGGTAAGACTGGCTAGTTTTTCATTTGTGGGAATGCGGTTGTGCGCAACTTGGCAGTATTGAACTGTGCTTCTGCCTTCACATCAATTAAACGTTATAATGTCTACCAACTTTTACGAGTAATAAAATGAATTGTCGTTTAGGCTGCGGTGCTTGTTGTATTGCACCTTCTATTAGCAGTGGGATCCCAGGTATGCCAAATGGTAAGGCGGCTGGGGAGCGCTGTGTGCAGCTCAGTGATGATAATTTATGTTTGATTTTCGGCTCGCCTGATCGTCCCGCGGTTTGTAGTGATTTTGACGCCTCTTTAGATGTCTGCGGACATTCTAATGAAGAGGCGCTCTGGTTGATCACAAACCTTGAAACTCAAACATCTCAATAGTTTATTGCTGACAGGTGAATTATGCAGTTAACACGCTATACCGACTTTGGTGTTCGCACGCTGATGTATCTGGCGGTTCAGCCCGATAGAACAACCCTATTCAGGATCGCAGAGATTACCGAGGTATTTGATTTGTCACCAAATCATGTCTCGAAGATTGTGCATCATTTAGGCAAATTAGGTTATCTGGAAACCATACGCGGTAAAATGGGCGGATTTCGTTTAGGGAAACCTGCGAGCGAGATTAATCTAGGGCAGCTGATCCGTGCGTTAGAGAACTCTCTGGCACCGATTGATTGCAGCAAACCCTATTGCCGTTTTACTCCCGCCTGCCAGTTGAAGGGCGTGTTAGCTCAAGCGGTTGAGGCGTATTTAAACGTACTCGACCAATACAGCCTGCAGGACATTGTCAGTAATCGAAATGAGCTGTTGGCACTGCTGCCAGATATGACTATTTCTGTCTTACAGTTGGATTAGTGCCTTTCTCATGGGCTAGTTCGATGGGCAACAAGCTTGACGTCGGCACTAGCTCAATCCCTTCCGC
Source organism: Shewanella sp. BC20 (assembly GCF_003129585.1). Classification (NCBI taxonomy): domain Bacteria; kingdom Pseudomonadati; phylum Pseudomonadota; class Gammaproteobacteria; order Alteromonadales; family Shewanellaceae; genus Shewanella; species Shewanella sp. BC20. The sequence continues at coordinate 193,280 of NZ_NHRI01000008.1, read as the reverse complement.
CTTTAGGCGCGCTAAGTTTGTTTTTAAGAAGTGAATGGTTTCGGGGTAAGGATGGGCGATAGCCACTAAGCTGCCTTGCGAGTGAGCCTGACTTATCATCAAATTAAACTGTTTTTCCAATGCTGCGGCACTGACGTCATTATCGAGAAAGAGCTGGCGTCGTAGCTGTGGCACGCCGAGCGAATCTGCCTTATCTCCCGCCTTAGTGAACTTGGTTGTCATACTGTCGACAAAGTAGAGCTGCTTCTGCTTTAGCGTTTCCATCACCCACAACATAGGATCATCGAGCTGCGTTAGTAGGCTCCCCATATGATTGTTGGCACCTTTAGCAAAGGGCACACTGGCGATGGCAGCAAGTACACTGCTACGTATCTGTGCTTCGTTCATATTATTAGTTAAACCACCAACACCTAAGGCTTTGCCATTGAGTGCCTGCATGGGTAAGTGCAGCATAATTTCGTGGCCTTTCGCATGCGCGGCTTTGGCTAATTTATTGCTGAGCGGCGTGTGTGGCAGTACCGACAAAGTGACTGCGCTTGGGAGTGACAGCACGGCTTCGTCGGTGTGGCGATAGCCAATATCATCGATGATCAAGGCGATTTGGGCTGCATTGCTTGGCGCAATGCTCAGAGTCCAAAGGGTCAATATGTAAAATAGACGCACTATTTCTTCTTATTAGTCATGATGTTGCATCCAAGCGATTGCCGAGGTGACTAGGCTGTCTTGGCTGACATCGGTTCGTGCTGAGATGGCGTCGATTATAGCCATATTCTTTTGATTGGAGCCAGTTTCGGTTGCAACTTTAATGTCGGGCACTATGCCGATATCGTGAATGTTTTCCCCTCTGGGCGTGTTGTACTGGGCGATGGTGAGCTTGATGGCATTGCCATCGTTCAGTATGGGGATAAGACTTTGCACTGTGCCTTTGCCAAAGCTCGTTTCACCGAGCAGTTTAGCGCGGCCATTTTCCTGCAGGGCGGCTGCGAGGACTTCGGAGGCGGAGGCAGAGCCTTTATTGATCAGTACTAACATAGGTACATTGGTCAGCATGGTTTGCGGTGAGGCGTAATAGTCGGAGTTGGCATCGAAGAAGCGGCCAGAGGTTGAGACGATTCGGCCCTTCGCTAAAAAGAGGTCAGCGATTTTGATTGCCTGATCCAGCAAGCCGCCGGGATTATTACGTAAATCTAATATCAAACCCGTAAGATGCGCGTTTTGCCACTGGCTTAAACTGCGCACCATGTCTTCGGTGGAGTTCTCTTGAAAGCTACTGAGCCTAACGTAGCCGATATTACCATCCAGTAATTTGCTGGTGACAGATTGAATCGTAATAGTGCTAGGCTTAAGGGATACCTCAAACTCTACTGCATCATTACGGTGTTTAAGCGTCAGACGAATACTTTGATTGCTGAGGCTATGTTGTTTGATTTGATTGAGGATATCCGCAAGATTGGTTTCGGTGGTTGGCGTGTCATTCAGCTTGATAATGATATCGCCCGCTTGGATACCGGCCTGTTCGGCGGGGGAATTGGCGAAGGGCGCGATAATGCTGATATGGTCTTTATCGCTGGCGACCTCAAAGCCAAAGCCGAAGTATTCGCCCCGATTTGAGTCTTTTAAGTCGAGTAACTCTTGGTGATTTAAAAAGCTGGAATAGGGATCTAAATGCTCAAAAATCCCTTTAATGGCGGCTTGCACCAGCTCATCTTTGGAAACGGTTTTAACGTAATAGGTTTCGACGGTTTCTAATACATCCTGCAATAGCGGGTAGTCGAAGTCACTTTGATATGACTTGGCATTCTCTTGACTGGAGAGGCTAATGGACAGGCCTAGACTTAGGCCGAGTCCAAGGCAGACGATATTGCGGATTAGTTGTTTCATAGCCGTCCCCTGTGATGATGGGGACGGCTACCTTAGCGACAGTACTGATTAACGGCAGTACTTGGCTGGATCGACCGCTTGCCCCTTATACCTTATTTCAAAGTATAGGCCAGGCTCTGTCTGTCCACCCGAACGTCCGACTAAAGCAATAGCTTCACCGGTTTTGACCATGTCCCCAGGGCTTTTTAACAGGGCCTGCGCATGGCCGTAGAGGCTCATGTAACCTTTACCATGGTCTATCACCATCACCATACCAAAGCCTTTAAGCCAGTCGGCATAGATGACTTTACCGCCGGAAACCGCACGAATATTTTGCCCTTCGGGTGCTGAGAGCATAGTGCCTTTCCACACCACTTGACCGGATCTCGGGCTACCAAAGCTGGCACTGACACGACCTTTGGTCGGCCACTTGAGTTTGCCGCCTTGTTTATCGAAGCCTTCCATTGAGGGGTTATCACGCATCGCCTTAAGCGCTTGCTCAACCACTCGTTTTAAGCTGGCCTCTTCGATTTGCAGTTGTTCGAGTTCGGCGCCCTTGGTATTCAGGGTGCGCTGTAATTCTTTTAGGGTGAGCTGGCGTTGATCTTGTTCTTGGTTCAAGCGCTTAGATTGCACTTGTTGCTCGGCCATCAGCTTAGTTAATTGTTTTTGCTTGCTGGTTTGCGAGACTTTAATTTCATCTAGTTCGGTGATGGTTTTCTTTAACTCGTTAATCGAGTTCATGCGTGCCTTGTTGAGGTATTGGTAATAGGCCAACATCCGTTCAATCGTGGCGGGACTCTGCTGATTCAGCATCATCTTAGTGTAATCGTGGTTACCGGCAAGATAGGCGCTCGAGAGTTGTTTTGAGAGCGTTTTTTGCTGGCTGACCTTGAGGGTTTCTAACTCTTCCTGGCGTTGTTTGAGTTCAGCGAGCTTAGTATCAATCTGCGCCAAACTGTTTTTGGTGCTATTGACCTTTTTAGCTGCCGCCGCAATCGCCTCTTCGTCACTACGCAGCAAGGCGAGTAACTTTTCCCGCTGTTTACTGGTGTTTTTGAGCGCACTTTGTTGTTGGTTGATTTGCGCTTGGATGGATTTCAACTCGGACTGACGCTTCTCCAAATCAGAAGCGTAGACCGAGAAAGATAACATCATAAAGCCAGCAATAATGCTGGCTTTAACGGGGAGTCGAGTGCTCACTAGGTAACAACTACTCTTTTACGTGGATTAAGGGCTTACCCGTCATCTCTGCTGGAATGGTTTCACCCATCAGGTGCAGAATCGTTGGGGCGACATCGCTCAGTTTACCGCCTTCGTCTATGGTGGCGTCACGGCCAACAAACACAAAGGGCACGAGCTCACTGGTATGCGCCGTATGGGCTTGGCCAGTGGTTTCGTCGGTCATCTGCTCGGCGTTGCCGTGGTCGGCGGTAATAATACATTCGCCGCCCACTTTCGCCAGTGCGTCAACTACACGGCCGATACAGGCATCGACAGCTTCGCAGGCTTTAACCGCCGCATCGAAGTTGCCAGTATGACCCACCATATCACCGTTCGGGTAGTTACAGATAATCACATCGTATTGAGCGGATTCAATCGCTGCGACTAACTTATCCGTCAGCTCGGTTGAGCTCATCTCAGGCTGTAAGTCGTAGGTTGCCACTTTAGGTGAGTTGATCAGGATGCGATCTTCACCGTTGAATGGCTCTTCCTTACCGCCGTTGAAGAAGAAGGTCACATGGGCGTATTTTTCAGTTTCGGAGATACGTAACTGAGTACGGCCACGGTTTTGCAGCACTTCACCTAAGGTATTCACTAGGTTTTCAGAAGGATAAGCGATAGGTGCTTTGATATCTGCTGCGTATTCGGTCAGCGTTACAAAGTTAACCTTTGGCGTCACTGCACGTTCAAAACCGTCGAAATCGGCATTGATAAAGCTACGGGTGATTTGACGAGCACGGTCGGCGCGGAAGTTCATGAAAATCAGCGCGTCGCCATCGTTCAAGCTGGCAACCTTACCTTCGCTGTCGGTAATGGCAGAAGACGACACAAACTCATCGTTTTCGTTACGCTCGTAAGCAGCTTCTAACGCGGTCACGGCGTTATCGTATTGGAACTTCGCCTTGCCTTGAGTGATCAAATCGTACGCCTGAGACACGCGGTCCCAACGGTTATCGCGGTCCATGGCAAAGTAACGGCCAATAATAGAGGCGATACGGCCATGACCTAATGTAGTAAACAGATCATCAAAGTGGCTTAGGCTGCCTTTGGCGCTGCGAGGTGGGGTATCGCGACCATCTAAGAAGGCATGTAAGTACACTTTAGTGGCACCGCGCGCCACTGCCATACGGCACATGGCTTCGATATGCTCTTCATGGCTGTGTACGCCACCGGGAGAGAGCAGACCCATAATGTGCACTGCACCGCCGGCTTTGACAGCAGCATCGACGGCATCACAAAGGGCTGTATTTTGTTCAAACTCATGATCTGCAATGGCTTTGCTGATACGAGTCAGCTCTTGGTAAACGATTCGGCCAGAACCTAAGTTGATATGGCCTACTTCAGAGTTCCCCATCTGCCCATCGGGCAAGCCTACATCTAAGCCTGAACCTGAAATTAAACCGTGGGCATATTGGGCGTTGAGACGGTCGAGCACTGGTGTGTTGGCGTGGTAAATCGCATTCATATGCGTATTTTCACGGTAACCCCAGCCATCGAGGATCAACAACGCGATTGGACGTTTAGTTGTCGTCATGGTGATACCTTTAAAGTTTAAGGAAGCTAAAGAAATCTGAAATTGGTTAAATATTACTACGTAAGCGGGGTACGAAAAAGCGCTTTACCTAGATTAAGGTCATCGAATCGCTATTTGAGCAGATTCTGTGAGCGCCAAGAGAAGCGAGATGGCGCAAGGGCTGAGCTGTGTTCTAGAACTGTGACTAAACTGCTGCAATCTGCCAAGGCAATCGGTATACTCTGTGCCCTTATCGAATTTTTCGCCATTTATACGGGCTGTAACCATGCAAGAATATATCGAATTTTTTAAGGCTCACACTATGCTAAGTCTGGCTTGGGTGGGTTTGTTTGTAATGCTTGTGGTCAGTGTGATCAAATCGAGCTTCTCTAAAATCAAAAATGTCACTCATCAAGAACTCACCACTATGGTGAACAGACAAGACGCTAAAGTCGTGGATGTGCGTTCAAATGACGAGTTCCGTAAGGGCCATATTGTTGATGCAGTTAACGTTACGCTCGCGGATATCAAAAATAATCAGGTTTCAGCCCTTGAAAAGTTCAAAGGCAGTCCCATTATACTGGTATGCAATGCTGGCATGACCTCGTCTCAAGCGGCTCAGCTTTTAAGTAAACAAGGTTTTGAAAACCTGTATAACTTGAAAGGTGGTATGGGTGAATGGCAGGCAGCGAATATGCCTGTTTCAAAAAGCAAAAGATAAGTTGTCGGCGGCAGTTATGCGCTGTGCTGCATAGTTAATTGATTGTGCAGCAGTTGCGTCATCATTGTTTGGCATACTAATCCTGTGGTCACTAAGGGCTTAAATTAAGTATTTAGATTGACTTCAAAAGTACCCCGTTAAGGGAACGTTGGGACGGTACTGAGATCTCATTCAGGCATCAAAGCATAAGCCCAGCTAAATAGACAAAAAAAGCCAACCAGATAAGTGTTGGCATAACATTGATAGGATAGGTAGGAAATTATGGCTGAAGTAGCAAACAACGAACAACAAGCCCCACAATTCAACATCCAACGTGTTTACACTAAAGATGTTTCTTTCGAAACACCTAACAGCCCAGCTGTATTCCAAAAAGAATGGAATCCAGAAGTTAAGTTAGATTTAGACACTCGCAGCGCTAAATTAGCCGACGACGTATACGAAGTGGTTCTGTCTTTGACCGTGACTGCACAAAACGCTGGCGAAACTGCATTCCTGTGTGAAGTACAACAAGCGGGTATCTTCTCAATCGCAGGTCTGACTGAGCCACAACTGGCTCACTCATTAGGTGCATACTGCCCTAACATCCTATTCCCATATGCGCGTGAAGCTGTAGGTAGCTTAGTAGGTCGTGGTACTTTCCCACAACTGAACTTAGCACCAGTAAACTTCGACGCTCTGTTCGCACAATACGTGCAACAACGTCAAGCCGCAGCAGCTGCACCAGCAGCCGAAGAAGCTAACGCTTAATTACATGAAAAACTCTGCCGATATCACGGTGTTAGGGGCGGGCTCTTATGGCACCGCCCTTGCCATCTCTCTAGCCAGCAATGGTCATAAGACCTTGTTGTGGGGGCACGATCCTGCCCATATGCAAACGCTCGCTCAGGACAAATGCAACCAAGCATTCCTGCCTGGTATTGCCTTCCCCGAGTGTTTACATATCGAAGCCGACTTAGCCAAAGCCTTAGCGGCCAGCAATAATGTGCTGGTTGTGGTACCTAGCCATGTGTTTGGCTCGGTACTGGCCCAAGCGAAACCTTTGTTACGCCAAGATGCTCGCATCGTATGGGCGACCAAAGGACTCGAGCCTGAAACCGGACGTTTGCTGCAAGATGTGGCCCGTGATGTGTTAGGCGAGCAATATCCGCTGGCGGTATTGTCAGGACCTACGTTCGCGAAGGAATTAGCCATGGGGTTACCTACGGCGATTTCGGTTGCGGGCACTTGTCCCAAATTTACCGCTGAGCTAGTGGAATTGCTGCACAGCCCTAAACGTTTACGCGTTTATGCTAACGACGACTTTATCGGCCTGCAATTAGGCGGCGCGGTGAAGAACGTTATCGCCATTGGTGCGGGCATGTCCGACGGTATTGGCTTTGGTGCCAACGCCAGAACGGCGTTAATTACCCGTGGTTTAGTCGAGTTAACCCGCTTAGGCGAAGCCTTAGGCGCCAGCACCGCCACCTTTATGGGCATGGCTGGATTAGGCGACCTAGTGTTAACTTGTACCGATAACCAATCCCGTAACCGCCGCTTTGGTTTAGCCTTAGGTAAAGGCTGCGATGTGGATACCGCACAGGCAGAAATCGGCCAAGTGGTTGAAGGTTATCGCAATACTAAAGAAGTGTTTACGCTGGCGAAGCGCATGGGCGTCGAAATGCCGATCACCGAGCAAATCTACCAAGTGTTATACCAAGGCAAAGCGCCCTTGGATGCCGCCAAAGAACTGCTCAGCAGAGAAAAGAAATCAGAAACGCCAGCGCAATAAAGCGCGAGTCGTGATGATGCTGAATAAAATAAAGGGTGCTAAAATAGCGCCCTTTTTTATACATGGAAGTATTTATCCCCGATCGCCATGGATGGTGAAAGAGGGGATTTATGTCCGATCGCTATCGCCTTAATGTACTGGCAGCAGTCGGCATTGGCTGTATCCATCAAGGCTGGATGCTGAACGCGGAATATCTACCCCAATATCGAAGACCAATACTGTCACTCAGTCTTTGAACTATTTGGGATGATGGGCAATAGCCAACTTAACTTATCGACTGGAGTATGAGTGTGAAACATCATGATGTAATTATTATCGGAGCCGGCGCCGCAGGATTAATGTGTGCAGCAACAGCGGGTTACCGAGGTCGTGATGTACTGGTACTCGATAATGCCAAGCAGGCTGGGCGTAAAATCCTTATCAGCGGTGGCGGCCGTTGTAACTTTACCAACCTTAAAGTCGAACCCGCCAACTTTATCTGTGGCAACCCGCACTTTGTCAAATCCGCATTGGCGCGTTATCCGTCGCAGCAGTTTATCGAACTGGTTGAGCGCCACGGCATTGAATACCACGAGCGCGATCATGGCCAGCTGTTCTGTAATGACTCGGCCAAAGAGATAGTCACTATGCTGCTGACCGAATGTGAGTGGGCGGGCGTGAGCATTAAACTTCGCACCGATATTCTGGCGGTGAGCAAAACCGAGGCAGGCCGCTTTGAGCTAAACACCTCAAATGGCGAGTTAAGTTGCGACTCCTTAGTGATCGCCACCGGCGGTTTATCAATGCCAAAACTCGGCGCCACGCCTTACGGCTATCAATTGGCCGAGCAGTTTGGGCTTAAGGTGTTGCCAACTCACGCGGGTCTGGTGCCTTTTACTTGGCACAGCGAAGATAAAATTCGCTTCGAACCGCTGTCGGGCATTGCCGTACCAAGCCGCATTACCGCCAAAGATGGCACCGCCTTTAGCGAAGCCCTGCTCTTTACCCACAGAGGCTTATCTGGCCCCGCTATTTTGCAGATTTCCAACTATTGGAAAGCGGGCGAAACCATAGAAATCAATCTATTACCCAATATGGACGCTGCACAGGCTTTAGAGCAACAACTGGCCGCACATCCTAAACAGAGTCTGCGTAATACCTTAAGCCAGTGGTTACCTAAGCGGCTGGTGGAAGTGTTATTCGATGAAGCTTTACTCAACAAAGCCTTAAATCAGCTGGTTCATGCAGAGCGCGCCAAGTTAGTCGACGATCTGCACCGCTGGACAGTCTTGATGAATGGCACCGAAGGCTATCGCACCGCCGAAGTCACTCTCGGCGGCGTGGATACCCATGAACTGTCTTCCAAAACCATGGAAGCCATTAAAGTCCCCGGCCTGTTTTTTATCGGCGAAGTGATGGATGTCAGCGGTTGGTTAGGCGGGTTTAATTTTCAATGGGCCTGGGCATCTGGCGTGGCGGCAGGAAGGGTTGTGTAGTATCTAGTTTGCATAAGATTAATGAGATCAAACATAAGACTATCTTTACATCTCAGGACATTGATCATAAGAAAAAATACAACCTGCTGATTGTTTGAGTATTAATGAATTTATTTCTTTAACTTTAGCACTCGATATCGATTGATTTACCACATTATCATACGAACCATATAAACAAACTCTTGGAGATAATGGGAACATAAAATCTGTGTTTCTCATAACAATACCGGGAGGCACTTTATCGTTATTAACATATTTATTTATTAAAACTACAGGATGATCTGAAGTAATGAAATGTGAGTCATTTGTATGAAAAAGGCACCAATTTCTATCATTAAACTCTGGAAGATTATTTACGGCGTCATACAGGCCCATACCAATTAATGCATCTTTAGGTAAAGTCCAGTGTTCATTTAAAAGCTCAATTACACTGTCTCTACTAAGGTTTTTGAATCTTAATGGCATACCATCACGGTTCATTTTTTGAAACACATAATCCTTCATTACTCGACTTAAGGCTATGTTGTTTAACTCACGCATTTTCGGTGTCCGTGAGAACATAAATGACAAGAACCGAGTAAAAATATAACGTTCATGTTCTGTAATACTATTAATACCAAGAGATAGCATCCTATCTAACACAGGTTTAGTATCACTCTCAATTGTTGAGAGCAAATCTTCTACGCGATTCTTATCAAGCTCCCCACAATCTATCGCATAGAAATAACTTTCAACACCTGTATTTGTCGGTGATTTTTTCTTACTAATGCCATTTTTATGAACCCAGAGGTATGGTTCAATTTTAGGATTATCCGTTTTTTGTACGAATTTTTTCAGGTAAAACTGAGGAATATAATGTTGCTTTTTCTTTTCTGCCATTATTTGCTCCCTTTAGACGCATAACAGATAATTAGATACTGTCCTCGTTATAAACTTGATATAGGTTAGTACTTTTCATTTAGAGTCATATAGTTATTAATGATATTACGATCGTTGGTATTGGTTTAGCAAAGAATGCTTTGAAAGTCTCTGTTTTAAGTAAAAGAGCATGCCACAGATGTTATCTTTAATTGCATGAAGCCATCGAAATAATTCTTTTTAAAGAAACGGACGATGTGCTTAGCTGTGAGCAGGCTCGATCGGCGGTACTTACGACTTGCAGTGGTTGCCATTAAACCTATTTATTCACCCAATCGCCAATTTGGTTTCTGCATAGCGCAGTTTTTTTACCCTTGGGTTGGCAAGAAAGTAGGCCAACATCAGTGGGCCGAGGCGTCCCATAAACATCATAAAGATGATAATCCCTTGGCCTGCACTTGATAAATTACCTGTTAATCCGCGGGATAACCCGACGGTGCCGAGGGCGGATACGGCTTCGAAGGCGATATCCATAATCGGGGCGTTTTCGGTGAGCACTAGGGCGAAAATTGCCAGCCAAGTGACGCCGATGGAGATCATCGTCAAGGCAAGTGCCTTGCTAATGGTGTCTTTAGGGATTTCCCGCTTAAACACATACACAGCTTCATCGCGGCGTAAATAGCCGTAGGTGGCGAGGATTAACACCATAAAGGTCACGACTTTAATGCCGCTGGCGGTGCTGAGGGAGCCGCCGCCGATAAACATCAACACTAAAATCAATAGGGTGGAACCATCCTCGAGTTGGTCTATGGGCAGGGTGTTAAAGCCTGCGGTGCGAGGGGTTACGGCTTGAAACCAAGAGGCTAACCATTTGCCGAGTTCGCTTAAGGGCGCGAGGGTGTTGGGGTTGTTGTACTCAATCAGGTAAATGGCTATCACTGCTACGGCATTGATCAGTATGGTGCCGGTAATCATCATGCGGCTGTAAACGGTGAGCTTCGACCAACGTTTATTGCGCTTGAGGTCAATCCACACCGAAAACCCAAGGCCGCCCACAATAAATAAACCCGTAATAGTGAGGTTAACGACTGGGTCGGCCACATAGGGGATTAAACTATCTGGGCTTAGGGCAAAACCCGCGTTATTAAAGGCGCTAATGGTATAAAAGAAGCCATGAAATAGGCTGGTTTGCCAGCCCAATTCGCCGCTCCAGTAGACAGATAAAATCAGCATACCCACAGCTTCAACCAATAGCGAAAACACCAGCACGGCCTTAGCGGTCGAGACTAAGGTGGAGGTATCGGTTTGATTAAACGCTTCTTTCGCCACCGTTTGCTGCAAGAAACCTATCTTACCGCCCAGCGCTATTAGCGTGACTATGGCAAAGGTCATCAAACCTAGGCCGCCGCATTGAATTAACAGCGCGATAATTACTTGGCCAAAGGGCGTGAACACACTGCCTGTATCGACGACCACAAGCCCTGTGACCGTCACCGCCGAGGTCACGGTAAAGAGGCTTTGCAGCCAAGTAATAGGCGACTCGGTGGCGATGGGCAGTTTAAGCAAGCAAGTGCCAAGTAAGATCAGCAGAGCAAAACTGACACTTAAGATAAAAGGCGGCGCGCCAAAGAGTTTTTTACCGCTTTTAGGTGTGTGCTCTAGGGTGAGTGAAGGGTGCCATTGAACCACGTTACACCAACCTTGGTGCGAGCTGTTTTAACTCGGCACGGCTACCGCAGAGGAATAGGGCATCCTCTGTGTGCAGGCTAAAGTTGCTATCAATCTTGCTAAATACGTTGTGCTCACGCTTAACCATCAGCGCCGCTACCTTGCCCTTAGGATTGCGTGGGACATTGGTTTGCTCATCGGCGCTGTGCTCCTGCAAGCTCCCGAGCAGTTGGCCAACAGTGGTGTGATGCAACTGGGCTTTAATATGGATTTCAACAATATAAAGCCCATCGCCGATGGCGAGAAAGTTATTCACCATAGGATAGTTAAGCGACTGGGCGACGCGGATCCCCATTTCTTCCTCGGGATGAATAATGCGGGCAACGCCGAGTTTCGACACTATGGTATGGTGCGCCTTGGTGCTGGCCTTGACCCAAATCGTCTGCACGCCGAGGTTTTTCAGTGCCAGCGTGCACAGCAGGCTAGACTGCATATCCTCACCGATAGCGACCAGCACTGCCTCGCAGTTGGTCAGATCGAGTTCGCGCAGCGACGCCTCATCGGCGCAGTCGCAAATCACCGCTTCGGTAAGACTTTCTACATATTTTTCAACGATTTTTGGGTCGCTATCGACACCGGTAACCGTGTGGCCTAAGTGGATGAGTTCGAGGCTCGCGGCAACGCCGAAGCGGCCTAATCCGATGACAGTAAAATGTGCCATTTCATATCCTTTTGTGGTTGAGCTAAAGAGTGAGGCGAGCTGGCCTAGGGCGGGCCGAGGTCGGTGAGTCGATACCCTAAGCCTGGCTCGGTTTTGATCAGTTGTTGTTCGTCGCTGTCGTTGAGCTTTTTACGCAGTTGGCGGACTAAAATCCGCAGATAGTGGCTATCTTCCTGGTGAGTCTCGCCCCAAATATTGCGCAGCAGTTCGCTCTGTTTCAGTAATTGTCCCGGGTGGGACATGAGTTGGGCGAGCAGGGCAAATTCCTTTTTAGTGAGTGCCACTTCCTGTTGATTGAGCCAGCATTGATGGCTGCTCTTTTGTAGGGTGAGTGGGCCAAATTGCAACATATCGATGGGGCTTGAGGTTTCCACAAGATCACGGACTAATACCTTGATACGCACGATTAATTCTCTGATGCCAAAGGGCTTACTCAGATAATCGTTAGCACCCGCTTCGAGCAGGCGGATTTTTTCTTCCTCCTGATCACGGGCGGTGAGCACCAGTACTGGGGTTTTATCCTGCTGGCGCAGCGCATGGAGCAATTCGATACCATCGCCATCGGGCAGGCCGAGGTCGAGCACGATAAGGTGCGGCTGGTGGCTTTGGTATTGTTTAAGCGCCGTGGCGATGCTGGTGGCGCTTAAGTATTCAAAGCCTTCCGCTTCGAGTGAGATCCGCATAAAGGTATGGATTTGCGGCTCATCATCCACCACTAAGACCTTGTAAGCCATTTATGCTGCCTCCGTGATTATGGGTAAGGCGATGCGGATCAGGCTGCCTTGGGCAACAGTTTCGGCGCCGATGCTGCCCCTGTGGGCGGTAATAATGCCTTTGGCGACCGCAAGGCCTAATCCCGCACCGCCATCGGTCGAGGGACGTTGACGATAAAACAGCTCGAAAATGGCCTCGGCGTCGGCTGGCGCTATGCCTTGTCCTAGGTCTTGAATATCGATGCGCAGCATCTGTTGGTGGCGGTATAGGTTTACCGTAACAGGCAGTTCTGCGGGCGAGTAGCGCAGGGCATTGTCGAGCACATTAAAAATCGCCTGTTCAATCAAAGAGCTGCAAATCATTAATGGCGGAAGTTCTGGCTCACTGTGAATTTGGATCCTAGGTTGCGCGGTTTGAAAGCGGGCAATAGTACGCTGTAACACTTCGCGTAGATTGGCTTCGTCTAGGCTAAATTTGAGCGCGCCATGTTGTAACTTGGTCGCCTGAAGAAGGTTTTCGATATATTGGTGCAGGCGATGACTCTCTGCGGCGGCCGAGTCGATAAGCTCCTCGTTTTGCTCTGGGCTGAGTTTAGCTTGGTATTCCTTCAGCGTGGTTAAGGTGCCGATAATGGTCGCAAGTGGCGTGCGTAAATCGTGGGAGACCGAGAGTAAAATACTGTTTCTGAGCTGTGCCTGTTCGAGTGCCTGCTGCTGGCGGCGGTAATGTTCGGCTAACTTGCTGCTAGTGAGGGCGACCAGCAAAAACACGCTTAGATTGACTATGTCTTCGACGTTGAACATTTGCAACGAATAGCGCGGCGTGGTGAATAAAAAATTGAAACTGACGGCGCCAAACACGGCCACAAAATAGGCGTAGTTGGCGCTGCATTGCAGGGCCACGGCGACCACGGCTAATTGCAGGATAAGCAGTACGGCAATGGCCGAGCCTGAAAAGTGATCAATCAAATAGCTAGTGAGCAAAGCAATCACTAACAACATGGCGGTAAATAACGCGGGGTGTGTGCGCCAGTATTGGTTGATGGAGGCTGTGTTTGCAAAAGTCATAACGGCTAAGGCATTGCTGAAGTTAAGGCTACTCTAGCAAAGGCCTGTGGGGATAGCGCGTAAAAAATCCGTAAAATTTTCTGGGGCTTGGCGTGTGGAACTTGTCTGGCATTTACATCAGGCAGGCGGTTCTGCTCACCGTTTTACACTAGAAAATGGCTGCAAATACCGCCATTACGCGAGGCAATCTAACTCGATTACCTCGCGCTAACGCATGAACGGCTTGGGTTACCAAGGAATGGGCGGCGGCATTAAACGTTTGCCGTTATAACCCGGCACAGTGGCAAAACGTGGGGACTTGGCCTCCCAATCGGCTTGGGCACTGGCAATATCTTCCTTGCTGTGGCCGACAAAATTCCACCAAATACTGACGGTGTCGGCGAGGGGCGCGCCGCCAATCAGCAGTAAACGTGCGCCAGAGTGAAGCTCGAGTGTCACGCTCTCGCGTAGCATGCCAAGGTAAGCGAGGTTATTGTTATCAAAGGCCTCGTCGTCGATATCGAATCGGCCTTCGAGTGGCATTAGGCCATATTCAAATCGCGGATCCAGCCTGAGCGTCAGTTGAGTGGCCTCTGCGGCGAAGATATCGATCGCGACGATCGGTGAAAAGTGCAGCGTGGGCGCTTGTTTATCCTTCCACGAGCCAATCAATAGAGTGAATTCGACGCCCGCCTCCTGCCAAGTGGGCAGCTGGGGATAATGGTCGAATCTAGGGGCTGTGTCTTTGTGTTCCAGCGGCAGCGCAATCCATAGCTGCACCGCATGCATAGTACGATGACCTTCGACGGACTCTTCGGTGTGGGCGATACCATGGCCCGCGGTCATCAGATTAACCTGCTTGGGGCGGATCACTTGGGCGCTACCTAGGCTGTCCCTGTGCATGATTTCCCCCTCCAGCATCCAAGTGAAGGTTTGAAGGCCGATATGGGGATGCTCGCCCACATTCATTAAAGGGCCGTCGGTGACTGGGCCAATATGATCCAGAAAACACCAGGGTCCTATGAGTCGACGCGGTTTTTGTGGAATCGCCCGCGCTACGGGTATCCCGCCCACATCACTGATTTTGGGAGCAATATGCTGGATTTGGATCCGCCCATCTTCGACAGGGCATTCCCTTGGGCCGCCGTAAAATTGCGACGTTTGCATTTGACTCATATCGACTCCTTATCTTCATTTAGACACGGATAGACTTAACATTTATGCTGGTGCAGCGAGGCGATGTTATCGCCCTCAAGGCCTGTTACTCGTTGCTCGACCTTAATGACTTTAACGTAATATTGGGAATAAGGGATGTTAACAGACCCTCTTTTTTGGCTGGTGGCGATTCCTGCGGTGTTGATCACTGGGATCTCTAAATCGGGTTTTGCCGGCGGCGTCGGTGGCTTGACCGTGCCCCTGTTAGCGCTGGCCATAAGCCCGGCAACTGCGGCAGCAATTATGTTGCCATTGCTGATTTATATGGATTTTTTAAGTGTTCGCTCCTGGTGGGGCCAACATAATCCACGCCAATTATGGATCCTTTTACCCGCGGCGATTGTGGGCATAGGCATAGCCTATTGGTTGTTCGACCGCTTAAACGAAGATTACTTACGGGCGATTTTAGGCTGTGTGTCCTTAGGTTTTGGCCTTTATGGCTTGATATTAGGGGATAAAACCCAAGCTAAGCCTTCGCCACTCGTGGGGCGACTCTGTGGCTTAACCGCAGGCTTTACCAGCTTTGTGGCCCATGCGGGCGGGCCACCACTCAATGCCTATTTGCTGCCGTTACGCTTGGCCAAGCCAGAGTTTTTAGCCACGGCAGTGGTATTTTTTGCGGTGGTGAATCTGGTTAAGTTGGTGCCCTATAGTCTGCTCGGGCAAATTAACCAAGGTAACATTCTGATTTCGCTATTACTTGCGCCTTTGGCTTGGTTAGGCGTAAAACTGGGGTTGGCGATCCAAGATAAGATCAGCGATAGGTTGTTTAAACGCATCATCTTGATTTTAATGGTGCTGGTGGGTATTCGTTTATTGTGGACGGCGTTATAGTTTTAAGCTTGGGATTAGCTTAGGCTGTTACCATCGGTTTTTTCACGATATTTTCGTTATCGCTTTGATAGCACCCGATATTACGCAAGAATTGCCTGCGATGAGTTTTACGCTAATGAAACGATTACTGATAGTTATCTTAGCCTTAGGTCTTGGCGCCTGTGCGAGCGCGCCAGAACCTAAGCCTGTGGTGAAGCAAGTTGAACCCGTCTCCGTTTGGAGCGATAGCAATATCGCCGATTTCCATTCCGAATGGCGCGGCGTACCCTATCGCCTAGGTGGCGGCACTAAGAAAGGCATCGATTGCTCGGCCTTTGTGTCGGTCGCTTATCAAAAGATGTTGGGCATGACTCTGCCGCGCACAGTGGAAGAACAGCAAGCCCTCGGCAAACCTGTGGCGCGGGACCAACTGCGTAAAGGCGACTTAGTGTTTTTCAAAACGGGTTGGAGCACGCACCATGTCGGCATTTATGTGGGCGGGAATAATTTTCTCCATGTCTCGACGAGCCAAGGGGTGAAAATTTCGAGCCTGCTAAACAGTTATTGGGCATCAAAGTATTGGAATGCAAGGCGAATTTAAGCCTTAATCACAGGTGGAGACTCTATGACCCCAGCGTCTGCTTCGTCCCAACATGAGCCTCTGCCCACCTCGGTTTTTCTGGCGATTTTCTCCGCCGTATTCTTGCCCATGTTCCTGGCGGCGGTCGATCAAACCCTACTCGCCACCGCAACCCCAGCGATAGTGGAAGATCTTGGCGGCCTCAGGCAAGCCTCGTGGATCACTATCGGTTATATGCTGGCGATGGCGGCCAGTGTGCCTATTTACGGCTGGCTAGGGGATAACTATGGCCGCGCTAAAATCCTGATGATCGCCTTAGTGGTGTTTGCGTTGGGTTCAATTGTTTCCGCCAGTGCTGGGACTATGGACCATATGATTGCTGGCCGGATACTCCAAGGCCTCGGCGGTGGCGGGCTGATGAGTCTGTCCCAATCCCTAGTGGGGGAATTGGTGCCGATACGGCAAAGGGCACGTTTTCAGGGCTATTTTGCCGCTATGTTTACCCTCGCCAGTGTTGGCGGCCCCGTGATAGGTGGCTTTGTGGTGCATGCCTATTCTTGGCACTGGTTATTTTGGGCGAATATTCCTTTGGTT
The DNA here is from genome assembly GCF_003129585.1 of Shewanella sp. BC20. Classification (NCBI taxonomy): domain Bacteria; kingdom Pseudomonadati; phylum Pseudomonadota; class Gammaproteobacteria; order Alteromonadales; family Shewanellaceae; genus Shewanella; species Shewanella sp. BC20. Next base: position 176,510 of record NZ_NHRI01000008.1, on the reverse strand, counting down.
ATGCTGGCGGTTTGGCGACTTAATCGCTTGCATAAACAGAGTGTTAAACCCGTGCGGCAAGGGCGATTTGACTTACTCGGCGTGCTGTTATTTCCCACGATCATCACGGCGCTGCTGTATTGGTTGTCCGTGGCGGGGCAAGACTTTGCTTGGCTATCGACCACAAGTTTAGGCTTTATGGGATTTATCTGTGTGGGCGCCCTTGTTCTGTTGTGGTGGGAGCGTCGGCGTGAGAGTCCTTTCTTACCGCTGGATTTACTCGCTAATAAAGCCATTTATATGCCGCTCTTTACGGCTGCGCTGTTTGCCGCCTGCCTGTTTGCGATGATCTTCTTTTTACCCATTTACCTGCAGGTCGGTCTGCACACCAATCCGGCCAAAACGGGCTTGCTGCTGATGCCAATGACCTTTGGCATTGTCACAGGTTCCACCATCGCTGGCAGGTTGTTGAGTCGGGATGTGGCACCTAAATGGTTGCCGACCTTCGGCATGGGCTTGGCCTTTATCGGTTTGCTCTTAATCGGTTTAGTGCCGCCGAATGCGAATTTGATCGGCGCTTTAGGTGTGCTGGTGGGCATTGGCTTAGGGACTGTGATGCCCAGCGTGCAGCTAGTGGTGCAGAGCGTGTCGGGCAAGGCGCGTTTAAGCCAAATCACCGCCATGGTGTCCTTGAGTCGTTCCATGGGCGCGGCAATTGGCACGGCTTTATTCAGTCTGTTGCTATATGGCTTGTTACCGCTCGAAGGGGCGCAGGTGGGGATTGCGGCAATAAAACAGTTACCCATAGAGGTTGTGCATCACGCTTTCCAATGGGGTTTTATCGCGGCGGCACTGGTGGCGCTCAGCTCGGCGATTGTGGGTTATTTGTCGCCTGCGACTGCGCTTAGGGATCATGAGTAGATTTGTTGGTGCACGACGGATTTAAGCTGTGTAGTATTTGCGGTAGGTTAGCTTCCGCTGTGACCCCATTCTTTGCCAGGAATTCTGCATGACAACTAAAAACTGGACCTTAAAGAGCATAGCTAACGAGCTAGGTGTCTCTAACGCCACTGTTTCTAATGCTTTTAATCGTCCCGATCAGCTATCGGAAAAACGTCGCAACGAGATTTTAGCCGCCTGCTCTAAACTGGGGTATTTTGGTCCAAACAAGGCGGCGCAGTCCCTACGTAGGGGCAAATTTGATACCGTCGCGCTGGTACTGTCCGATAGTGTTGAATATATGGTGTCCGATCCTGTCGCCAGTAAGTTTATGAAGGGGGTGGCTTCGGTATTGGAGCGGGAAAAACTCAACTTACTGCTTTTTTCTGGCAGCTCCGACAGTGTGAATGCGGTGGCCGATTTTGTGGATGGGTTTATTTGTTATGGTCGCCCGCGCAATGCCTTGCTCGCCGAGCAATTAAAACAGGTTAAGAAGAAAGTGGTTACAGTGGATTTTGATATCCACCGCAACGCCTCTGTCAGCATTGACAATAAGTTAGCCGCCTATGAGGTGGCAAAATTGGCGTTAAAATCTCCCACCGATCAAGTTGCAATATTGGGATTGAGGCTACTCGATACCCATTTAACCTGCCGAGTTTACGATTTGAATTTGCTCGAAATCGATATGTCGATTGCGCACCAGAGGTTGCAGGGATATTTACAGGCGATTGAGGAAACGGGTGTCATCCTTGGTAATGATCGGATTTGGAATATTCCGGAAAGTAATGCGGAGTATGCGCGGATTGCGGCCAAGGAGGCATTAAACTCAACCCCAAGACCCAATGTATTTTTATGTATGAGCGACTTAATTGCCCTCAGCGTGCTGGGTGAGGCGCAGGCCATGGGATTAGCGATTCCGGAGGATATTCGTGTCGTGGGATTTGATGGTATTGATGAGGCGACTCGCTCGAATCCACCACTGACCACGGTTTACCAATACTCGGAACAAAAAGGCCAAATGGCAGCGCAGATGTTTATCGACGATGCCGTGCATGCTCAGGTATTAGGGTATGAATTACGTTTAGGTAAAAGCTGTTAATACAATGATTTTTATATACAAAAGGCGCTAATTAAGCGCCTTTTGTTTTTGTTCGGCATTTAGGCCTGTGCTTGAGTGAGCAGGTCTGCTAATGCGATTTGGGTTTCGATGCCTTGCTCATCAAGTAGGGTGATCAATCCTTGTTTATGGACAAAGTCGAGACTAAGACTGGCCGATGCATTTTGTGCAGACCATGTGAGTGTCAGTGTTTTGCCACTTGCTGCCATCGAAAAGCGGCCATTGAATGCTGCGCTATTATTACGCAGTTTAATCAATTGGATGAGGGCTTTAACCACAGGTTTTTGCAGGGCTTGCTGCACTTTTTCCCGGTTTAAATAGGGGCGATTAATGTCTCGGCCGACATGGGTTTGATTCAGCAACGTCATGTCGTTTGGTATGGCAAGCAGGCCAGTGTAGTACACCTGCGGAATACCTGGTGCGAAAAACTGAATTGCTCGCGCCATCAAGTAATCTAGGTCATTTTGCCCTAGGGCATCGTAATAAGTGCAGTTGATTTGATACAAATCGACATTGCTGGCGGCCGCCCCTGTGGCTTGTAGACTCTCGCCCTTACTGTTGTCGTGTATGGTTTCGACCAGATTATCGATTTGTTTTTCGTTCAATAATCCGCGTAAGCCATCCATTGGGCCGACATCGATAATACCAATGCCATCGTGGGTATCGAGTACTGTGATGCAGTTGCGAGGGGCCATGTCTAGCCAGTGACTCAGGGCGCTACAATCTTGGCTAAACAGCGTGTGCAGGATGAGCGGTGGCAGGGCGAAGTCGTAAACCATGTCCACTCGTTTGGCGATATCGATTTGCGTCATATGATGGGAGTGGATTTCGGCTAGGGTTGTCATACCTAACTCATTGGCTTGCTTCGCTAATTTATCCACAAACTCGAAGGATTCCTCAATCATAAAGCAGCTAGTACCAGGCTTTTTGATTGCATACCCTGCGGCATCTAAGCGGATTAAATTGACTTTGCTGTGGTTAAATCGCGCCAATACGCGGTTTAAATAATCCTTACCTGCAGCTGAGTTAACATCGATATCGATCTGGTTACGGGTAAAGGTGGTCCAAAATTCTTCCGTTGAACCATCCGCTAAGGTGTAAGTGCTAAAGCAGCTCCCTGGGCGGGGGCGATAGATAGCTTTTTGATCCTGTTCACTTAATCCCTCAGGGAATACCTTGTCCTTGGTCAGGAATAAATCCCAGTAAACCGATTGTTTGCCATGTTTGAGTACATCTTTAAACTCGGGGGATTCTGCGGACATGTGGTTAACGATCAAGTCGGCCATGATGTCGAACGCTTCGCCTATGCTTTTGACATCGTCCCAATCACCTAAGCGTGAGTCCACTTGTACATGGTCTATGGGATCAAACCCCGCATCGCTGCCATCGATGGGATAGTAAAAGGGCAGTAGGTGAACGCCCCCAAATAAACCATCTAACTCATTATCGAGTAAGGCTTTGAGTTGTTTGAGTCCGGCACCGGTTATCCGATCGACATAGGTGATCAATTGCACTTGATTTTTCATACTTTGCCCACGCTTGAGTAGCCTTCCCAGAGTAAAGTTTGCTGGCGGTTATTTATAAATTGCACAAACAAACTTAATCGATTAAGTTGTATATTTAACCAATGTGAAACATTATTCAAGTGGTTTGTTAGATTTTTGAGTTAGTCTTGGTTTTGGGGGGATTAACTCACTGCTGTACATAAATAATGCCTAAAGCTGTTTGGGGCTTAGCTAGCTTCAAAGGGGATTTAGCGCGATAACGATAAGGTGAAACAGTATGGTAAGTGATTCAAATTCTGCAGAAAATCGCCATCACACTCGAATTAGAGTGCTGACGTATTTAATGTTTTTTATGTTCGCTATGACCTCAGATGCCGTGGGCGTGATCATTCCTCAGCTCATTTCTGAGTTTGGCCTCTCTTTATCACAGGCGAGCGCCTTTCATTATATGCCGATGATTTTTATTGCAATAAGTGGTCTATTCCTCGGTTTTTTGGCGGATAAAATAGGGCGTAAACTAACCATTTTATTAGGGCTGTTGTTGTTCGCCATTGCCTGTTTTTTATTTGCGCTTGGGGAGTCGTTTTATTATTTCCTGCTGCTTTTGGCCTTGGTGGGCTTGGCAATTGGGGTATTTAAAACCGGGGCCTTAGCCCTGATCGGTGATATTTCTCGGTCGACAAAACAGCATTCCAGCACCATGAATACGGTCGAAGGATTTTTTGGGGTCGGCGCCATGGTGGGGCCAGCCATCGTCAGCTATCTGCTTATCAGTGGTGTGTCATGGAAGTATTTGTATTTTGGGGCGGGTGTGTTTTGTCTGCTGCTCTGTTGGCTAGCGTTTAGGGCCGATTATCCGCAGGTTAAGCGATCTTCAACGGAAACAATTAATCTGACGAATACCTTCAGTATGATGAAAAATCCTTATGCATTAGGGTTTTCCCTTGCGATTGGTTTGTATGTGGCCACCGAAGTGGCGATTTATGTATGGATGCCTAGCTTGCTGCAAGAGTATCAGGGGGATTACACACTACTTGCGGCCTATGCCTTGACCATCTTTTTTACCCTGCGAGCGGGTGGACGGTTTTTGGGTGGGTGGATATTAAATCACTTTTCGTGGCAACAGGTTATGTTCTGGTTTAGCTTAGCGATCAGCCTTTGCTACCTCGGCTCTATGCTCTATGGCGTTGAGGCCGCTGTTATTCTCTTGCCCCTCTCAGGGCTGTTTATGTCAATGATGTATCCCACTTTAAACTCCAAGGGGATCAGTTGTTTCCCCGTGGCACAGCACGGCTCTGTGGCTGGAGTTATCCTGTTTTTTACCGCGGTTTCTGCGGCGTTGGCTCCCCTGTGCATGGGGTTAGTTGGGGATATTTTCGGCCATGTGAAGTATGGCTTTTACCTCGCAACCGGGTTTGCCGTTTTGTTGTGCCTGTTAGCGGGGGTTAATCTGATTAAAGATCCTTCTCAAGCTCTGTTAAGCCGTGAAACCGCTTGAATTGAAATGTGACAGAAAAATTTTTTCTGTCACATTTTTTCGATTAATCAATTAATTGCTAGCTGTTCCCACTTTAAGTTTGTTGGCTTGTACAAAAAACGCACTTGCTTTTTGTTATTTAGTTGCTAACTTGTTAACTTAATCGATTAAGATGTTTTTGGGAACCAAACAAGACTCACTAATCGATTAACAACAATTCAGTAGAAGTTGCCGTGGGGAGATATAGGCAGCTTCTCAAAATATGGGTGGGGACATAAAAATGATAAATCGCACATCACAACAATTCTTGTTAAGTACCATCGCCGTCTTGGTGAGTTCTCAGCTTTGGGCTGCCGATGCACCCGCGCAGGAAGAAACCAAGAAAGATGCGTTAGGCCTCGAGCGTATTACCGTTACGGGCGTTGCTCGTGGTACCCGCGTCATGGACTCGAGCGTGTCTGTTAGCAGCGTATCACTCGCCGAGTTGGAGGTTAGTACTCCCCGTTCATCTGCCGAAGCATTCCGGATCATTCCGGGGATGAAGGTGGAATCAACGGGTGGTGAAGGTAACGCTAACATTGCTGTCCGTGGCTTACCTGTGGCATCGGGCGGTGCTAAGTTTCTTCAAATCCAAGAAGATGGATTACCTATTCTGCAGTTTGGCGATATTGCCTTTGGTAATGCGGATATCTTCTTACGCTTAGATTCTACAGTGCAAACTATTGAATCGATTCGCGGTGGTTCGGCGTCTACTGCGGCCAGTAATGCTCCCGGCGGTATTATTAACGTGATCAGTAAAACTGGTAGCTCGGATGCTGGCAGTGTGTCTACCACCTTTGGCTTGGACTACGATACCTTCCGCACCGACTTTGAATATGGCACGAGTATCAATGACAGTCTGCGTTTCCATGTGGGGGGATTTGTGCGGACTGGCGAAGGTCCTCGCCAAGCTGGTTATGATGCCAACAAGGGCGGCCAGGTAAAAGCCAACATTACCAAAGAGTTCGATAGTGGCTATGTTCGTCTTTATTTTAAACACTTAGATGATAAGAGTATTGGCTACTTACCTATGCCAATGTATTCGGACGGTAGTTCTGTCCCAGGTTTTAATGCGAAATCCGATGCTATTCAATCAGCTTATTTCCTCTCAACCCTGAGTTTGGGCGCCGATGGTGAGCGTCGTCGCGGTGATATGCGCGATGGTATGAACCCTGAGGTTAACTCTGTGGGTTTAGAAGCGTCTTTTGATTTAGGCAATGATTGGCAGGTCGAAAACCGTTTCCGTTTCTCGGATGTGAGCGGTAATTTTATGGCGCCATTTCCTGCCGAAGTGGCTAATGGTGCCGACATTGCGGCCAGTATTGCCGGCACTGGCGCCAAGTTGATTTATGCCAATGGTCCCGATGCGGGCAATCCTATGGATGGACTCGCTATGCGTATCCATACCTTCGACGTCAAGATGAATGACTTTGGCTCAATCGTAAACGACTTAAAATTGACGAAAACCTTTGACGATACCAGCGTTACTCTGGGTTATTACAATGCCACCCAAAATATCAATATGACCTGGATGTGGAACTCCTATCTGATGGAAGTCAAAGGGGATAACGCCGCATTGCTCGATGTGGTGGCCGCCGATGGTACCGCCTATTCCGATGCTGGGCTCTACGGCTATGGTGTGCCTTATTGGGGCAACTGTTGCCAACGTAATTACGATACCGAATACAACATTAAGGCGCCTTATCTTGCGGTCGCGTCAAGCTTTGGGGATTTATCGCTGGATGCCAGTGTGCGTTACGACAGCGGCGATGCCAGTGGTTACTACGCCGGCAATGTGCAATCGCAAGTCGATATGAACTTGGATGGCGTAATCTCTATTCCTGAGCAAAGTGTCTCTTCTATCGATAATGCCAATCCGCAACCTGTGAATTATGACTGGAGCTACACCTCCTATTCACTCGGCGCAAACTATCAGTTTGACAGTGATTTAGCCGCATTTGGTCGCTTGAGTCATGGTGGCCGCGCCAATGCGGATCGCCTGTTATTTGGTAAGGTTCGTGCCGATGGTTCAGTGGCAAAAGAAGACGCAGTCGATAATGTGGATCAATATGAGTTAGGCGTTAAGTACCGTTACGATGATTTATCGGTGTTCGCGACCGCTTTCTATTCAGAGACCGAAGAGCAAAACTTCGAGGCGACCAGTCAGCGTTTCTTCGACCGTAAGTACAAAGCCAAAGGTATTGAAATTGAATCGGCCTATTTTATCGGTGACTTCGATTTTAGGGGCAATGTCACTTGGACCGATGCTGAAATTGCCAAGGATGCGTTAACGCCAGACGTTGTGGGGAATACCCCAAGAAGACAGGCCGACTTTATCTACTCGCTGATGGGCCGTTATAACTTTGACCAAGGCTCAGTGGGCATCAACCTGATTGGTACCACTGACTCCTATGCACAGGATAATAATGATCTCAAGTTTGATGGTTACAATCAGGTCAATGCCTTTGCAACCTACAACTTGACTCAGGCCTTAAGCGTCTCGTTAAACGTCAACAACCTGTTTGATGCTACGGGTATCACCGAAGCTGAAGAGGGTTCGATTCCTGATAACAATATTATCCGTGCTCGCACCATTAATGGCAGAACCACGAGTGCAACCTTGAGATACGAGTTCTAACTCCGGCGGGTTTGAGGTTTAAAACCGACAATTTAAAAGGCCCATCAAGCATGGGCTTTTTGCTTAACCATTAGAGACATAAAGGGATCCATATGACGGTATTACTCAGTTTCGGTGAGGTGTTAGTGGATTTATTACCCACGGAGGCTAGCGGCAAGTCCCATCAAGCCATTGCGGGCGGCGCGCCTGCAAACGTGGCTGTGGGTTATGCCAAACTGGGGGGCAAGAGTTACTTTGCCGGCGGCATCAGCACCGATGATTATGGGGCTATGTTAAAACAAGCCCTAGCGAATGAAGGGGTTGTAACGGATTACTTGACCCAAGTGCCGGAGGCGCCAACGGCGACTGTGGTGGTAAATTTGGATGAGCATGGCGAACGGACCTTTGAGTTTAACCGCCAAGGGACTGCCGATCTTTGCTATAGCCCGCGCCATTTTGATGCCATTCCATGGCAACAGATGGATATTTTTCATCTCTGCTCCAATACCTTTACCGAAGCGAGCATTTTTAACGCGAGTCTCTATGGCGCTCGTTGTGCGAATTCATTCAATAAGATAGTGAGTTTTGATGTTAATTTGCGCTTATCGCTCTGGCCCGATACCGCATTGCTTGCTGAGCGGGTTGAGCAGTGTTTTCGTTACACACAAGTGCTGAAAATGAGCCGTGAAGAGGCTGAGTATTTAGCATTAACGCGGAATAAGAGTTTCGAAGATTATTTGCAGTTTTGTTTGGCGCAAGGTGTTGAAGTTATTTTGATTACTGACGGCGCCAATCCAGTGCAATGCATCACAGTGAATGAACGATTTAGTGTGCCAGTCCCACAAATTAAAGCCGTTGATACCACGGCGGCGGGCGACAGCTTTATGGCGGGTTTTTTGTTTGCGCTAGGTTCTGAGTTGGCGTTTGATCTCGAGCATCTAACCTTAAAACATCGACTCGCATGTCAGACACAGTTGCGCAAGGCGATTGAGTTTGCGGTGCGTTGCGGCGCCGTAACCTGTGGGCAGAAGGGCGCTTTCCCTGCGTTGCCCACACTGTCACAGGTGAGTTAACTCTTCCTGCAAACCATCAAGCTGAGGTGAGTGATTGCTTGCCTTAGCTTTTTTTCGAGCCTATTGCGCGAACTTCATCACGTTTTACTTGCCCCATTAGTCTAGCATTTATGCTATTTTAGCTGCGGCTTATAGTCGAAGGAGCATAGGTTTCTCCTCTGCTTTCGGTCGATTGGTTTTATTTCAACATGATTGGGGATTTCCTATGAGCAAAGCAAAAATCGGGATTGTTACGGTAAGCGATCGTGCCAGTGCGGGGATTTATGAGGATATCTCGGGCAAGGCCATTATCGACACCCTCAATGATTACCTCACCAGCGAGTGGGAGCCGATTTATCAAGTGATCCCCGACGAGCAGGATGTGATTGAAGCGACCCTGATCAAGATGGCTGATGAGCAGGATTGCTGCTTGATTGTGACTACGGGTGGTACTGGCCCTGCAAAACGTGATGTCACCCCTGAGGCAACCGAGGCCGTATGCGATCGCATGATGCCGGGCTTTGGCGAGCTGATGCGCGCTGAGTCGTTAAAGTTTGTACCGACGGCGATTCTCTCGCGCCAAACTGCGGGCTTACGCGGTGATTCATTAATTGTGAACCTGCCTGGCAAGCCAAAATCTATTCGCGAATGTTTAGATGCCGTATTCCCCGCCATCCCTTACTGCATCGACCTGATGGAAGGGCCTTACCTCGAGTGTAACGAAGCCGTGATTAAGCCTTTTAGACCTAAGGCAAAATAACGCGCCGCACAGCAAGATGACATAAACCCAAGTCTAGCTTGGGTTTTTTATTGGCTTGTTCGGAGTTGGCGGCTTGCTGGTGATCAGCAGCGCCGACACGCCCGTCGCGATAAACAGCACTGGGATAGCCACAAAATGCGCGAAGGCATTGGGCGCAATGCTGAAGTTTAACCAGAGCAAGAGTGTCCAAATGAGGCTGAGTAAGCCAAAGGCCAGCAGGCGTTTAAACTGGCTGAGGGTGCGCTGTGTCATAGTGTCGTCCTGTGTGCTGGAGGTTTAAGCACAGTCTAAAAACTCCCGTATTGGGCTTGAAGTGTCGTTATTGACAATTTTAGGGTGAGTAGTGACATTTTGAGCCAGTGCGCTAGACTCAATGCATGATTAGGCAGGGGAGGGCATTGGAATGAAAAGGATCACTATTTTGGCGACGGACAATACGGTTGCCAGCGGGATTATTGGTTTTCTCGATGTGTTTAGTTTCTGCAATACCTATTGGCGGCGAGTCAATCCACAGGCCGAACAAGACCTGTTTGAGTGCCAAGTTGTGTCGAGTCATGGCGGTGATATCCTAACGAATCAAGGTATTAAAGTGCCTGCCGTTGGGCTTAATACCCCGAGTGATATTCTGCACTCCGATGCGGTGATCTTGGCCTCGGCCATGGTGACCAATAAAAGCGAGTTTCAAACCTATCTCAATGATTTTGAATCCTTATTCGAACCGTTAAGGTTGTTTGCCGACTCAGGTAAACCATTGGCGGCCTATTGCTCTGGCACCTTGATTTTAGCGGCCACCGGCCTGCTGGACGGACGCGAGGCGACGACTGTCTGGTGGCTGAATGAGATGTTTCAGCGACATTTTGCCAAGGTGAACCTGCGGATGGACAAGCTGGTGGTGTCCGACGGCCATCTGCATACTGCAGGGGCGACAACCTCGAATATGAGCCTCGCCCTGCATTTAGTGCACATTTTGGTGGGTGAGCAGTTAGCAAGCCAGATGGCAAAAATCCTGCTAATTGATCCTAATCGCCAATCCCAACAACCCTTTATGACCATGGATCTGATGACGTCGAGCCATAAGGACGAGGTGATTTGGAATGTGCAGCAATGGATGCAGCATCATTTAACCGAACCGCTGTTACTGGATGATATTGCAGATAAATTTGCTTTAGGTAAGCGCACTCTTATCCGCCGTTTTAAAAAGGCATTAAACGAGACTCCGGCCAGCTATGTGCAGCGCCTGCGGGTGGATGAGGCAAAACACCTATTGGAAACGACCAGTTTAGGCTTAGAGGAAGTGGTCACCCGTGTGGGTTATGAGGATGTCAGCTCGTTTCGCAAATTATTCATTCAGCTAACGAGCTTAACCCCGAGGGCCTACAGGCAGCGCTTTAATACTCAGCAATATGAGTTTGATAGCGACAATTGCTGCGAGGCCGAACTGCATTAACGGCTATTTCAGCGCGTCAATCTGTTGCGCAAGAGATGTCTTGGCAGTGTCGTTCTCTGCGTCTGTCACTATGCGCTCCAGCACTTGCACACGCTCGGTAAGCACTTGATTCTGTAAGCTCAACTGTGTGAGCTTATCCTCAAGCTGTCGCTCGTTGCCGCCACCCAGTTGGCGGATTTTCAGGTAATGCTTAAACATTTCTGTGGCACTCACACCCACCACAAAAGTCACCATGATCACCATCAGCACATATTCGTTTTCCATAACTGACCCCTTTAACCCAAGGGCGCACTGTGCCCTTGGGTCGATAGTGTTATAAGCCGAAGACCACTTTTTCACTCTTTAAGGATTTTTCCATACCGAACGCCAAGACGAGGGCGATGGCTAAGGTGCCGAGCGTCGATACCAGCAGTTGCAGCATGCTCATGTCCTTACCTTTGATAAAGTCCATCAGTGCCTGTTGCTGACCGGATACTGGCAACCATTGCAGTATGTCTGGCGCTATGTTGTAGCTGGCCGCCATCGATAGTGCTAAGGGCACAAACAACACCATGGTCAGGTAGGATTGGGCTTCCTTAAAGGTTTTGGCCATAAAGGACACAAACAATTGCAGACAGGCGGCCATCAGCGCGACGGGAATACCGACCAGCAGCATTAGCGCCATAAACTCATTGGTGATGCTGACGCTAAAGCCGAGTTCCTGCCAAGGCACGAAGGTATAGGCGACCTTAGACACCAGTAAAATCAACACTAAGCCGAGCAGGGCAAACAGGCCGACGGCGATGATTTTAGAGAGCACTAACTGGCGTGTGGTCAGCGGATGGCTGAGTAACAATGCCAAGGAGTTGCGCTCACGCTCACCGGCGCTGGTGTCGATGGCCAGATTCATCCCCGAGATAAACACTGAGTAGATCATTGTGAAAATGGCGATGCCTAAGATCATCCCGCCCTTAGAGTCGGTCGTGGCTTGGTCATGCACATTCACTTTCAGTGGCTGCACCACTCGAGGGTCGATGCCACGGGCGATTAAGCGTAGGCTGCCCATTTCGGCGCTGTAGGCCTGTAACTGTTTCTCTAAGCGACGAATCGAGTTTTGCAGTTTTTCCTCTGAGTTATCGGCCACGATAGTGATTTCTGCGCCTTTGCCTTGGTTCATCTGCTTGGCATAGTCGGGGCTGATAATCAGCTCGATGGCTTTCAGATCCTTAGCGCCAGCTTCACCTTGTGTAATGCCCTTGTTGGACAAAAATCTCACTAAGTCAGGTGCTTTGTCGGGGTTAGTGATGCTGATTTTGAGATCGTCTGGGCTGGTCAGCTGGCCGATAAGCACCATAAACAGGCCACACATGATCAGCGGCGTGCCGATGGCGTAGTAGAGTCCCGCCATCACAGAGCGTTTATCGCGGGCGGCGTCTATCAGTTCCTTGCGAACCATTGCGATGATTTTGTTCATGATTATTCCTTATCCCAAGTTTGTCTGTTCGCCATGAGGTCGAAGCAGGCGTTATCGCAATTTGTGTGAGCGTTAATGCTGTGAGTCATCATGCGGCAATCCCCTCATCGGTGCCGATGAGCTGAATAAAGGCATCTTCGAGTGAGGCCTTACCCGTTTGCGCGCAGAGCTGTTCAGGGCTGCCGATGGCGACCACTCGACCCTGCGCCATCACGATCACTTGGTCGCATAATGCTGCGACTTCCTGCATCACATGGCTGGAAAACAGCACACAATGCCCTTGATTCTTAAGGTCAATAAGAATGTCGCGCAGCAAACGAGTACTCATTACATCGAGTCCACGGGTCGGTTCGTCGAGGATAATATTGCTCGGACTGTGGACTATGGCCTGGGCGAGTGCGGTCTTCATTCTTTGCCCCTGGGAGAAGCCTTTACAGCGGCGGTCGCTGATATCTTCGAGGCGCAATTTGGCGATGACATTGTCGGTGGCCGCCTTGGCATCGCTCGCGGATAAACCGCTGAGTTCGGCAAAGTAACGGATATATTCCCGCGGTGTTAAGCGCTCATACAGACCAAACGGGTCGGGGAATAAGCCTAACTGCTGCTTAGCGCCAATCGGGTCGATGGCAACGTCGATACCTTCAATTTCAGCCGTGCCAGTGTCGGGTTTTAACAGCCCGAAAATCGTGCGTAAACAGGTGGTTTTACCCGCGCCATTGGGGCCGAGCAGGCCAGTGATCTGGCCGTTTTCGGCCACGAAGCTCAAATCGTTTAGGGCCTGCACTTCGCCGATGCGCTTAGAAAGATGGGATACTTTGATCATGATTACTCCTTGGCTCCAGTGCTGGGCTTATCCTTGGCTGTTTGGGTTTCGGTCGCGAGTGGCTCAACCGAGCTGGCATTTAAATAGAAGCTACGGCGTACATCCTTCTTCAAACATTCACCATCGAGATCTTTGACCGAACCAGTACGGACTAACTCGGCGATTAAGTTGTTGGCGCAGGACTGATAGGCCACGCCATGGGTGGCGTATGGCGCGACAAAGTGTTTGGCGTTAGTGAGTTTTTCCATCGCCAGTTCACCCCAGCTCGGTGGAGTTGCTGGGTCAATTTCGCCCGACAGCAACAGTGTGGGGATATCGCTCTTGATAGGCTCGCTAAAGTTGGCATCGACCGCTGGCACCTTCCACACAGAGCACGAGGTTTCGAGGCTCTCGAGCATGGTTTTGCCGACATAGGAGTTTTTGGCCTGTTCACGCATCGCCGGAGTGATGCGGTGCATGTCTTCGCCGCAGACGACTGAGGCGTGCATGCCCATTGCCATACCCGCATTATCCGTGGTTAAGGCAAATAACCCGAGTAATGGTTGGTAGTTACCCTTAGCGGTCTGATGAATTGCATGGGGCACTAAGGCGCGCACATTGGTTTGATACAGTGCCATGCGGATCGCGCCGTAAAACTTTGAGCGCGTCATAGTGAGTAGGGTCTTTTCTCCTGTCACAGGGTCGTGCACTTGCTCCATCACTGGCCCTTGGCTGAGTTTAGCGACCACTTGGTCAAACTCGGCCTTGAGCTCAGGAAACTCGGCATGGCAGGCGGCTGTGTCTTGGCAGTCTTTAAACAGCAAGTCAAAGCCGCGTTCAATCGCCGAGCCAATCTCCAATACGCTCTGCTGCATGGGTACAATGCCGTCTATGGTGACTGTGGCTAAGTGCTCGGGATATAAGCGCATATAGAGCTGCGCCATACGTGTGCCGTAGGAGATACCGTAGAGGTGCAGTTTCTTATAGCCTAACTTAGCGCGTACGGCTTCGAAGTCTTGCACCGCATTGAGGCTGCCATATTGGGTGACGTCAGTATCGGGGAATTGATCGCGGCATTTTTGCGCCTCGACCAAGGTATCGACATTATCCTCGTCGATGGCGAGCGGAGATTGCGGGCCTGAGTCGCAGTTCAGTGGATTCGAGCGGCCAGTGCCCCGTTGATCGATAAGCAAAATGTCGCGCTGCTGGCGCACTTTGTTCAGCATGCTATCGAAGCCTGCCGCGTTATCTATGGCCGATTGACCTGGGCCGCCGGCGATCGCCAGTAAGGCCTCTTCGTGGTTGACGTTTTTCACCGCGGGCAAGACCACATAATGCACTTGGATCTGTTTGCCATCGGGCTTATTAGGGTTTTCGGGCACAGTGACAAAGCCGCAGTTTAAGCGGTCCGATACACCCTCCACATAACAGGTGTTGGTGGGTTCAGTGGGCTTTACTGAGTTGTCGCTCGCCCAAGCCGTGGCGCTACCCATGGTGAGCATCAGCGCACTCAAACTGATGATGCTTTTGCTTAACTTGCCCGAGTGCTGGCGCGTATCAATGCGCTTTATTGCCACGTCAGCGCTGGCATTATGGGACTTCCTGTGGATCATGCTATCTATCATGAGCGCTTTCCTTTTTGCATTTCAGGATGAGTGTGTTACTTTAAATACAGTGTATCGGTGTATCAATGTATTAATACAGTGTGTAAAGACTAATGTTAGAACTTTTAAATGTCAACCCCAGCAGTGGTGAGCCAATTTACAAGCAATTACACGAGCAAATCGTGCGCTTGATTGTGGGCGGCCAGTTGCAAGAGGAAGACGTATTACCCTCAGTGCGCCAAATTGCTGAATATCTTGCGGTCAATCCGATGACGGTGTCCCGCGCGATTCAGCAATTGGTCGATCAAGGCTGGTTAGAGCGCCGCCGTGGTCAGGCGACTCGGGTTGCCGCCCGTAGTGAGGCGATGGAGTCGGGCGTGAGTCTGCTTGAGCCGCAATTAGATGCCTTGCTGACTCAGGCAAAACAATTGGGCGTGAGTCTGCCCGAGTTACTGCAATTGATTAATGAGCGTTGGTAGCCTGAGTCGAGCTAAGTGAAAACGAGAATAAAAAGGACGCAATTCGATGGACCAAGACTGTACCCCAATACTAGAGTTTTCTAACGTAAACAAAGTGTTTCGTGGCAAAGGTGCCAGCGAAAAACGTGCGCTCAAGGATCTGACCTTACGTTTATCGGCCGGTATGGTGGTCGGTCTATTGGGACAAAACGGTGCGGGTAAATCGACCCTAATGCGCTGCGCCTTGGGGATCCTCTCGCCGGATTCGGGCGAAATCCGCACCTTAGGCGAAACGCCGGAGCAGCTTTCTTCTGCCGCTAAGGAACGCTTAGGCTATGTTCCGCAGCAACCTTTTGGTTATGAAGGCTTTACCGTCGAGCGCGCCCTCGATTTGCACCGCAGTTTTTATCCCCACTGGGACATGCAGTTAGAGCAGGATTGGCTCACCCGCTTCGAATTAGATGTCACTCAACAGGTACAACGCCTGTCCGTTGGTCAGCGCCAATCCTTGGCCTTGATCATGGCGATGGCCTATCGCCCCGAGTTGCTGATCCTCGATGAACCCGTGGCTAGCCTCGACCCGATAGTCAGACGCAAGTTTATGGTCGATTTGTTCGACTTAGCCCTCGAATCCGGCTCGGCCGTGTTGTTTTCATCCCATATCACCTCAGATTTAGAACGGGTCGCGAGCCATGTCGCCCTGATTAAACAGGGCGAGTTAGTGCTGTTTAAGGAGATAGATGCCCTGCGGGAAGAGGTGCGTTTAGTCAAGCTCGCGGAGGGCGCTGAGTTACCTGAGCTGGTGCGTATCCTCAGCCGCGATGGCGATTCTGTACTGGTGGATAGGGGCGATGTGGAGCTTAATTTGCCCGGCGTGCAGCGCAGCGAAGCGCTGAATTTAGAACAACTCTTTGTGGAGCTGCACAAATGAGTGCCGCGAAACCCATAGCAGAATCAACGACCCGCATCGGTACTAGCCATTCGCTCAATCCTTTTAACGGTATGCTGCGGTTATGGTTTTTTGATGTGGGCAGCGTGAGTTTTATAGGCACTGGCATATTTGGCTTGGCCCTGAGCGTGTTAGCGGGATGGGCGGGGCAAAAGGCGAGTTTCGATATTTTTGTCACTATGGGCCTAGTGTCTACCTCGGCAGCGGTGGCATGGCAGCTGATCCGCCTGATGGCGAGTGAGTGCTCCATCTTAATCCCCCGTTATCGGCAAAATATTTTTATCCAGTGTGAAGTGATGCTGATAGGCGCCTTTAGCCTTGCGGTGTTGCAATGCGTGCTGTTTGACCTGACCGATACTCTGTCGTTACTGGTCTTTGCCCAAGGGATAAGCCTAGGGTTTATCTTGCTGTGCCTGCGGCAAACCCAATGGTTTTACAGCTCATTTTTACTGTTTATCTTAGTGCCGTTTTCCAACGAGTTGGCGGAGCAAGTGCCGCTGTGGCTAAGCATCATAGTGCTGTTTGTGTTAGCGGCCTTAATTTGGCGCCGATGCTTAGTGTTACCTTGGCGGGTAGAGGCACGAAGTGTGTATCTTAACGGCTTGGAAATGGGCTGGTTTTGGCTTCCTAGCCTGCAATCCATACGGATATTGACTCGGTTAGAGCGTTATCTGCATCCGGTTAACTTCTTTATCGGTCCTATGCTGACCGTGTTGCTGCTATTGCTCCCCGTGCTAACCATCGGGCTTGGGATCGTCTCCCACGAGCTGCATTGGAACTTCCCGGTGTTACTGCTATTGGCACAATTTAGTGTGATTAGTTGCTCGTTGGTGCATTGGAGCCGTGTACAACGCTCTCGGGCGACTGAAATGCTGCTGTTGATGCCAAGCTTCGACGGCCGTGCTGGCTTAGTTAAGGCCTTTGGTCGTGGTCAACAACGCTTGCTGCTTCTGCTCAGTTTGAGCGTGTTAATCTGCAGTCTGTTTGTCACTTGGCTCGATGGTGATTTGAGCTTACCTCTGCTGGCACACATAGTGATGAGCACATATTGGGCCTGCGCCTTAGTGTTAGGCCTAGGTTGTTTGTGTCGCCGCGTATTGCAGGTGAGCCTGACCATGCTGGTGGTGCTCGGGCATTCGCTCTGGGTGTCTATTAGCCTCGCAGCGCTGCAACACGAGGGCAGTCTGCTCTATTGGTCGCTGGGTAATCTAGTGCTGCTGATCCTTGGGCAAATCGCACTGATTTGGGGCAGTAAAAAGCTCTGGCAGGGTGATATTACTGGGCTCTAATTGCCCTGAAATGGCGTGATTTGGGCGACATTTGCACAAGATTAGAGCAAAAACTCTTAGTTTTTAGCTTGCCTTCAGGTAGAATGCCGCAAAAGCGGTACACTTGTAAGCTAAAAGGTGAGTCACTCATGTCGCTCGAACAATATCACGTAATTCGACTATTACAGCAGCAAAGCCAGTCATTAAAAGACGCTATTGCGCTGCAAGGTTTTGAAATGGCTGCGCCTTGGCATCAAGTCAGTTGGCAGGCATTCGATCAAATCAGCCATAAAATTGCACAGGTGTTGATTGAACTTGGCGTACAAGTGCAAGACCGTTGCGTGATCCTGTCGCAAAACTGCCCTCAATGGACCTGTGCCGACATAGGTACCCTGAAAAGTCGTGCCGTTGTGGTTCCCATTTACCCGACTAGCACTCTAGAGCAAGCCAGCTTTATCATTAACGATGCGGCGGCCAAGGTGATTTTTGTTGACGACGCTAAGCAATATGCGCTGGCCTGTGAACTGCAAAAACAGTGTCCGACCCTAGAGCATGTGATTGTGTTCGATGCGAGTGTTGAACTGGCGCAGGACAAGGCTCAACATCAGCATTTAGACAGTTTGTTAGCCAAAGAATATGGCCAGAGTGCTGAGCTTGAGCAGCGCTTAAAGGATGCCAATCTCGACGACCTGTTAACCCTAATTTATACCTCTGGTACCACGGGCGACCCTAAGGGCGTGATGCTGGATTACCGCAATATGGCCTCGACTGTGCGCCAGCACGATCAGATCCTGCCGTTTACTACTGGCGATGTGTCGTTAGCTTTCCTACCGCTAAGCCATGTATTTGAGCGTGGTTGGAGCTTCTACGTGCTGTGCCGTGGTGGCCACAACGTGTATCTGCAAAACACCCAAAGAGTGAAAGAGGCCATCAGCGCCGTGCGTCCGCATACCCTGTGCGTGGTGCCGCGTTTCCTCGAGAAGGTTTACAGCGCAGTGCAGGATAAGGTCGCTAAATCCGCCGAAGGCCGTAAAAAACTGTTTGCCTGGGCCATGGGCGTCGGCGAGCGTCAATTTGAGGTGAGCCAAGGCCGCGCTAAGGGCGGTTTGTGGTTATCCTTGCAATGGCGTTTAGCGCACAAGCTGGTTTACAGCAAGTTGCAAGCTGTGCTCGGTGGGCGCTTAAAGTTTATGCCCTGCGGTGGCGCCGCCCTCGATTTAAACGTGGCGTCTTTCTTCCATGCCATTGGTATTCCGGTACTTTGTGGTTACGGCATGACGGAAACGAACGCCACTGTGACCTGTAATACCCTAGATAACCGAGTTGCGGGTTCGAACGGTAAAGTCTTACCCGAAATCGAAGTGAAGCTAGGTAAGGACGATGAGATTTTAGTCCGTGGCGACACTGTGATGCGCGGTTATTACAATCGCCCTGAAGATACCGCAGCGGCTTTCGAGGATGGCTGGTTAAAGACTGGCGATGCGGGACGACTCGATGCCAATGGCAATTTATTTATTACCGACCGCATCAAAGAGTTAATGAAAACCTCCAACGGTAAATACATTGCTCCGCAACGGGTTGAAGGCACTGTGGGCCGTTGCCCCTTTATCGAACAGGTGGCTGTGATTGCCGATGCCCGTAACTATGTGACGGCGCTGATTGTGCCAGCCTTTGAATCCCTCGAAGCCTGGGCCAAGGATAAGGGCTTAAAATACGAGTCGCCTATCGAGCTGCTGCGTCACAGCCATGTGGTTGAACATTTCGAGCAGCGCTTAAAGCATTTGCAGCAAGAGTTGGCGGGTTTTGAGCAAATCAAAAAGTTTACCCTGCTACCTGAAGCCTTTTCGATGGAGGCGGGATTAATCACCCCGACGCTGAAATTGCGCCGCAAAATGATTTACCACAAGTACGCCCATGAAATTAATGCTATGTACAATAATTGATTGTTAAATCTTTGATCTTAAAAGGCCGCTAAGCGGCCTTTTTTGTGTCAGCCACTTCCTGAAGCATCAGACTTCGCTTAAAATTCGCCCCGCTTACTGGTGCGCACGAGGCGCAAGGTGTCGGTGTAAAGGATAGTTAAATGGAACTTTCGATTCGTCGTTTATGCGCCGCGGCTGGTGCGGTGTTGCTCTCTTCTTTTGCGGTTATTCCTGCTGCACTTGCGGCGGAATATGACAAAATGGTTCACGGTCCCGTGGATCTTCCCAATGGCCAATGGCTCAATTTTTATCAAAAAGATCAACAGGTATGGGGCGAAATGCTCTACGGCGATGCGCCGGGTGTGCGTATTGACGATTACGGCCGCGCCGAAATCGTGGCGGTGTTTTACTATGACTTCGACAAGGGCGGCACTAAAGAAGTGATCGTCATGCTCAAGGATGCCGATGGCCAGCATCTTCGGGGTTATGGTTTTGAGGGCGAGGAGTTGACTAAACTGACGCGCCTACAAGCCGTGCTCGATGAAGTCGCACCCACCATTAGCACCTTTACCGTCGGCGGCGTTCGCAAAGTATTAAGCCAGTTACCACCGCAGCAGTACCGTATGACCTATGAGGCTGAGGGCGTCCAAGATCCTGACATCAAAGCGATTCTTGATGGTACCTCTAAACTCAAACCGACCTTAATTGGCTATCGCAATTCTGAAGGCACGGCAACGGATGTAAAAACCGCAGTGGAATACAAGCTGCGCTATCCCCTGACTCGCACCGATAAAGATGCCGAGGGGCGTGAACGAAAATACAGTCTGGTGGCAACCTTTGATCGCAGCGCCTACGTCGAAGAAGATGGTAGCTTTATGCTGGTGGCCATTGGTTACGAGGCCGACGACGTCGATTGGCTTAAAAATGGCAGCGAAAAAATCCCGCGAACTGGGCCTTTTTACGAATATATGAGTATGGGCAGTACTTGGGCTGGCGTTGCCAGTGAAGCCCATTATGTGCAGGGTGAGCTTGATGGTCACTTTGCTGCCTACGATGCCCGCAATGGCAGTGTGATGTATGCCGGTGACTATAAGCTGGGTAAGCAAGTGGGTAAGTGGATTGAAGCCGACAGCCGTGAAACCTATTGGGAAGGCGAGTACCTCGACGGTAAGAAACAGGGTAAATGGGTGTTGCAGTCCATGATGGATGATGCCGATAACTACGGCTTTATTCACTACAACAAGGGCGTGCCCGATGGCCCGAGTGAAATCTATACCCCAGATTACGATTCCAGTACCGAAGGCGCTAAGAAGTTGTCCGAAAAGGGCATCTATCTCAATGGCGTAAAAGATGGCGAGTGGCTTGAGTCCGATGGCAGCAAAGGGCAATACCAAAAGGGCGTAAAACAAGGCGCTTGGGTGGAAAAGGTTACCCAAGGGGATTATCGCTTTCAAACCGGTGAAGGCAGCTATCTCGATGGAAAACGTTCAGGCACTTGGGTATATATTCGCACGCCCGATGAGAACGATGCTTTTACCACTAAGCAATCAGCGACTTATCTCTACAAGACCGAAGTCAACTATGAGAATGGCCTGCGCCAAGGTGAGGCTAAGCTATTCAATAAAGATAATTTTATGTTCGCCCTTAAACATTACGATAAGGGCCGCCTCCACGGTGAAAGTCTATGGTACTCAGCGCCAAATATCGTCAGCAATGTTGCCAATTATCGTCAAGGCGAGTTGGATGGCACACAAATGTGGCTCGAGCCTAACGGCGATCTAAATGAGCTGAGTCAGTATAAGTTTAATGACGCTGTAAAACTTAAACCCTCGCAGGATGAATGCATGATGCGAAAAGAACCCTACGCAGGCGATTGTGAGGGGGTGTTAAGTTCAAAAAATGCTGAAACTAGCTCGATTAAAGACGGTGAGCAGCGAGTGTATCGCGGCGGCCGCCTATCCGAATTAAGCTATTACACTAATGGGTCAGTCGATAAAGAATATCGATTCGATTCTAACGGTCGCCTAATGTCTCTGCAGGCCTATAAGGCGGGTCAGGAATACGGCCCAAGCATCCGCTATTCCACCGACGGCGGCTATTCGCTCGTGCAATATGGTCATCTTATCAATAACCGTCTTTCTGGACCCCATTACACTTTCTACCCGAACGGCCAGTTAAAGAGCTTGTGGAACTATTGCCAGCAAGAAGGTGAAACCTGGAACGGTGAACCCTATTTCTGGGATAACGCCATTGCGCGCTGTGGTATCCAGCGGGAGTATTTTGATAATGGTGCCGTGAGTTGTATCGAGGATCTCGACAGCAATTATGCCGTGGATAAAGTCTGTTACGACCAAAATGGTAAGTTAGCCAGCGAAATGCTGCGTATCGATGAGCAGCATGTGGTGCATAAGCGCTATATCAACGGGGTTATCTATCAAGAGGAACCCGGATTCTCGGATTTTTCCCATGTGACTAAGGGGCGCAAAATCTATCACTTAGAGAACCCTAAAAGCCATGGTGTGTTTAAGTCCTACGACAGCAGTGGCAAGCTCAAATACGAAAAAATATTCGATATGGGTAAGGCTGGCTGTATGAAAAAGTACGATGCCAATGGCAAGCAAACCCCAGAGACCGCGAGCTGTCAGTTCTAGCATCGCACTTCTTATTTCTGTTAGGCTTGGTAGGGATAAACGGGCTAAGTGCCTCGTTTATCCCATTCACAGCATAAAAGTATAAGAACAACAAAAGGGAAGTTTGCATGTCAGTCACCGAATACAGCCTCGAAATTCACCCAAGATTTACCGAAACCGATGGTCTAGGCCATATCAACAACACAGTGATCCCCGTGTGGTGCGAGGCGGCGCGCACGCCAATTTTCGAGATTTTTAATCCCGAGTTGGATTTGCATCAGTGGAACCTCATAGTGGCAGGCTTTACCGTGGCCTTTATCGCGCCGACTTATTACGGCAAGAGCGTCACTGTGAAAACCTATGTCAGCCGTATCGGCAATAGTAGCTTCGAGCTGACTCAAACCTGTTGGCAGGCTGGCAATAAAACCGCCGAAGTGAAAACCACCTTAGTGCACTACGACTACAGCTGCGAAAAAAGCCGCCCCATCCCCGAAGATATTCGTGAAATCTTAGCGAGCCTGAACGGCGAAGCTGCATAAGTCTGATATTCGTTTTCACCGCGCAATTGCAATTGCGCGGTGAAAACGTTAACGTGGCGGCCGCAAATGTGATGCGGATCACTTATCTGCGCCTTTATTCCTCCCGGCCGGATTTAGCATGAGATTTTACTTCACCCGAATGCGTTCTAAGGACATCTGTCCGCCACGACAACCCCTGAAAAAGATCGTTTGGTCATGGGTAGGGGCCTTTTGCGGCATTTACTTAGTCGCCAGTCTCGCCAGTTATATGGGCGATAATCTACTCGGCACCATGTTTGTGATTGGCTCATTTGGGGCATCGGCGGTATTAGTCTATGGCGCGCCGCTGGCAGAGTTTTCTCAGCCACGTAACTTGATTGGCGGCAGTGTGTTATCGGCACTGATTGGTGTGGCTGTTTATCAAGTGTTTGCCGATTATATGGTGCTCGCGAGTGCGCTAGCCGTATCACTAGCCATCGCATTGATGTATTTAACTCGCACGCTGCATCCACCGGGCGGCGCAACGGCATTAATTGCCGTGATAGGCGGTGAGAACGTGCATCAACTCGGATTTCTCTATGCGTTGATGCCTGTCTTTCTCGGCTCACTACTGTTATTGCTGGTGGCGCTGGTCGTGAATAATCTCTCCACCGATCCCAAACGCCACTATCCAGTCTATTGGATTTAGCGATAAGTATTTCAGAAAGCTAGATACTACTTGTTACGGCTATATTTCTAAATGAAATATGTCTTTTCCCTTCTGAATATTCTAGGTTGAAGCTTAACTTTTTTATTAATGTAGGGTTAGATTCAGATGGGTACTTAAAAAATAGCTTCAAGTTTGTTGATGACTTTTTGGTCAAAGAAATTTTTTCATTAGACCTTATAAAGTCATTTGCGATGTGTATACGCTCCAGCTCAGCTTTTGTATTCTCTTGATCGAAAATTTGTGTCCACCCGATACCGCGAATTTCTAAATCTTCATTTGATACATTACGGATAACAAGATTACAGATCACTTGAGAACCAGATTTCGAACAGAACTCAAGTTCTATTTCTACTCCCGACTCTACTTGAACGAGAGCGTAGTTTATACGCTGTTCTTTCTCTAAAAAGTAATTACTAAATGAGGATGATGGCGCGTAAAACTCCCTCAAACTCAATGATAATGTGCCAAGCATTATGAAGACAAAAGTATAATATCCATATCTACTCCAAGCACTCCTAGTCTTAACGTTACTGACGAGTCGATTGACTATAAACAAAATAGCAAATGCTGAGAGCAGTGCAAAAAATGCAAAAATAGCTTGATAAAGTAACAACCCATCAATATTTAACTGAATTACTTGTTTAAGGAATTCAGAGCCTCTAAATGTCGGTACTAGTATCGCGAATAATGTTAGTAAAAAACTTAAGAGAGTATTCGAGTCAGACATATACTCCCTGAGATTTTTTTTCTCAGTTTTTTGGTTATCTGTATCGTTGCCCATCGATGAATAGCCTGTAAAGACAGTTTTAATTGTCGTTATTTTAATGTTGGGTCATTAAATGTAAAAATATTTATGTAACAGTTGATTAGTGTGTCAAAAACTTCTGCACATACCAACAGCTGGCTACTATCTCAAAATCTTGGGCTTTGGCCCACTTTAGGCCATGGCGAACTAAACGTTCGGCAAGGCCTTTGCCGCGCAGCTCGTCGGGCACAAAGGTTCGGTTAAAGTCGATGTGCTGGCCATTGAGTCGGTATTCCAGCACGGCTTCATGCCCGTCAACGGGGATCACAAAGCGTTGTTTATCCTGTTGATGCTCAACAACGACTTCTATTGGCGCTTTTTCTGACATACAGCCTCCCTCTGATATGGCCTAAAGTGTTATGGCAATGTTGCCATAGACTCGGTAGCTTAAGCTTGCTCGTGTTGTTTAAGAATGGCGAGTAATTCCGTGGGAAGCTCGGCTTTTTGACCAGTTTTAAAGTTAAACATCACAGCGACCGAAGTGCCTAAAGTCGTGATGGCCTGTTGCTGCTTACTAAAGGCCTGATAATGCATGGTAAATCTGTCGCTTTGAATATCGCTGATACTCACGCTGACCAATAGGGTATCGGGGAAGGTTACTGGACGTTTATAGCGGGCCTGATTTTCGCTAATCACGGGACCAACACCGGATTTATACAGGGCATCGAGTGGAAAGAGGCGGTTGAAAAAGTCGATACGTGCGGTTTCAAAATAGCGGAAATAGACCACGTTGTTGACGTGTTGCAGCGCATCCATTTCGCCCCAAGCCACGGGGATTTCGGTCACTATAGGGTGCTGTGCGAGAAACTTTTCCATTGGACTTAGTGTTGGACTTTCCATTGCATTACTCATAGTCAAAAGCTCTAGTTAAAACGCTCGTTTAAGGCAGCCAGACTAGCAGTATAAAGTGCGAGCGACAAGCCTAAAGCGCGGTGATATGCTGGCTAAGGCTTGGAGGTTTATGATGATTTTTTCAATTATTTTAATGGATTAAATACTATGTATATTGGTGCTGTGGCGAAGCAAACTGGCCTGTCTATCAAGGCGATTCGCCTCTACGAGGAGTGGGGACTGATCAGTGCGCCGATCCGTAAGGGGCGTTATCGCACTTATAGCTCAACCGATATAAAGCAGTTATTGCTGATCAAAGAGGCCAAAACCTTAGGTATCAAACTCTCGCAACTTAAAGACTTGTTTACCGAGGGGGAGCAGGCGGCGCAGCTTGAGTCTGTGCAGCAGTTTTTATTGAATATCAAAGCCGATTTCCAGCGGCAGATCAGCGAATTAGAAGATAAATTAGTCAGGCTCGATGCCTGTATTGATGGTTTGGATACCTGCGAATCCCGCGCCTAATTGCAGGCTTGACTCTGCCCCTAGGGGCAGAGCTTAAGCTGTTGTCATATTGAATACTCAAGGTTTTTACTATGACAAAAAAGATTCTGGTGGTTTCTGGTCATCCCAAACCCGATAGCCTGTGTGAACATTTAGCCGACACTTACGCCAAGGCTGCGGGCGAGTCGCATTCGGTGCGCCTGTTAAAGCTCAGCGAACTGGAGTTTGAACCTAATCTGGCGCAGGGATACCATCAAGAACAGCCATTAGAGGCGGATCTGCAGCGCTTTCAGCAGGCCATTCTCTGGGCCGAACATGTCGTGATTGTGGTGCCCATTTGGTGGGGCAGCGTACCCGCCAAGTTTAAAGGATTAATTGATCGAACATTTTTACCCGGTTTTGCCTTTCATTATCAGCAGGGGAAAACCTTTCCCAATCGGCTACTCGAGGGGAGAACCTCACGCATTATCATGACCATGGATACGCCGCCTTGGTATTACAAGTGGTTCCAAGGCGCGCCCGCCCTAAAGCAATTAGATATCGCGACATTGGCCTTTAGTGGTTTTAAGCGCGCCAAGAGTCAAATGTTGGGGCCGGTGATCAATGCCAAGGCGCAGCAAGTGCAAAACTGGCAAGCGCAAGTTGAACGGCATGGTAGGTTGGGGCGTTAATCCCTATGAATTAGGCGATGTGCCGGTTTGCGATGGGGTGAATCACCCGGCGGACAGGTAGATGTGATTTGCCCGATAAACAAAAAGCGACCCTCGGGTCGCTTTTTGTGTGCAGTGCCGATGTTAGTCGATCACTAGCTCATCAAAACTGTTGATAGTGCGAAAATCGCCGGTGCGTTGTTTGCTGTCGCGCACCATTTGGCAGGTCATCATGCCTGCGGCTTCGGCGGCTTTAAGCTCTTCAACCACGTCGGACACAAACAGCACTTGCTTAGGGCTTAGGCTGATGGTGTTGAGTATGTTGGCGTAGGCTTGTTTATCTAATTTGTTGCCGGTACGGGTATCAAAATGGCCGCTAAACATTTCGGTTAAATCGCCGCCATCACTGTGGCTGAACAGCAGTTTTTGGGCTTCAACCGAACCCGAAGAGAAGCTGTAAATACGCAGTTTTTGCGCGCTAAAACGGTTAACCGCTTCGATAAAGTCGGGGAAGATATGGCCTGTAAATTCGCCATGGGCGTAACCTTGCTTCCAAATCAAACCCTGTAGGGTTTTGAGTGGGGTCGCTTTGCGGTCTTCATGTACCCATTGCTGCAAAATTTCAGTCACGCGGGCTAAATCGGCATCGGGTTCGAGGGCGATATCTCGGGTGTCGCAGATACAGTTTTCCACCAAGACATTGTGTTGGTTCTGCGCTAAAAAGTCTGGTAAGGCTTTGACAGAATAGGGGAATAGCACATCTTGGATAAAGGTTAGGTCTGTCGTGGTGCCTGCTGTGTCTACGACTATGGCTCTGATACCCATAATGTTTTGATACTCCACAATATGTTGGCTTAAAAATGCAACTCCGATCCTAAGCGTTATTGGTGAAATTGGCTAGTCTATTTCGCGAGTCTTACCACCGCCATCACAACCAAAATGGGAATGGCTAATATTGGGTATGTGTTTGGCGAAAGGGTTAGGCCGTGAGATCGGATTTACTTTCAAGAATACGGGTGTTAACTTCGGCTGATACTTATATAGTTGATTTTCAAGGAATGAAATTTATGCGTACGCTATTAATTCTGCTGGTGATTTACTGCTTTGCATTCTTCAGTGTGTCAGCAAATGCCGATAATACCTTTCCCGCTCAACCACAGATGTTAAAGGTCAGTTCGAGCCTGTTAACTGAGCCCGCTGACTTTAAGGTGACATTACCAGCGAGTTACCAATCGAAAGCGGATAAACGCTATGTGGTGCTGGTGGATTTACATCCTCGTAGCCATGGCTATCTCGCTGGAATGGAAGACTGGATGAGTCATAACGGTGGCTGGCCTTGGCTGGAAACCATTATCGTGACGGCGCCAGATGGTCATGCAGGCTTAGGTGAGTTAAAAACTTTAGCCATTAAGCAGCAAGAAAATCAGCAGTTTTTGGATTTTATGGAACAAGATCTACTTCCTGCCATCGACAAACAATATCGCACAAATGGTTTTCGGATCCTTAATGGCTTCACTGGCAATGCCACTTTTAGTCTTTATACGCTTTTGAATCGCCCAAGCTTATTTAATGCTTACATCGCCGCAAGTCCGGTACTGGATGATAACTACGCTTTTGTAATGGCAGATGCTGCAAAGAAGCTCGCAGGGATGAAAGGGAAGCCAAGATTCCTTTTTATGAGCACTAGCGACAGTGATTTCGAACAAAATCAGTTAGCTGACTTTGGCAAGCTTGAAGCCATCATCAAAGCGAACGCCACGGATTCTCTCGACTACCGCATCAAGCGCTTCGATGGCACTTACTATATGACGCAACCTATTTTGGCGACGGCTTATGGTATTGAAGCTATTTTTAACGATGTACACCAAGTGCTTAAGCCTGACTCGACCATATCACGTCAAGGCGTAGCCGCTATTTTGGCGCATTATAAAACCCTGTCGAACGACAAATATGGTTTTGACGTGCCCGCTACCGATTCGCTTATCGCGTTGGCACGTTCCTTCGAGACGACTGATCCTGCCAAAGCTATCGACATTTATCAGCAAACCTTAAAAGCGAGCCCAACAGCATTCGAGGCCAGCCATGCATTGGCAAGTGTCTATGCGAGCCAAGGTCAGCGAACTGAAGCGATTAAGTATGAAAAGCAAGCGCTTGAGTTAACGGACCATCCATTCTTCCAAGACAAATACCGTAAACAGTTAGCTGAATATCAGGCGGATAAATAAGTGAATTAACATTTGGCGCTTGCGTTTTACCTGTTTGCTCACCGTATATCGCGCACGGGTTTGTGCTAGCCATAAGACTATGGTCTTAATAGCTAAGGGAAATTTTGGCTGTTATTGTAGTTACAGTCCTTTTTCTATCCTGTGGTTTCTATGCAGTGGTTTTTCGGGAGATGAGACTGCGTATTTTCAGTTGCGAATAGAGAGAGATAAATGAAATATTTACCCGCATTTGGTTTTGGTATCTTATTAGTGTTATTGGGTTTTATCAGTTTCTCATTAGTTGCTAGCGCGGGTTATATGCTAGATATGTTAAGTGCTGTACCCAAGATTACGCCGAACAGTGTGGAGTACCTGCTGTTAGGGGCTCACGATGCGAGTTTGCTGATATTGCTAGCGGGTTTAGTGCTTTACGCTTACCACAGGATTTTTCCTAAACTTCCCTTCGATTGGTTCACCGCTGTGTTTATCCAAATGCCACTGGGCTTGGCTGTGTTAGCGTTAGATGGTTTTAGCTTAAACCTATTGTCATTCAAAGGTTTTGCGCTGACGCTGACCACCTTAGCCGCTTCCTTTGGGGTGTTAATCATCTTCTGGTTACTACAGCGTAGAGCTAAGCGTTTCGAGTTGAGGTTGAGCTAAAAAATTGAGTAGACTAAAAATATAAGGCCATTAAAGTTGTTTTCAATGGCCTTGATTTTGTGAATTTACAATTTAGTCAGAAGATAGTGTTCGTTGATGCATTTTCTAGAATTGATAACTGAGTGCCAGTTTGTAGTTACGTCCAGGTAAGGTTTTTTCCTCATCATCAGGCCAAACTGAGTAATTCTCATCCATAAGATTCTCAATACCTGCCCTGAGTTCTAGGCTCGCTAACCAAGGCGCCTGATAAGTTAGGTATACACTGTGAAGCTGATAGCCTTCTGCATCCATCTCTCTTTTGAGTTGTGCTTCGGGAAGACGGGTCATATCCATAGCAAAACTCGATGTCCATGACAGTCTCAGTTGTGATATCAGCTGCCAGCTAATCCCTAGATTGATTTTATCTTGGGGGGCGCGGTTGTAGGGCTGGCGAATATCTTCAATGGTACCTAGGTAGAAGTTGGGCATGCCCTCGACATCCATCTTCACTTTGCTGTAATTAGCAAACATATCAATATCATTATATTGATAGGTTAATTCTGCCTCGATACCGCTTGAATAGAGCATGCCAATATTTTTACTGGAATAATCTCTGTGTGTGGCTTCTGTTGGGGAAGCTGGTACTTTTTGGCCATCGACAATTTTGTACATATAAGGTGCCGTGTCGATATAATTTTCGACTTGGGTATCAAACCAGTTTAGTTTGAATAAGAGCCGATCGGCATAAGCAAGTTCGTTGAATACTAAGCCAAATCCAACTTCATAGTTACGGCTATTTTCGGCCTCTAAGTCTGGTTGCGGTTCGCTGTAGCATTGTTTGCTTGGTCTATGACAAATCCATTCATCTTTCTTGTATAGCTCCCTTAAGTTTGGCCCACGAAAGCTTTCACTATAGCGACCATAGAAGCGTAACCAGTCTGTCGGTCGAATGGTTAAGCCTGCATTAGCTGACCATGCATTATCCCTATTCTCACCAAATTGTGGGTAGTTATCGGATTCATTCTGATAGGAGTCAAAGCGAAATCCTGCTTCTGTACTCAGCCAAGTGCTGTAATCAGATTCATGTCTTAGGCCAAAAGCGAAGGTTTCTCCTTGGCTTTTACCATAGTAAGTGCCATTGGTATTCGTGAGTCGATTAAATTCTTCGTCTTGAAATTGGCTGTAATCGAGATTGGTAAAAAGAGTAACTTCACCACGCCAATGGTTAACTTCATGACTTATGCCATTACTCAAGTTAAGGCCGAAGCTCTTATCCTCGAAAGTATCTTTTTTATCGAATGGATATTCAGTTGGGTTGAGTATGATCTTGCCTTGCTGTTCGCGAACTCTTTGGTAGTCTTGATAATAGACTTGTGCTTGCAGATTGATCCAAGGGGAGTGGCTATCGAGGTGATAGGCCAATGACTGGCTTAAACGCTTACCCGTTTCACTTTCGTTTAAGGGTTGATCAATCCAATTAGTGTTATTACCAAAGGGGAGTTCTGCTATTTTGGAATTAGTGTAAAAGGTATCCGAGTCGAAACGGCCTATTGGAGTTTCCAAATTGAGTTTTAAGCGCAGGTCATCATTTTTGCCATCATTTTTTAATATTTCAGTTTGACCTCTAAGTGAGTCTTCATCATCCCTTGGATTAACTTCGACATCGCCAAAGGTACGTCTATTGGCATGCAATGCGATACCTAAATCTTCAGTCGCATAGTAAGCGGTAATTCCACCGCGCCGCATGGAGTCGACATCACCCATACCAGCTCTTACTAACACGCCTGCCCCCGCGTTTCCAGCGGTATAATCCCACGCATTTTTAGTGACAACTTTAATTTGTCCCCCTATAGCACCGCTTCCCGCTGATATGCCGTCGGCTCCACGAGTGACTTCTACTGCTTTAACGACACTGGGGTCTAAATCGAGCGGGCTAATATAACCATTAGTATTGCTTCCATCGCTATACTGTTTGTAATTTACCCCGTCAACTTGGAGGTTAATCCTTTCATTTCCAAAACCGCGAATACTGATATCCCCCATAAGAGGCCTATCGTTATTATTTACACTGATACTTGGGGTTTGCATTAATACATCGGTCAGCTCGGACGCTTGGGTATCTTCGATATATTTATCAGTAATAACAGTAATAGACCTAGGGATTTCAAGTGCTTTTTGTTTTAAATCGAGTTTAGTTCCAATAACTTGTATGACCTCTAGTTTAGTGGCTTCTTCTGTCTTCTTATGGATATCTTCTGCAACTGCGTGGAAGGATAAAAAGGGAAGTAAAGCATAATAGAGAAGAGAATATGGATGAGCTTTCATACAACTAAGTCCTTTTATAGAGAGGCTTTAAAAATCGCAGAGATTTTAAGCTTGTAATGCACAAATGCAAACGATTCTCATTTAATTTACGTTATTCAAACAAAGTAAATGTGTTTTGTATGGATGGTTTTATATTTTATAAGACGAGGGATTGCCGAGTTGAAAATGGACGCTGGATTTTAGGGTTGAAATGCCTGTGACGCTCAGAACTGAATTAGAGATTTAATGTGATTGGTATTACTTATTGTTTATTACTAGTAACTGTTTTACAACAGGCTGCTTAACTGTTTTTCGGTCACTAAATTATGTAAAATCATTGGCCTAAATGGATTTGAATCGTAAGAGTAGGAGCCAATGAGTTCGATTGAATTTGATATTCCCGAAGATCACCGTATTCCCTTTCAGAAGTATTACAAACAAAAAATCGCCCCTAAATGCGCCCCGTTTGAAGCAAAGCGTGAAGGCGTGAACCAAAGGCGGCGTGAAAATGCCAAGTTCACCACCCCAATCTACTACATATGCATCACGGTGATTTTGGGTGCCTTCGCTGGGCTGCTCGGGGTGCAGTTTATGCTGGTGCCTATGGATTATTTTGTGCCTTTGATGATTGGCGTGTTTCTGCCGACTCCCGTGATAGCGTTAGTGGCGATTGCCTCGGGAAAGGAAAGCAATGAACTCTATAATGCCGCCTTTGAAAAACTCTATCCCATTAGTCTCAAGTACTTCGGCAATGATTATGCGTTAACGAGGGAACCTAAGGTGGATTTCTCAACCTTCCTTGAGTTGGGGTTGCTGCCTAAAACCGATAAGCAGTATGCGCAAAATTGCCTTAAGGGAACCTATAACAAGGTGCCGTTTCAGTTTTATGAGGTCGATGCTTACAACACTAAATCGAATAACAATGGTTCGGTTGAGCGAGAGACCATTTTCAATGGTGTGCTACTGGTGTGCAATATTCCCAAGCGATTCAACGGTACGACCTTGTTAGTCACGGATAAGGGCAGTTTAAAAAATCGTATTGAGGGGTTTAAGACAAAGCTGTCGCGGGTCAAGCTTGAGGATGTACGTTTTGAGCGTTGTTTTGAGGTGTATAGCAGTGACCAAGTCGAGGCGCGCTACTTACTCAATCCCTTGATGATGGAAAATCTCTTGGCCCTAGGCCGCGAGCTAAATGCCGAGGTGGAAGCCTGTTTCTATCAAAAACAATTGTTGATTAAGATCCCGACAAAACACCATTTCTTTATCAATCAACTCGATTTAGATCGCCCCATCGATTTTAAGCTCAATATCGAGCGGATGTTTACCGAGTTAGGTTATACCTTCTCGATCATCGATACCTTAAGGCTCGATAAACATACCGGGTTATAGCGACAGCTTAAAACATGACTTTTGGCACTTATGGGTGACTCCCCGTGCTCGTTAATATCAAGCTTCAAACTTTGATGGAGCAAGATGATGAACACGATTTTCACCCTGTCGCAATTTGTGCATATTACCGCGGGCGCATTGGCATTAGTGTTATTTTGGATGCCTGCCATGCTGAAAAAGGGCAGCGCGAACCATAGTCGTTTTGGCCGTTATTATGTTTATGCCATGTACACAGTGGCGGCGACGGGCGTGGCGATGGCAACGACGGGCCTCATTGATCCGCTCGCGGTGATTAAACAGCCTGCGGCCAACGCCGATTCTTTAGCAGCGCAGATTGCGGATCGTA
This sequence comes from Shewanella sp. BC20, assembly GCF_003129585.1. NCBI lineage: Bacteria > Pseudomonadati > Pseudomonadota > Gammaproteobacteria > Alteromonadales > Shewanellaceae > Shewanella > Shewanella sp. BC20. The sequence goes on along the minus strand of NZ_NHRI01000008.1, from coordinate 143,596 downwards.
AAAATGCTTGGATATTTCTCATCTATATCAGCTTGTTAACTCTAGTAACCGTTAGGCATGGCGTGTTGGTTCTGCGTTATAAGGCGCAGCGTCAGCAATTAAAATCGCCGCTGCATCTGTCGTTAATGCTGAGTTTGACGTTACTTGGCCCTGTGATGGCGATATGGGGATACCAAGAAAAGCTGATCCTCGCGGTGATTTTCGGCCTATTAGGCACTACGGTTGGGGCGGGATTCCTGCGTTATAGCGTTAAGGCGACTTTGACCAAATTAGAATGGTGGATTGAGCATTTAGGCGCCATGATTGGCTCGGGTATCGCCTGTTACACCGCCTTTTTCGCCTTTGGTGGCAGCCGTTTGTTTATCGACCATGGCAATTTGCGTCTGCTGTCGTGGACACTGCCAGGTGTTATCGGTTTTGTGGTGATCCGCTATTTAAGCGGCAAGTATCAGCGTCGTTTTGCGGATTAACCTGAAACGTAAAAGCATAGGGAGCCGTAAAAAGACAGGGGCCGCCTAAGCAGCCCCTATATTGAGATGATGTGAGCGGTTTTACCCGAGTTACACCTTGGTCTCGGCGGCATTGGCCGCCTTAGCGGATTCGAGCCACTGATCCATCTTTTGCTCCAATAAATCTAAGGGCAAGGCGCCATTTTCAAGCAGCCTGTCGTGGAAGACTTTAATATCAAACTTATCGCCCAAGGCTTTTTTGGCCTTAGTGCGCAATTCGATAATTTTCAGCTCGCCTAGCTTGTAACCTAAGGCTTGCCCCGGCCAAACCACATAGCGCTCGATTTCGCCCGTAGCTTCAGAGAGGTGTATTCCCTCAGTCGTCACTGCATAATCAATGGCTTGCTCACGGCTCCAATCCTTAGCATGCATCCCCGTGTCGACCACTAAGCGCACCGCGCGGTGTAACTCAGACTGCAAGCGACCAAGGTCATTAATCGGATTATCCTGATACATGCCCATCTCGGCGGCTAAGCGCTCTGCATACAGCGCCCAACCTTCTCCCGCGGCATTAGAGTAAAAAATGGTACTCAGCAGCGGCAAGGTATCAGACAGACCGATGAGCGTCTGTAGATGATGGCCGGGATTGGTCTCGTGGTAGGTTAAGGTTTGCAGCGAATAGGAGGGCAGCGCCGCCATATCGTACAGGCTTATCCAGAAGGTGCCCTTACGTGAACCATCTTGAGAAGGCGCATCGTAAAATGCACCGCTGGTTGCGGCGGCGCGACTGTCTGGCACGGCTTCAACCGCAACCTCTTGATTCGGTAACAGCCCAAACCACAGCGGTAATTTGGCATTCACTTTCGCTAGGTAGCCGTGAATGTCCGTCATTAATTGCTGTTTACCCTCGGCGGTGTTGGGATAGATGTATTTAGGATCCTTAAGCAATCGCTGCATGCGCTCGCCAACTGTGCCTTTGCGGTAACCCACTTGTTTGAGTAACACATCCATCTCGGCGGTAATGCGGGCAACTTCGTCTAATCCTAGTTGGTGGATCTCATCTGGGGTCATCTCCGAATTGGCGAGGTGCTTAATCATCGCCTTGTAGAGTTTAGCGCCTTGAGGTTGGTGTCCGAGTCCCGCCACATGGGTGGCCTTGAGGCGCACGGCTTGCAGTGCGGAAATCAACTGGCGCGTCGCAGGGTAATATTTTGTCTCCACCAGTTCGGCGGCTGAGTTCACCAACGCCTCACTTTCTGGTACTTGAGCGGCGGTTAATTTGGCTTTAAAACTGCTGACCAAGGGATGTTCATTAGCATGGTGCACTAATTGTTGCTGCAACACGGCTATGGTCTTATCGATAATAAAATCGGGTGGGATCACGCCCATTTGCACGTCTTGATCCAGCTTATCGATAACTGTGCCCATGGCGGCAGGATACATGGTTAAGCGGTTGAGGTAGGCCTTAGCTTGCTCTGGGGTGGTGACCGCAAACTTATCTTCCATATACCCAGGAAATTCAACATGCAATCCAGATAAGTGGTTGACGACATATGGTAAAAACCAAACGCCGTATTCACCGAGCATAGTGCCATAGGCCACGGTTTCGGCTGGCAGCAATGCGCCGGCGATTTCAGATTTTATCGAGCCTAAACTCACTTGCTCCGAGGCGCTAAGCTGGCTGGCATCGATAGCATTGAGTTCGGTCAATATGGCCTTAAGCACTTTACGGCGATGATTTTCCCCCGATGGGCTGTAATCGGTCAGCTTAGAGAGTACATCCTTGCCAGCCTCATCTTCTGCCACGCCATAATAGGTGGCGATTTCGGGTCTAAGGGCAAAATAACGCTGGGTGATTGGCGCAAGTTGCTGCTTAAGGCTCAATACTTGGACGGCCTTTTCGGACTTGGCCTGCTCAGCGGTTTGATTGGTCTGTGTTGGGTTTGGATCGCTACAGCCCGTTGCTAACATGGCCAGCATTAAAGCATTTATTATTCTTTTCATCGGGTTACTCATACAAAGACATTGAGGCAAATCCGTTATCGAACTGACACCTCAAGCGTTAAACCGTGTTTAGTGTGATCAAGCTCAAATTTGAACGGTTATCCTAGCAGTTTATTGCATCTAAACCGCAAGAATTTTGTTACTCGTTTTGAGAGGGGCTCTAAGGTGAGAGTTAGATGAATATCTGAGCAGCACCAGCTAAGAAAGAATAAATGGCAAGTTGGCTTGAGTTCATAAGGTATCGCTCTGTGATTATAAAACTTCAATCCAGTTGAAAAACGTAGTTCAGGAGTAACTAGTTGACCTATTTTTTATAATAAGACAAAGTGCAGTTAAAAGTTTAATGTTAATTCAAAGGTTAAAATAAATGCCTAAGTTAAAAAATTCAATAATTTCAGAAATCATAAGCAATCTAAATGATGGTAATTTTTGCAGAGAAGATTTTAACGTAGATTTTCCTGATGACTCATCTGCGTTGGCTAAATTAGTTTTTTTGGCAATGCCAAAATATCAATTTGTGATAGAAGAACAAGTAAGAGCTGATAATAGTTTGGCTGTGGCATTATTTCATCAGCAGCAGGCTGAGAGGAAGAAAGTCATTCGTACAACTGAGAGTCCAGGAGATTATCTAAATAATGAGTCGCATACGCATGATAACATCTCTGCTGCGGTAGACAGAGTGAGTGACTGGGTTGTGAATATTCGAGAAGATCTGATTCATTCAAGGAAAGCTGTAACAACAATCGTTGATGATGTCACTAGTGAGTTTCAATCTAGTATTGATGAACATATAGAAAACCCTAATGAATACTTTCAAGAGCAAGAAAAAATTGATTTGCTTGCTAAGTTGGAGGAGCTTCAAAAAAGAATCGAAACTCTCGAGTCTGAAGTCGGTCTAGATCCGCAAAAGGCTAGACAAATTGAAACTGCAATTGAAAAAAGCAAAGCTGACGTGGAGCTATACCCAAAGGGAGTTTGGTATAAAACCGCGGGAACGAAGTTGATAAAACTCTTTAAAGAAGCACTTAAAACTAAAGAAGGAAGAGAAATTGCTGCTGATATTATTAAAAGATTAATGTCATAAATATTGAATAAATAGTTTGATAACGTCACTGTTGAAAAATCAGGCGTTACCCGTCATTAAAATTCTAGTAAGTAAGAGTTCCATGGACTGTGTTTGTAAGTCTAAATTTAGTTGATAAAGTCAACAACTTTTGGCATTGTTGACATTGTCAACTATCTCGAGATGTCATTATGTCTGCTATTTCCCTCGGTGAAACCTTGCACAGATTAGTGCATGCCTACAAAAAACAGCTGCGTGCGGATATTGCTGCGCAGCAGATTGAATTACCTGTCACCCATATTCGGGCGCTCAAGGGGATTTGCCGTCATCCCGAGGCCACGGCGCAATCTATTGCCCTACGTATGCAGCGGGATAAAGCTCAAATTACGCGGGTGCTCAATGAGCTACAGCAGGCTGGTTATATCCTAAAAGTCGATAATCCTAAGGATGGCCGTAGCCAGTTATTGAGACCGACGGCTCAGGGCGAGCAGTTGATGACGCAAATTATTGCCGCCGAAAAAGCCACCGTTGCCCATATGACCCAAGCACTCGATCAGGATGAAATTGCGGTGTTTATCCGTATTGCCAACCAGATCAGCGATAGCGTGGCGGAAAGCTAACCATTGAGTGCCATTTATCTTTTTGGAGTTTAAGTATGAACAGACCCGCCCCGCGCGAATTGACCGTGATAGGTAAAACCCAAGTCACGCCACATATGCTGCGTATCACCTTAGGCGGCGCTGGCTTTGCAGGTTTTCCCGCCGATCAAGAAAGCGCCTATATCAAATTACTGTTTCCGCAGCCGGGGGATGAGCGGCCATTAATGCGCACTTATACCATTCGTCAGCAGCGGATGAATGAAATCGATGTGGACTTTGTGCTGCACGATACCGATGGCCCCGCATCCCGTTGGGCAAAGTCGACCGAGATTGGGGATACCATCCAAATCGGTGGCCCCGGACTGAAAAAACTGATCAACTTAGATGCCGAATGGTTTTTATTGGCAGGGGATATGACGGCCTTGCCCGCCATCAGCGTGAACTTGGCGCAATTGCCAAGCAATGCAGTGGGTTACGCTGTGATTGAGGTATTAAGTGAAGCCGATATTCAGCCCTTAGTGCATCCTAACAATGTGCAATTGCACTGGGTGATTAATCCAGAGGCCGACCCAGAAGATAAGCCCTTGGCCGAACGCATTGCTCTGTTGCCAAAACTCGAGGGGCAAGGTGCCGTATGGCTCGCCTGCGAATTTAGCAGTATGCGCGCCCTAAGAAAGCTGCTTAAGCAGACATACGACTTACCGAAAAGCCATTTTTATACATCAAGTTACTGGAAAATCGGCTGTAATGAAGGCGAGCATAAGTTGGTAAAACAACAAGATGAGCAGTTAGAAAATAATACCGTGGGCTAAAAGTTTTAGCTGTTTGGTATCTAGTGTTCAGTGCCGCTTAATCGCATTAACTGATGTGGCTGATAGATTGTTTTTCCTGCTGGCGTGAATACGCCACGCCAGATCAGGAGCCAGTAGAGCAAAGTTTAATCGAGCTTAATATTACCGTCATTGGTGTAGGTAAATGTACGAGTATCCTTATCTTGGCCGGAAATCTCCCCCTTACCTGCGTTAGGTGTCAGCTCTGTAGTGGTGAAATTAAACTCAAATGGAATAAGAGTTTTACCACCGAACATTGCATCTTCAGGTTTGCTTACCTCAAAGTGTGAGTCAGTTAATTCAACGGCGTAAAGCGCTCCGTTATTAATATCTTGAGTTAACACAAGCGAATTGCCATGGGCAAATAACGATACTTTGAAAGACTGTTTACCATCATCCGACTTTATCTTCAGTGCACCTTCGGATGTGACGGTATATTTACTGACATCACCACTGACTTTTAATGTGCCTTCAATGCTGCCATTGGCATAAGAAGCATCAACTTCACAGTTTGAGTCAGTACCACATTCCAAGGCTGCTTGGCTGATCACTTCTAAACCTAACGCGAATGCTTTAGCTGACGCTTTAATTGCAGATGAGTCGTAAATATCGACTCCTGCTTTAGATTCTGCGGCATTTTGAATGTCATCTGCGTTACAGCCCGCGAGCGTTCCGAGTACCAGTACAGGAAGGAGTAATTTTTTCATGAGCTTCACCTATTAAGTTTAAAAAATCTATTCAGGAGATTATTTCTCCGTGGTGAAATAACTATCGACTGGAAGATGTAATAAATAAACAATATTTTAGTTATTTTGATACATTTTGTGACACGCGTAATTAAAGTTTACATTTTTGATGGCTTTATCATGAATTTAATTGCAATAAATATGTATGAATATTCAGTTGTTGTAACTGCAAATGCGTAGTTGTTAAGTGTTTCCTGTTTATTTCCTTGTTTATCAATCGCTTGGTATTTTTGTTGATGTGCCTTTATTGATGCAAGGATGTTGCAATCGAGGGGGGGAGATAAAGTTGGAGTGTTAACCATGTGAATTATTTTAGTGTTTATCTCGTGGTTAAGCTGACGTTCAGTATGTTTGTGATAAAGGCATTTGAAACAGATGGTTAAGGTTTTGCTTTTCTCGGTTGGCAGCTAAAAAATGGTCTCTCTATTAGCGTTTTTAATATGATGATATTTTTTGTTTTTTTATATTTCTTCACAAACAGAACGAGCACTATTTAGCGAATAATTGCATATTTTTATATTTTACAGTTTTGTATTTTTTATGAAATTACGAGATGGCGGTATCCATCAACCCTAACTTCCTTGTTAGGATTAACTTACGTGAAAAATGCTGCTGCGATTGGGCTAAAGCCTAGATTTATTGATGCACTAACTTACCGTTTTTCACCACATCCTTGCAGGGATTCACGCCGTAGCTATAGGCGAGTTGTGCTGGGGTGGCTATATCCCACAGACAGAAATCCGCTTGTTTACCAACTACTAAGCTGCCGACATTCTCTTCAATCCCTAGTGCCTTGGCTGCATTCAATGTTAAACCCGCAAGTGCTTCCTCTGGGGTTAAGCGGAACAGGGTGCAACCCATGTTAAGCATCAACAGGGTCGAGCAGATGGGCGATGAGCCGGGATTAAAGTCGCTGGCGAGCACCATAGGCACACCGTATTGACGCAATAAGTCGATAGGCGGTTTTTGGGTTTCCCGCAAAAAGTAAAACGCGCCCGGTAACAGCACGGCGCAGGTGCCACTTTCACTTAGGGCCTTAACGCCAGCCTCATCTAAATATTCAATATGATCAACCGACTTAGCGCCTAAGCGTGCGGCTAATTCAGAGCCGCCCATATTGGATAATTGCTCGGCATGCAGTTTAACTTGCAGGCCAGCCGCCTTGGCGGCGCTCAGTACGCGCTCGGTTTGCTCTAGGTTAAAGGCGATGTTTTCACAGAATACATCCACCGCATCGGCGAGGTTTTCGGCAATCACCGCAGGCAGCATCTTATTGATTATTAGGTCGACATAGCCGTCGCTATTGTCTTTAAACTCGGGCGGCACCGCATGGGCACCGAGGAAGGTGGTCTTCACATCCACATGATGATGTTGGCCGAGTTCGCGGGCGACGCGCAGGATTTTGAGTTCGGTTTCGGTATCTAAACCGTAGCCAGATTTAATCTCTACTGTAGTGACGCCTTCCTTCGCCAAGGCGTTTAAACGCTGGCGACCGAGATCAAATAACTCGGCTTCGTCGGCCTCACGGCAGGCGTTAACCGTGGAAATAATGCCGCCGCCAGCACGGGCGATTTCCTCGTAGGTGGCGCCCTTTAGGCGTAGCTCGAATTCGTTGGCACGATTACCTGCAAACACTAAATGGGTGTGGGCATCAATGAGCCCTGGAGTGATCCAACCGCCCTTGCCCCTGTAAACAGGAATGGACAACACATCGAAGGCGGGCAGCTCGCTGCGCGGGCCTAACCAGGCTATTTTACCGTCTTTTACTGCGATAGCTGCATTGGTAATTGCGCCGTAAGGTGCTGATATGGAAGGGTCCATTGTTGCTACGTTAACGTCTATCCAAACCTGATCCCAAGACATTGTTATCCCTCGCTGCGTTGGCTTTTTGGCCCCGCAAACTCTTTATTATCGAAAGTTATGTGAGCTAGCTTGTATTTACTTGTATATACAAGCTAGGATTGTAGCCGCAATTTTGAACGTTTGAAAGTGGCTCAGTGTTTTGGTGTGTGAGTATCTACCACGCCAAATCTAGGCAGATTTTATCTTGAGGAAGTGTTTTGGCTACGCCTAAGTTTGCAGAAATTAAGCAATATATCATTGGCTGTATCGAGTCTGGTGAGTGGGAAGAAAATGCCCGCGTGCCCTCAGAAAACCAGCTGGCTGAACTGTTTGTCTGTAGCCGGATGACGGCGCGTCGCGCCTTGACTGAGCTGACGGACAACGGCGTGCTTGAGCGTTCACAGGGGCTGGGCACCTTTGTGGCGGGGCGAAAGTCGCAATCCTCCATGTTGGCGATCCGTAACATTGCCGATGAAATCAAAGACCGTGGTCATGGTTACAGTGTGCAGCAGTTGGCACTTGAGCAAGTGAATGCCACCGCGCCTATTGCCATCGCACTGGCGCTGGAGCTCGGGAGTCCAGTATTTCATTCGGTGTTAGTGCATTGCGAGCAAGGCGTACCGCTGCAAGTTGAGGAGCGTTATGTGAATCCGGCCTTTGCGCCAGACTACCTAGCGCAGGACTTTAGCGAGCAGACACCCCATGAATACCTGTCGCAGGTGGCTCCGCTGACCGAGGCGCACCACACCATCGAAGCCATTATTGCCAGTAGCGAATTGCAGCAGAGGTTAGCCATTCCGGCGACTGAACCCTGTTTACAGATTTCACGCCGCACTTGGTCGCGCCAAGGGGTGGTGAGTTTTGCCAAATTAGTACACCCGGGTAGCCGCTTTAAGCTCGGCGGACACCTGATATTCAATAAATAACGTACGCAAACAGAGGTGAAGGCTTACGGCATTAATCCGATGTTTAGCGACAAAAACACAATAAAAACAATAGCACTTAGCCTAATGGCAAGTGAGTTCAACAGGTTGAAAGAGGACATCTCAATGGACAAGCGACACGACCCAAGCCGCCGTATTATTGCGCCCCATGGTAGCCAATTAAGCTGTAAAAGCTGGTTAACCGAAGCGCCAATGCGCATGTTAATGAACAACTTACATCCCGATGTGGCCGAGCGCCCAGAGGATTTAGTGGTTTACGGCGGTATCGGCCGCGCGGCCCGCGACTGGGACTGCTACGACAAGATTATCGAAGTGCTACAACGTCTCGAAGATGATGAAACCTTATTGGTGCAATCGGGCAAACCTGTGGGCGTATTCCGCACCCATACAGATGCTCCACGGGTGCTGATTGCTAACTCTAACCTAGTGCCACATTGGGCAAACTGGGAACACTTCAACGAGCTAGATAAACAAGGTTTGGCCATGTATGGCCAGATGACCGCGGGTTCTTGGATTTATATCGGGACTCAGGGCATTGTCCAAGGCACCTACGAAACCTTTGTTTCGGTGGCAAAGCAGCACTTTGGCGGCGTGGCTGCCGGTAAGTGGATCCTCACCGGTGGTTTAGGGGGTATGGGCGGCGCGCAAACGCTGGCCGGTACTATGGCTGGCTTCTCTGTGCTTGCCTGTGAAGTGGATGAAACCCGTATCGATTTTCGTCTGCGTACCCGTTATGTGGATAAAAAGGCCACTTCATTAGACGAAGCCTTGGCTATGATCAACGACGCCAATGCCTCGGGCAAACCCGTTTCTGTCGGCCTGTTAGCGAACGCCGCCGATGTCTTTGCCGAATTAGTAAAGCGTGGCATTACTCCTGATGTTGTCACCGACCAAACCTCTGCCCACGATCCACTGAACGGCTATTTGCCACAGGGCTGGACCATGGCGCAAGCGGCTGACATGCGTAAAACCGATGAAGCCGCCGTCGTTAAAGCGGCTAAAGCCTCGATGGCGGTACAGGTGCAAGCCATGCTGGATCTGCAAGCGGCGGGCGCGGCGACCCTCGATTATGGTAACAACATTCGCCAAATGGCCTTCGAAACTGGCGTTAAAAACGCGTTCGATTTCCCCGGTTTTGTGCCTGCTTATATTCGTCCACTCTTCTGTGAAGGTATCGGCCCGTTCCGTTGGGTTGCCCTGTCTGGCGATCCTGAGGATATCTACAAGACCGACGCCAAAGTGAAGGAACTAATCCCCGACAATCCTCATCTGCACAACTGGTTAGATATGGCCCGTGAGCGTATCGCCTTCCAAGGCCTACCAGCGCGTATCTGCTGGGTGGGCTTAAAGGACCGTGCGCGTTTAGCTCAAGCCTTTAACGAGATGGTGAAAAACGGCGAGCTGTCGGCGCCGATCGTCATTGGTCGTGACCACTTAGACTCAGGCTCAGTCGCCAGCCCTAACCGTGAAACCGAATCTATGATGGACGGTTCAGACGCAGTCTCTGACTGGCCATTACTGAACGCTCTGCTAAACACTGCCAGCGGCGCGACTTGGGTGTCGCTACACCACGGCGGTGGCGTAGGCATGGGCTTTAGCCAACACTCGGGTGTAGTGATCGTGTGTGACGGTACTGAGGCCGCCGCTAAACGTGTTGGCCGCGTACTGTGGAACGACCCTGCGACAGGCGTGATGCGCCATGCGGATGCGGGTTACGAGATCGCGAAAAACTGCGCAAAAGAGCAGGGCTTAGATCTGCCCATGCTTAAAGACTAGCTATTCAACAAACCGTGAAAAACAACGACAAGAATACGGATGTAAAAATGAAATCAGTCAATCATTTAGTATTAACGCCCGGAAGTTTAAGTCTGGCGCAACTGCGTGAAATCAGCCGCCATAAGCTGACACTCGAACTGGCGCCAGAGGCGATAAACGATATCAACACCAGCGCGCAAATCGTGCAAAAGGTGTTGGATGAAGGTCGCACCGTTTACGGCATCAACACAGGTTTTGGTCTGCTGGCCAACACTAAGATTGCCCCGGAAGATCTGCAATTACTGCAACGCTCTATCGTGTTATCCCACGCTGCGGGCACGGGCCAATACATGCAGGACGCGACTGTGCGCCTGATGATGGTGTTAAAAATCAACTCTTTAAGCCGTGGTTTCTCGGGTATCCGTTTAGAAGTGATTCACTTCCTTATCAGCCTAGTGAACGCCGAGGTTTATCCTTGCGTGCCTGAAAAAGGTTCTGTGGGTGCCTCAGGTGACTTAGCGCCGTTAGCCCATATGTGTTTGCCGCTGTTGGGTGAAGGCGAGATGAGCTATCAAGGTCAGATTATTTCGGCCGCCGAAGGCTTAGAAATCGCCGGCCTCAAACCAATCGATTTAGCCGCGAAGGAAGGCTTAGCCCTGCTCAACGGTACTCAGGCTTCTACTGCACTGGCGCTGGAAGGTCTGTTCCACGCTGAAGACTTGTTTGCTGCAAGCTCAGTGATTGGCGCCATGAGCGTCGAGGCCGCCATGGGTAGCCGCAGTCCGTTTGACCCACGCATTCATGCGGCCCGTGGTCAGAAAGGACAAATCGATGCGGCCATGGTGTTCCGTCATCTGCTGGGCGAAGAGTCTGAAATCAGCTTGAGCCACATCAACTGCGAGAAGGTGCAAGATCCTTACTCACTGCGCTGCCAACCACAGGTATTAGGTGCGTGTTTAACCCAAATCCGCCAAGCGGCCGAGGTGTTAGGCACTGAGGCCAATGGCGTGACCGATAACCCGTTGGTATTCCAAGATACTGGCGATATTATCTCCGGCGGTAACTTCCACGCCGAGCCCGTTGCTATGGCAGCCGATAACTTGGCGATTGCGATTGCCGAATTAGGCGCGATTGCAGAGCGTCGTATCGCGCTGCTCATCGACTCTAGTCTGTCTAAACTGCCACCTTTCCTGGTTAAAAACGGTGGAGTGAACTCGGGCTTTATGATCGCCCAAGTGACGGCGGCGGCATTGGCCTCTGAAAACAAAACTTACGCCCATCCAGCATCGGTCGACAGTTTACCGACCTCGGCCAACCAAGAAGATCATGTGTCTATGGCGACTTTTGCGGCGCGCCGTTTACGGGATATGAGCGAAAACACCCGTGGCGTGTTAGCGGTTGAGTTATTGGCGGCCGCCCAAGGTTTAGACTTCCGCGCGCCATTAATGCCAAGCAAAGCAGTGGCGCAGGCAAAGGCCGAGCTACGCGAAGTGGTTGCCTACTATGATAAAGACAGATACTTTGCGCCGGATATCGATGCGGCAACGGATCTGCTTTATACCGCCAGCTTCAATGCTTACTTGCCCCAAGGCGTATTGCCGAGTCTGTAATGCACAGTCTTTGGTGCCGATAACCCATCAGCGGGTGAAAAGTGCTGAAGCAAGCGACCAATAAAGTGAAAGGCATAGCGATTTGCTATGCCTTTTGTCTATCCTATGCGGCGATTTCGCTGTTTTTGCACTTTGTACTTTAGGTGTGTTTAACACCGCAGGATGAGTGCTTTTTTATCCAATCTTTACATTGTCAGCTTTGATGGCTGTCTATCCATCCAAAACCGGTAAATTTGAGGTGTTTTTAATCATCTCTTATTTCGTTTCGGCTTTAAATCCACACTTTATATAACCTTAATATGCCATTGTGAGACAAAATGCCCATTAAGTGGTGGACAAAATGTCTTTTGATGGTTTTTGGGTTTATATATTTATTTATGTCGTTTATCTGAGATTAAGCTCTGATAATGTCAATTTAAAATCTATTTTGTAGTCGTTTATTCTTTAGCTGGTGAATTGAGATCTCGATCTCATGTCATTATTTGTTATCTAATTTCACTTTAAGGATAATCTTAGATTAAGTGGGGGCTTTGTTGACTCACTCAAACGATTGCAGCGTTACCACTGCAATTACCAAACTCATAACGACAAAAGTGTGAGAGAACGCTATGAACAGACGCCAGTTTTTTAAACTGTGTGCGGCCGGAGCGGCAACCTCAGCGATTTCAGCGCTGGGATTGATGTCCGAAAAGGCCTATGCAGCAGTGCGAGAGTTTAAGCTGATCGGAGCCAAAGAAACCCGCAACAACTGTCCGTATTGCTCGGTAGGCTGTGGCCTGCTGATGTACAGCCAAGGCAGCGGGGGTAAAAACTCTGAACATGCTATTTTCCATATCGAGGGTGATGCCGATCATCCAGTAAACCGAGGTGCATTGTGCTCTAAGGGTGCTGGCCTTGTGGATTATGTTAACAGTCCACACCGTTTACAGTATCCAGAATATCGCGCCCCCGGCAGCAACAAATGGGAACGGATCAGCTGGCATGATGCCTTTAAACGTATTGCTCGTTTAATGAAAGATGACCGTGATGCGAACCTAATTGAGAAAAACGCCGATGGCGTAACGGTTAACCGTTGGTTAACCACAGGGATGATGACCTCATCCGGTATGGCCAATGAAAGCGGCTTAGCAACACAAAAATTTGCGCGCGCTTTAGGCCTAGTAGCTATCGATACTATTGCACGTAACTGACACTCCCCAACGGTAGCAAGTCTTGCTCCAACATTTGGGCGCGGTGCCATGACCAACCACTGGATCGATATTAAAAATTCTAACGTAGTGATTATTATGGGCGGTAATGCCGCAGAAGCTCACCCTGTCGGATTCGGCTGGGTTACAGAAGCTATGCAGCATAACAATGCTAAGTTGATTGTGGTTGACCCACGTTTCAACCGCAGTGCGTCATTGGCAGATCACTATGCCCCAATCCGCTCAGGAACTGACATAGCATTCCTTCTGGGTGTGATTCGCTATTTGATTTCGACCAATCAAGTTAACTTCGATTATGTGAAAGCCTATACCAACGCCAGTTATCTGGTGCGGGATGATTTTGACTTCCATGACGGCCTATTCTCAGGCTTTGATGAAGCAAAAAGCGAGTACAACAAAGAATCTTGGTTCTACCAACTCGACGAAGACGGCTATGCCAAAGTGGATGAAACACTTGAGCACCCGCGTTGTGTGTGGAACTTACTCAAACAACACGTAGAACGTTATGATTTTGCAACGGTAAGTAATATCACTGGTACGCCAACAGCGGACTACCAAGTGGTATGTGACGCCATTGCGAGCACTCATACTAAAGACCGTGTGGCAACCTTTATGTATGCGCTGGGCTGGACCCACCATAGTAAAGGTGCGCAGAACATCCGTTCTATGGCGATGATCCAGTTATTACTGGGCAACATTGGTCAGTTAGGCGGTGGTGTTAACGCATTGCGCGGTCACGCCAACGTTCAAGGTTCAACCGACATGGGGCTACTGGCCCAAAGTTTACCCGGTTACCTTAAACTGCCAAACGATAAAGAACCAACCTTAGCGGCTCACTTGGCGGCGAATACGCCTAAGCCATTGCGCCCTGGCCAAACCAACTACTGGCAAAACTATCCGAAGTTTTATGTGTCCCTGCTTAAAGCCTTCTGGGGTGAAAACGCGACGCCTGAAAACGAGTTCGGTTATCAGTGGTTACCTAAGTGGGATCAGATGTATGACTTCGGTAAGCATCTGGACATGATGTACCGTGGTAAAGTGAACGGTTGCATCGTGCAAGGGGTTAACGCCATTAACTCTATGCCTAACCGTAACAAGAACATCAAGGCACTGAGTAACCTTAAGTACTTAGTGGTGCTTGATAACTTGTCATCGGAAACCGCCACCTTCTGGCAAAACGAACCCGGTTTTAACGAGGTCGATACCGCCAGTATTCAAACCGAGGTCTTCCGCCTACCTGCGACCGTGTTCGCAGAGGAAGAAGGTTCGATCGTTAACTCTGGCCGCTGGATGCAATGGCACTATAAAGGCGCTAATCCTCCAGGCGAAGCAATGTCGGACTCAGAGATTGTCTCTGGTCTGCTGCAGGAGCTAAAACACCTTTATCGCGAAGAGGGTGGCAAACTGCCTGAACCCATTGAAGCGATTAACTGGAACTATATCGATCCGCACAACCCAAGCTCTATCGAACTGACGAAAGAGTTGAATGGTTACGATGTTGCGACCAAGCGTCAGATCAGCAGCTTTGCTGAACTGAAGGCCGATGGTAGTACCGCCAGTGCCTGTTGGATTTACGCGGGTTCTTGGACCGAAGCCGGTAACCAAATGGCTCGCCGCGATAACCATGATCCATCGGGTAAAGGTATTACGCCGGGCTGGGCCTTCGCATGGCCGCTTAACCGCCGCGTCCTCTACAACCGTGCCTCTTGTGATGTGAACGGTAAACCTTGGGATGAGCACCGTAAGATTGTCGAGTGGAAAGACGGCAAGTGGGAAGGGATAGACGTGCCCGACTTCAATGCCAAGTTGAATCCACAGGAAAGTGCGCATCCTTTCATTATGCAGGCTGAAGGCGTAGGTCGTTTCTTCGCGCTCAAACTGCTTAAAGAAGGACCGTTCCCAGAGCATTACGAGCCGGTCGAATCGCCCATCGGCACCAACCCTCTGCATCCGAATGTGGTGCACAGCCCTGTGCTGCGTTGGTTCGAAGGGGTGAAAGACACTATCGGTACTAAAGAGGAATACCCCTACGCCTGTACCACTTACTCACTCACAGAACACTTTAACTTCTGGACGACACACTGCCGTTTAGCGGCGATTGCCATGCCAGAGACCTTTGTGGAAATGAATGAGCAATTGGCGGCAGAAAAAGGCATTAAGAATGGCGATTGGGTGAAAGTGAGCTCGAAACGTGGCCACATTCTCACTAAAGCCTTAGTGACTAAGCGTATGCGCCCATTGCAGGTCAATGGTCAAACGGTACACACACTCGGTATTCCACGTCACGGTAGCCATAACGCGCTAACACGTAAGGCTTATAGCTGTAACGTCCTTACCACTGAGATGGGGGATGCCAACACGGGTGTGCCTGAGTACAAAGCGTTCCTCGTGAATGTTGAAAAGGCGGAGGTCTGATAATGGCGACTCAAGATATCATTCAACGTTCCGGCACTTCGCAAGCGACTCCACCTGCACAGGCGAGAGTCGGTGGCGTGAAGCAAATTGCGAAGCTGTTTGACGCGACTAAGTGTAATGGTTGTAAAGCCTGTCAGGTCGCCTGTTCTGAATGGAATGACCTGCGTGAAGAGGTGGGTTCGTTCCAAGGGACTTATCAAAACCCTGCATCTCTGTCGCCAGAGTGCTGGACCCTGATGAAGTACAACGAGATCGAAGACCAAGGCAAATTACGTTGGCAGTTTACCCACAGTGCTTGTATGCACTGTGCGGATCCCGCCTGCTTAAAGGCCTGTTCTACCTCTGGTGCGATTGTTCAACATGCCAATGGCACTGTGGATTTCGATTCGGACAAATGTATTGGCTGTGGTTATTGTGCCAGTGCCTGTCCATTCGATATCCCGAAGATCAGCGCCGTCGACAACAAAGCCTACAAGTGCACTATGTGCTCTGACCGCTTGGCTGTTGGGCTGGAGCCTTCCTGCGTGAAGTCCTGTACCACGGGTGCACTGCGTTTTGGCACGCGCGAAGACATGCTGTTCTACTCCGAAAAGCGTGTTAACGAGCTGAAAGAACGTGGTTTTGCTAAGGCCGGACTCTACAACCCTGAGGGCGTGGGTGGCACAGGCATGCTGATGATATTGCACGATGTCACTCAGCCTGAAACCTACGAAATGCCAAAGGATCCGCAAATCCCATTGTCTGTCACCCTGTGGCAGGACTGGGTGAAACCACTAGGTACTGTCGGACTTCTTGCAACGGCGGCTGTGGCCTGCCTGCATAAGATCACCGTCGGTCGCAACATAGTGGAAGAGGACCAACCCGGCTATCAGCCGCCAGAGGACAAGGCGCAAGCGGAAGAGGAGGCCAAGAAATGAGCAAGCATAACAAGCAAGAAATGGTAGTGCGTCACAAACTGTTCGACCGCATCTGTCATTGGTTCATTGTGGCCGTGGGGCTAGTCACCTTTCTGACGGGCTTTTCCTTCTTCTATCCCTCCTTCCAATGGTTAGGCGCGATAGCGGGCACACCGCAATTGGCGAAGTTTATTCACCCAATTGCTGGCCTGATGATGTGTTTACCGCTGATGTTGATGTTGGTGCGTTATTACCACCACAACAAATGGGAAAAACACGATCTGGCTTGGATGCTCGCCATCAAGGACGTGATGTTCGAGAACGAGGAAAAAATCCCGCCTATCGGCCATTACAACCCTGGTCAAAAAGTGCTGTTTCGTGCCTTTGTGCTGACTTCCATCACCTTAACCGTGACGGGATTCATCATGTGGCAACCCTACTTTGCACCTTACTTTTCGGCCACTGTGGTGGGCTGGGCGATCGTGCTACACGCCATTTGTGCCTTGATCATGCTGATGTTTGTGATGGTGCACTTTTGGATGGCGACCTGGGTGGAAGGTTCTATCACAGGCATGCTTTACGGCAAGGTCTCTAAGGCTTGGTGCCGTAAACATCATCCGCTGATGTTGGATGAACATTCGGACGTGGAGAAACATTAATGAGTCATACAGCCGAGATACCTATGGTCCCCGGCAGCGAATCGCCGCTGGAGCTTAAACCCTTAAAGGCGGTGGACCCTAAAACTGTGTATCACAGACGGGCGCAGCGTTTGTTGTCGTTGGCCAAGGACTCGCCGCTGGCTGACTACTTTGAGCTATGCCGCCGTGTGGTTGCGATTCAGGCCAGATTGGCGGCGGAGGCTGACTTTGGTCAGCTTCTCGCTTGGGGGAAAGATGAAGCGATTCCGCTTTCCCACTTGGGTTCAGAGGCAGATAGCTACTGGCAAGGACTGCTACAACAACTGTTAAGCGATTTGCTGCCGCAGGTGGATGAGGATATGGCGCGAGTGCTGCGGTTGTTGATGCAGCAATCTCCTGAACAACTCACCTCCTGGGGCAGTGCATTGCGTCAGGGACATATGAGCGAAGTGCCCGCGCGCTTCAGCTTGTTTATCTGGGCGGCGATGGGGGTCTACTGGTCCCATTGGGCACCTATGGTGATTAAACGGATCGATCAACGCAAAGTCGTGCAGCAGAACCTATGCCCGATTTGCGGGTGTCATCCCGTGGCGAGCGTGATCGTCGACCAGCCGCGAGCGGGTCTGCGTTATCTGCATTGCAGTCTGTGCGAGAGCGAATGGCATTACATTCGCGCCCATTGCACTAGCTGTGGTCAGGATAAAGGGACGACGCTCTGGTCATTCGATGATGCCAAGGCGCAGGTGCGCATCGAGAGCTGCGACGAATGCCATGGTTACACCAAGATGCTGTTCGTTGAAAAGTCACCGCTGATGGATGTTGCGGCCGACGACTTAGCGACCCTGATGCTCGACAGTGAGCTAAATGCCAAGGGCTTTGGGGCGACCACGGTCAATCCATTGCTGCTGGCCCACGAAACTGAGCAATAACCAAAGTCGGGAAGGGCTCACTGAGCTCTTCCCCTTATATTTATCAAGATGATACAAATGATGACCCAAGTACCCGATACACCCCAAGCCCTGTACCGCGCGCTGCCGTCGATGGACAGTCTGCTCGCCGATGCGGCGTTAGCCCCTTTGCTGCAACGCTATGGTAAAGCGGCGGTAAAAGCGGCGTTGGATAGTCAGTTACGCACGGCGCGTGAGCTGATTGCCCAAGAGCGGCGCTTGCCCGCTTGGTGTGCTAACCCGGCGTTATTGAACGGATATTTGGTTGATCAATTGTCTAAGGACTATAGCCATAGTCTAAAACCCGTGTGGAACCTCACGGGAACCATCCTGCATACCAATCTTGGCCGCGCCCAGCAGTCTGAGGCGGCCATTCGGGCGGTGACCTCTGTGATGCGTTATCCCACGCCGCTGGAATTTGAATTAGCCGCCGGTGAGCGCGGCCATCGAGATAATGCCATTAGTGGGTTAATCCAGCGTCTAACAGGCGCTGAAGCCTGCTGTGTGGTGAATAACAACGCCGCCGCTGTGCTACTGATGTTGTCGGTGGTCGCGGCGGGTAAAGAAGTGATCGTCTCCCGCGGTGAGCTGGTGGAAATCGGCGGCGCCTTTCGCATTCCAGACATTATGCGCCAAGCGGGCTGCACCTTAGTGGAAGTCGGCAGCACTAACCGTACTCACCTTAAGGACTATGAGCAGGCGATAACTGAAAATACCGCCGCCATCATGAAGGTGCATACCAGCAACTACCATATCAGTGGCTTTACCGCCTCGGTGGATGAGGCCAGATTAGGCCAACTTTGCCGCGAGCGCGGTATTGCGTTGATCTCGGATCTTGGCAGTGGTTCGCTCACCGACTTACGCCGTTTTGGCTTAAAACAAGAGCCGACGCCCCAAGCCATGTTGGCGGATGGGGTCGATCTGGTTAGTTTCTCCGGCGATAAACTCCTCGGCGGCCCGCAATCGGGTTTGATTGTCGGTAAACAGGCGTTGATTAACAAACTCCAAAGTCATCCGCTAAAGCGTGCATTGCGCTGCGACAAGCTGATTCTCGCGGCGCTCGAGGCGACGCTGATCCACTATCTCAATCCCGAAACCTTGGATCGGGAACTGCCGATTATGGCTAAATTTGCCCGCAGCCAAGCTGAGTTGCGCCAGATTGGTGAGCGCCTGCAGCGCGCCTTAGCACCGCTGTTTGCCCCGAGCTATGACATCGAATTAGTGGAGTGCCAAACCCAAGTCGGTAGCGGTTCGCAGCCCGATACCTTTTTGCCCTCAATCGCCCTGTGCTTTAACGCGCAAGAGGGCGGCAGTTTAATGCTGCTCGAGCAGCATTTTAAGCAGGCGCAGCGGCCTGTGATTGGCAGAATGACCCAAGATCAACTTCGTCTCGACTTGCGCGGTATCGATGATGAGGACGAATTGTTAGCCGAACTCAGCACCTTAGGTGTGCAGCTATGATTATGGTCACTGCGGGCCATGTCGACCACGGCAAGAGCACGTTGATCCGTGCCTTAACGGGCATGAATACCGACAGGCTCCCCGAAGAAAAACGCCGTGGCATGACCATCGACCTCGGCTACGCCTTTATGCCACTGCGAGATGGTACTCGCTTAGCCTTTATCGATGTGCCCGGCCATGAAAAATTTATCAATAACATGCTGGTGGGTGTGAGCCATGTGCACCACGCGCTGCTGGTGTTGGCCTGTGACGACGGGGTGATGCCACAAACCCGCGAGCATCTGCAAATTCTCGCGCTTTTACCGCTAAACAGTTTGACCTTAGTACTGACCAAGCGGGATTTGGTCGATGACCAAACCGCCGCCAAGTTGACCCTAGAGGGGATGGCGCTGCTTGCCGAATACGGTATCGAGGCCAGCGGCGTGTTTGAAGTCTGCGCGAATGATGCAGGCGATGCGGGAGTAGACACCCTTAAACAACATATTTTAGAGATCGCCGAGCAGCAATCGACTCAAGCGGAAGATGCCAGCAGCTTTAGGATGACGCTCGATCGCGCCTTTAGCGTTAAAGGCGCCGGCTGCGTGGTCACGGGCACTGTGATTAGCGGCAGTGTGTGTATCGGCGATAGTCTCTACAGTTCTGGGCAAAAGGCCAAACTACGGGTGCGCGGCATTCATTGCCAAGGGATGGAAGTTCATAGAGCACTCAGTGGCACTCGGGTCGCGTTGAATCTTACCGGGGTCGATAACCATAGGGCGCCTGCCCGTGGTGACTGGTTAAGCAGCCTGCCTCAGGCTGAGCTGTGCGCTAGACCTGTGGTGCAAATTCGCAGTTTCGAACCCATCAGCCATTGGCAAAATGTGCATTGTCACCACGGCGCCGACCATACCTTGGGGCGAGTATCGCTTCTGGATGAAGCCGATGAACAGGGGCGTTATCTGGCCGAAATTGTGCTCGATAAGCCGCTGCTGCTATGTCAGGACGATCCGATAGTGCTCAGGCATATTGGCGGCAAGCAAACCCTGGGTGCAGGGCGGGTGCTGGCATTAAAAGTCCCCAACCGTAAGAAGCGCACACCGGAGCGTGTCAGCAAGTTGCAACAGCTGGCTCAGCTCTCCAATCCGGTGAATGTACTGGCGCTACTCGGCCAGAGCGAAGCGCTCAGTATTGATGAAATCCGTTGGCGCTGGCAGCTAACCGATGAAGGGCTGGCCGCCATGCTGGCGCAGGCGGGGCTGACTCGCCTCGGTGCCTATGGGCTATCGACCCAGCTACTCGAGCAAGAAAAACAGCAGTTTATCGAGCTGTTACGTGAGTATCACCAACAGCATCCCGACCAACTAGGGCTAGGGCGTAATCGTCTGCAACGCATGAGCCACAGCATATTACCCAACGAGCTGGCCAATAAGGTGCTCGATAGCCTCTGCCAAGATGGGCAGATGGTGCTGCGCGGCGCCTTGCTGCAGTTGGCGGACCACAGGATTGTCCTCGATAGCGAGGCGCAGCAGTGCTGGCAACGCTTGGCCCCTTGGTTGGCACTACAAACCTCGCCCGTGTGGGTGACTGAGATGGGGGAATATCTCGAACTTGAGCCAGCCAAACTCAGATTGCTGTGTTTTCAACTGGTGCAACAGGGCTTTATTACCGCCGTAGTGAAGGATAGATATCTGCTGAGCGAGCAGCTGTGCCATTACGCCAATTTGGTGCGTGAGCATGTGGAAACCCACGGCAAGCTCGAAACCGCAGAGTTTAAGGATCTGATTGGCCTAGGCCGTAAGGTCAGTATTCAGCTGTTGGAGTTTTTTGACCGCAGTGGTTTTACCCGTAGGAAGTATCGCAGTAACAGTCGGGAGATCCGGGATGGGGAACTGTTTTATTCCCATGAGAATTGGCGGAAGAACATAGGAGTCGAACCTACCCAGGACTGCTGGCAGCCCTACCCGGATTTGAAATCCGGACGCCTCACCGGAGACGACGTTCTTCCATTCGAAGACAGACCGATAGTAGAAAATGCTTAAACCTGAATCAAGCGCATTCGTATTTCGTTAGTCGCTTTGTGACTTGAGTCGAACTTTACTGGCAAACCAATTGTTTTTATTTGAATTAATGAGTTTAGAGGGTCGCTATGGAATATCATTCACACGCCGTGGTTACTGAAAGAAAGGTGACCCTTTTAGAGCAGGGACAGGCCTCCGAGTTAACCGATTATGTGGCTAACGAGGTACGAGTGGCGCTGGTGTATAACGGCATCGCCCACACTGTGATGCTCGCCAGCCCAGAAAATCTCGAAGAGTTCGCCATTGGCTTTACCTTGTCGGAGCGGATTGTTTCCCATGTGAATGAAATCAAAGGGGTGGATCTGGAGTTCACCCCCGAAGGCGTGCTCATTCAGGTGGAGATCACCCAAAGATGCTTTATGGAACTCAAGCAGCAACGGCGCAATATGGCGGGGCGCACGGGCTGTGGCCTTTGCGGTGTGGCGCAGCTAGAAGAGGCGGTTAAGCCCGTTATCCGCGTCGACTCGGACGTCAGATTTAATATCGATCATCTGCAGCTTGCCCTTGAGCAGATCAAAGAGAATCAACATCACTTTAAGCTCACGGGTGCAACCCACGCCGCCATGGGTTTAGACGAGGAAGGACAAATCATCGCCGCCTTTGAGGACATAGGTCGGCACATTGCACTGGATAAATTAATCGGTGGATTTTCAATGCGTCAGGCACAGCGACCTGTCGCCGTGTTGCTCACCAGCCGCGCCAGTTTTGAAATGGTGCAAAAGGCCGCCAGTGCCAATATCCAAATTCTGTTTGCTATGTCCGCCGTGACTTCACTGGCGTTGGAATTAGCAGAGAAAAGCAACATCACGCTTATCGGTTTTTGCCGTAATGGTAGAGCCACGCTCTACACCCATAGTTATCGACTGTTGGGGATAAATCGTGGCTGTTTAGCGAAAGCCATCTAAAGCGTGTCGCCACACAATTAAGATTCTTTAGCACCTTATTTTTAAGGGATTGTGCCTTGCTTGTGTGGCAACAGGTATAAGCCTTGTGCTTATTTTTTTATAGTCTCGTTCATTAGGGTAATGACATGACATGGCAACAATTTAAACAACAATATTTAGTCCGTTTTTGGGCTCCTATGCCGGCGGTTATCGCCGCTGGTATCCTTTCTACTTACTATTTTGGGTTAACTGGCACTTTTTGGGCTGTCACGGGGGAATTTACGCGCTGGGGCGGGCACTTACTGCAACTGGTAGGGGCAAATCCTGAAACTTGGGGTTATTTCAAGGTGATTGGTTTACAGGGCTCGCCCTTAGACCGTATCGACGGCATGATGATCATCGGCATGTTTGGTGGTTGTATTGCGGCGGCGCTGTGGGCGAATAACGTTAAGCTGCGTATGCCACAGAGCCGTATCCGCATAGCTCAGGCACTTATCGGCGGCATTATTGCGGGCTTTGGTGCGCGTTTGGCGATGGGTTGTAACTTAGCGGCCTTCTTCACCGGTATTCCGCAGTTTTCCTTACATGCGTGGTTTTTTGCCCTCGCAACGGCAGCGGGTTCTTACTTTGGTGCGCGTTTTACGCTACTGCCTATGTTTCGCATTCCTGTGAAATTGAAGAAAGTCGATAAGGCGACGTCGGTTAAACAGGATGAAAACCAAGCCAGACGACGTTTTCGCATCGGCATGTTAGTGTTCGCGGCCATTATCGGCTGGGGATTACTGACTATGTTCAATGCGCCTAAGCTGGGTATCGCCATGCTCTGCGGCGTGGGTTTCGGCCTGTTGATTGAGCGGGCGCAAATCTGCTTTACGTCGGCATTTCGCGATATGTGGATCACCGGACGCACCCATATGGCCAAGGCGATTATTCTCGGTATGGCGGTGAGTGCCATCGGGATTTATAGCTATGTGCAATTAGGTGTGCCGCCCAAAATCATGTGGGCTGGCCCGAATGCGGTGATTGGTGGCCTGCTGTTTGGCTTTGGCATTGTGCTGGCGGGCGGTTGTGAGACGGGTTGGATGTACCGCGCCGTCGAAGGTCAAGTGCATTTCTGGTGGGTTGGTTTAGGCAACGTGCTGGGTTCAACTCTACTGGCCTATTACTGGGATGATTTAGCCCAGCCATTAGCCACAAGTTGGGACAAGGTTAACTTGCTTTCAAGCTTTGGCGATAAGGGCGGTTTATTGCTGACTTATCTGCTGCTGGCGCTGTCGTTTGCGGCCATGTTGCTGTGGGAAAAACGTTTTTTTGCCCGTAAGGCAAAGCGGGATGAACAACTGATCGCGGAGGCGGCGTAATGAGTCAATATATTCCAGATTATCAACTCGATATGGTGGGCGAGCCTTGCCCTTATCCTGCAGTGGCGACCCTTGAGGCTATGCCGACACTGAAGCCAGGGGAAATATTAGAAGTGATCAGTGACTGCCCACAGTCAATCAATAATATTCCACTCGATGCCAAGAATCATGGCTATAAAGTGCTAGAAATTGAGCAAAACGGGCCAACGATTCGTTATCTGATCCAGCGCTAATTAAGCCATTCGAGGCCATCACGGCAAATAAAAAGCGCTGCATTGGCAGCGCTTTTTGATCTTATCCTTGGCAATCGGCTGGTAGATATTCGTCGGGAATATCGTTACTACTACATACCCAAGTGACATTATTTTGCTCGTCGACTTGGGGTGATAAATACACATCAAAGCCTTGATAATCCCCTAAGGCTTCGCCGGCAACAAAACCAACAATCCCCTCGGAATAGAGATTAAAGGTGGTTAGCTGCTCATCAGTAAAGCCAAGTGGCTCTATCTCGGTCGGCCAGGCTTTATGGCTTTGGTAGTACTGAGTCAACACCCCGGTAATCGGCGCTAATGATTGATGTAACTGGTCTATATGTTCGATTGCCAGTGCGACATCGGGCACTTTAGCGGACTCAGTGTCCATTTGCGGAGTACTGGTGGCGTAGTTGGCATCATCATAGTTAATGCTGGCTGCGCCCGCTTTCTCTTGGTATTCCTTATAAGCGGGAATCGCGACCGCAGCGGCCACACCGATAATCGCCGCAAGGATGATAATCCCGCCGCCCGCCGTACCCATACGTGGCATAAACAGGCTAAAGAGGTAGGCAAATACACTGCGAGAAGGTGCTGAATATACTTTGCCTTGCGCGGTCGCTTGTACTCTTGCCATACGTTTTGTCAGCCATGGATAGCTGCTGTTCAGCTCATGGAAGGACATCCAAAATCCGCTCGACTCTTGGGTTTGGCGAATATATTGATCCACATTCATCCGTTTCCACTGCTCAACCCCAGCGGCTAATACGGCAACCGCATTGGTGGCCGAACGTAAGCTATTGCAGCAACGCAGACCGTGTAGGTCGCAGGTGTACTCGCAGGCGCGGGCGTAGGCGGCGCCCACTAACGGCAGCCAAGTAGCGAACACTAACAGTGGCTCTTTACCAATATGGTTACGGCGAATATGGCCAAGCTCATGGCCGATATAGAAGTTAAGGGCGTCTTTATCGGACTCGAGTGCATCCACAATCGATGAGAACAGCACTATGTAGTTACGGCGCAGGAAGCGGGTAGCGAGGGCATTTAGCATACCATCGGCGGCTAACAGGTAGGCGCGGGGCGGTTCTTTCACCTCTAAACGCTCACAGCAGGCGAGGTATTGCTTGTGTAAGTCGGGGAACTGCTCAGGGCTGATCTCAACCGCAGTGCCCTTTAAATAGCTGATAAACGCCGAGTGGGTGAACAGATAAATGATGAAAAACATCAGCACATAAATCAAGGCGAGACCTTTGGTGGCTAAGATCAGCACGGCCCAAATCAGTCCCGAAATAATCGCTAAAATTGTAAACAGTGACTTTTCTTTCGAATAGACGGTATCGGCTATTTGAATGGGGTTGTCGTTCCCTGTACTAATCGCTTGTTCCATGTTGATCCTTTTCCTAGTGAAATAACAAAGCGGCGTGAAAATAGTCAATTTCACTAGGAAATTCAATCTCTATAACTGGAATAACGGATAATTTATCTTTAGGTGCTAAAAATAGCTTAAGGTGCCAATACGGCGGTGCCATTTTTTATCGCGTTTTGCGCCAGTTCGTAAACCTGCTTCTCGGCGACATTAACTAACTTTTGGTGTTCATCGCCGAGTTGTTCCATCTCTTTGCCCATAACTTCCATCGACGCGCCTAGACTTTCGATTTGCGCGTTAACCTCAGTATCTTTTTCACTTGAGGCGAGATTGATTAAGAGTTTGCTGGTTTCGGCGCTGATGGCATCGCCCTTAACCTGCATTTGTTCACCCAGACGCTGCATCTTCTCGCCTTGGATTTGCATTGGGCGCACCGCCTCTTTCACCTGATTAACGAGAGCCGGATCGGTAATCACATAGCGGTTTCCGTCAGTCTTAACCCACAGATAGTCCGTTTGATACGCATTGCCTTGGCGTTTGAGTTTGTTCCAATCTTGGCTCTCACCCGCGCCGATAGTGAGTTCGCCATCTTGACGCACATAAATCCACGAAAAATCGGGATAATTACGGCTATTGATCGAGATTTGGGTGTCGGTCGATGATTGGGTGCTTGCCTGCTGTGCTGCCCAAATCCCACAGGGGATAAGTGCGAGGATTAATAAACCGCCGAATACTTTGGTGTGAGTGTTCATAATGCTTCCTTGTATAGGGATAAGTGTGATGACCCACTGACTAGGCAGAATATGTGCCAACTAAATATTCATTATTTATCAATCAAATAAAAACACTGTCCGCTTGGTAAGCCTAAAGTGTCCGCACTTTGGCTGTTAATGTGTCCGCGCGATTGTCCGTTGAGTGGACACTCTTGGGATAACGTCTGTGGCTGCACTACACTTATTCGGGTTTATGAAATGTCGAGCTGCTATTGAGGGGTATTTTGCTTAAGTCAGCTTAGGTTAAGCCGAGATAGGGTTAGCTATGGACAAGAGATCGCTCGGGGTCCAGATAAAGGGAATGAAACAATGAAATTTACTAAGATAATCAATATGAAAACCGCTGCAGTGGCGGGAATTTTCGCCATGACGCTAGGCACGCCTGCGATGGCTGCAGAAAAACCGTCCTTTGATTGCAGCAAAGTGCGCGCCGGCAGTATCGAGGAGCTGGTGTGTCAGGATGAGGGCTTAATTAAGCTCGATCAACAGCTTGCCGAGGTGTATACCAAGGCCACGGAAAAAGCCCAAAACGAACAACCGCCCACCCTCAAAGCCATGCAGCGTGGTTGGGTGAAGGAGCGTGATGAGTGTTGGAAGAGTGAAGATAAACGCGCCTGTGTTGAATCGACTTACCAGACGCGGATTGCTGAGTTACAGGCGCAGTATCGTTTGGTGGAAATGACAGGCCCGGTGTTTTATGCCTGCGATGGCAACCCCGCCAATGAGGTGGTGGTCAGTTACTTTAAGACTGAGCCTGCCACGTTAATTGCCGAGCGTGGCGATCAAACGTCCTTGATGTTTGTTCAGCCCAGTGGCAGCGGTGCTAAGTATCAGGGACGAAATGAGAGTCTATGGGAACACCATGGCGAAGCTAAAATCGTCTGGGGATACGAAGCGCCCGAGATGACCTGTGTAGTTAAGCCCCAATAAGCCTAGAAGTTGACTCCCAGACCTAGGGTGTAGGAGATATCCCGCGAATGCTGCACAGTCGATTTAGTCTCATTGATGTCGTATTTGAATGAGAGGTAAATCTGCTGTGTCAGCAGATATTTAAGCCCAAATGTGGAGTCCGAAATATATTCAATGGTGGGAATATCGGGGAAGGCGATTTGCAGATCCGCATAGGTTTCTAACACGCCGTCGAACCAATACTGCTTGTAGTTGATGGTTGCAGCCCAAGCATTTAGCTCATAGGTAAATACTTGATAATCTAGCCAGAAATGGTTGTAAGTAAGCACAAAGTCGAGCTTGTCGCGGTTGACCCCCCAGAAACGATAACCGGGACCTATAGCCGCATAGTAACTGCGAATATCGAGTTCGAGGTTCTCCTCCCTAAAGTAATCTTCCTGACGCACTAACCAATGGTCACTGATCAAGTAGTCGACGCTGTAATGGGCTTCGAGGGTATTACGTTTGGTGGTTTTTTCTTCGGTCTCGTAGCGGACTTCACTCTTTAAATTATGGCGCCACTGTAAGGTTTCGGCGGTTACATCGCCCTTGGCATGCAGCTTTTGGGTGTTTTTGCTGTTATCGGTGACATCTATCGCGGCTTCGGCGCTGCCACTGTAGCGCCATTCTGACTGGTTTAAGGTCTCGGAATAGATTAATTCACTGATGGGGATTTGCCGTTGATTGACTATCACAAAACTCTCTAAGTCAGAGGCTTGAATCGTGACTTCCTCTATCGAGCGGTTGATGCTCCAGTGCTGTGACTCACGGGTTTCAAAGCTGCGAACCGCGCTGCGTTCGATAGTGATTTTAGGGGCGTAGCTGGGCTTAATCACTAGATTCTGTTCGTCTAGCGCTTTAATTTCACCTGTGATTTTATCGCCATTGGTAAGAAACACAGTATCGGCAATCGCCGGATAGCTCAGGGCACAGAGCAAGAGGGCAAGGCTGAGATTGAGGTCGCGTTTGGGCATCTTGCATCTGGCTCACATGGGAAATTAGGGCTTGGTGGAGAGTCTAGCTTATCCTGCACACCGCAGCCGAGTGAGATGGCAAGGAATTGAAACTCATGCTCAATTCCTTACCCGTATCTTTCATTAGCGTGAATTAATCTCGGTGATTTTGAGGTTGAGCAGTTGTTTTTGCCAACGGCTTTTATCGACACCTTCAACCCAAATGACTGGACTCTTACGCTGCTCACCTTTACGTAGGTAAGTTTCTGGCATGCGGAAAATCGCTTCCCAGACGTCAAGCTTCTCGGTTTTGAGCAGGGTACCATCGTCGGCAAAGAAACTGGTTTCCACTTCAACTAAGGTCACATGTTCACCGCTGGTGCTGGCAAGCTCGAAGGTCAGGCCGAGTTTATCGCCCTTCCATTGACTCTCACTGAAGGTGACTTTAATGCCATCTTTAGCGGTAGAGCCTAAGAGCTCAGGGCGCGCAATGGCGTTAGCCGTTAGCGTGGTGACAGGTTGGGCAGCTTCAACGGCCACCGGGGTTGAAGCAACGGCTGCAACGCTAGGCGCGGCTGCAACTGTGGCTACCGCTGGCGCTTCGGCGACTTTAGTCTCTGTGATGATATATTCCCAAGTGAAGTCATCTTTTAATCTGACTTGAGCGCCATTCTCTAAGGTGATGGTCGCCACATCGGCCGCCATCACAGATGAAGAGAGCAACAATAATGAGCTGAGCGCGCTGAGGCGAAATGAACTGGGCATGGTTTCTGGCTCCGATATCCGTCTGAGTCAATATTTTGCCCTAACATAAACAATTTACTGCCATTAAGTCACTGTCTAAGTCGCATTTGTACCAATAAAATCGATTTTAAACCCCGACAATACAGCTTGTGCTTGTTGGCTGTGGCACTATCAACCCAAGAGCAGTATTTAAGTCCGCTAAAGGAGATTGCCATGTTTTGTCGATATGGATGTTTAATCGCATTGTTGTGCAGCGGGATTGCCGCTGCGCAGGAGGATGCGCCCAAGGGCTGCGGAGCTAAATTAGCGGCGATTGAGGCGCAGCTTGCCGAGGCTAAAGCGGCGGGAAATCAAAATAAGGTCAATGGATTAACAACAGCACTGGAGGCGGTTATCGCCGATTGTGAGGATGACGCCCTATACGCCGAGCGTTTAGCTAAGGTCGAGGCCAAGCAGGCTAAATTAGTCGAGCGCCAAAATGAACTTAGCGAAGCCATTGCTAGTGGCCAGTCGATGGAGAAGATCAGCAAAAAACGGCAAAAGGTCGCAGAGGCGCAGGCTGAGCTGCATCAAGCCGAGGCCGAATTGGAGCAATAACGGCAGTAAAACCGAGCCGAAAGGGAGCCATTGTCGACTCATGCGGCATTTTACATAGATACGCCCTTTGAGCACTGGGTCTCGGATGCTAAAATCGTTTTAAAAATATATGGTTGTGAAATATTTGTTGCGCAGATGCCGCGTTGCACGTCATGTGCTCGCAACCTTAAGCCCTTATCTTGGCATGGCTGACCTGGGCAGATAACCCAGCCGTTTTTCTAGGAGTAGATTGTGGATCAAGAAATTCGCCTTCAAATCTCGAACTGGTTATCGAGTATCGGGATCGACAGCCAACCATCCGACGGCATATCGACCAGCATTATGCTGCTTGCCTGTGTGCTGGTGGCGGCCATTGCCTATTTTATTATGCGCCGCGGGGTGATCCGTGCGGTCAACATGGTGATCCTGCGCTCCAAGGCGACGTGGGACGACGTATTTATGCGTTACCGGGTGCTGGAAAAGCTGGCAATGTTAGTGCCTGCTATCGTGCTAAACCTGCTGGTGCCAATCACCTTAACCGAACATCCCGTACTCAGCAGTTTAGTCGACCGTCTATTGAGTATTTGGCTGGTGATCCTGATGATCCGCGCCATTTATGCAGGGCTCGATGCGGTTAATGAGATTTCCGATGTCAATTTGGTCAGCCGCCGCTTGCCCGTAAAAAGCTTTGTGCAGCTGATTAAACTGTT
This sequence comes from Shewanella sp. BC20, assembly GCF_003129585.1. NCBI lineage: Bacteria > Pseudomonadati > Pseudomonadota > Gammaproteobacteria > Alteromonadales > Shewanellaceae > Shewanella > Shewanella sp. BC20. The sequence goes on along the minus strand of NZ_NHRI01000008.1, from coordinate 113,566 downwards.
CCTGTTCTTTGTCGGTCTGATCGTGTCGATTTCTGTACTGGCGGATCAATCACCCGTGTACTTCCTCAGCGGTTTAGGTGTGGCAACGGGTTTTGTGATGTTAGTGTTCCGCGACACCATTTTAGGCTTCGTGGCGGGGATTCAGCTGGCAGCCAACCGTATGGTCAGCAAGGGCGACTGGATCCAGATGGACAAGTACGGCGCCGACGGTGCGGTGGAGGAAGTGTCTTTAACTACGGTCAAAGTGCGTAACTGGGACAAGACCATCACTATGATCCCCGCCTATGCCTTAGTGTCGGATGCGTTTCGTAACTGGCGAGGTATGTCGGAGTCGGGTGGTCGCCGTATCAAGCGTGCGGTTAATATCGATATCAACAGCATTAAGTTTTTAACCGAGGAAGAACGTAGTCGACTCAGTAAAATCAATTGCTTGAAAGAGTATTTCCCCGCCAAGATCAGCGAGATCCAAGAGTCGAATGCCAAAGTGTCGGATCTGGATATGAAGGTCAATGGTCGCCATCTGACCAACGTTGGCACCTTCCGCGCCTATTTGCAGGAGTACCTGCAACGCCATGATAAAGTGCACAAAGATATGACTCTGATGGTGCGCCAACTGGCTCCAACGACCGAAGGTTTGCCGATTGAGATTTATATCTTTACCAATGACACACGTTGGGCTTTTTATGAGGCGATACAAGCGGATATCTTCGATCATATCTTTGCCGTGTTACCCGAGTTTGGTTTGCAGGCCTTCCAAGCGCCGACAGGCAACGATATCCGCAGTCTAAAATCGGTGAAAGTCGAGGGCTAATCCCGACTGACTAAGATGGCGGCGAGGGTGATAAACACGCCGCCGCTGGTACGGTCAAACCAATGCAGTTTGTTGCTGGCCTTTAGGCTCGGGGCCAGCACATTGGCCATAGAGGCGTACAGCATCACAAAGCTAAAATCGACCAGCGCCCAGGTGAGGGCAAGAATCGTCAGTTGTGGCATTTGTGGTGCGCTTAAATCGATAAATTGTGGAAATAACGCCGCAAAAAACAGTAAGTCTTTAGGATTGCTGATCCCCACTAAAAATGCCTGCTTATAGAGTTGTTTCGCTGTCCCTTTTCCTTCGGTTTTCGTCACTTCCAGCTTTTGCCCCTGCGACTTGGTGAGCACGAGTTTAATGCCCAAAAACACCAGATAGGCGGCGCCGCACCATTTGAGCAAGCTAAAGCCGTATTCCGAGGCGCTGATAATGGCGCCCAATCCTGCCGCCGAAGCCGCCATCAGCACCAGCGCGGCGCTGACACTGCCAAGCCCTGTGGCTATGCTACGTTTTTTACCGAAATGAATGCCATGGGACATAGACAACATGGCGATAGGCCCGGGGGAAATCCCAATCAAAACAATCGCAAAAAGATAGAGTAACCAAGTTTCGGTCTGCATGTTTTGCTCCGTAATTTCTCAGGCATTAACGTCTGTTGTCTGGCGTATAGTCTGGGATCGTTTTGGGATGACGCCCTTTAATGCTGCGGTAAAAACGGAGGATTTCCGCCATATCTTGTTCTATTTCTTTTGGTTGCAGTGGCGGTTGGATCACCACGGCCTTACGGGCAAAGTCTAAGCCCACTGGCACTATGGGTACCTGCGCCTTGGAGGCGATATGGTAGAAGCCGCATTTCCAGCGGGTCACTGGGCTGCGAGTACCTTCGGGGGCGAGCGCGAGTTTATAGTCGGGCTGAGTGGCAAACAACTGCACGGCAGCATCGACTAAATTATTGTTTTTACGCCTATCCACAGGGCTGCCACCGATAGCGCGGAAGAACCAACCCCAAGGCGGAATAAACAACTGATGCTTACCGAGGAAGTGTATACGGGTGTTTAAGGCGCCGCGGGCGAGCACGCCGATGATAAAGTCCCAGTTACTGGTGTGTGGTGCAACAATCACAATGTATTTGGCCTGAGAGGGTAACTGCCCTTGGATTTGCCAGCCTGAAATTTTGAGTAGCCAGCGGCATAAATGTGTAAACATAATTTGGTGCTCAGAGTCGAAAAATGAATAATATCATCAGCTTTTTTTAATTATAAATCGGCTTTGACAAGATAGTCTGCGCCAATTTGGTTATAGTACAGTCTAACCTGATAGTTGGGGAGCGATACTATGTTGCGACAGGGATTGATGAAAAAACACATTTTACGGTGCCTCGCGGTACTGATGTTGCTGTTTGTCGGGCAGGTGAGTGCTGTGCCGACGGATGACATTGCCCAAATGCTAAAAGGTCAGGAAGATGCGTGGAACCGCGGCGATCTTGACGCTTACATGCAGGGTTATTGGAAGAGCGAACAGCTTAGATTTGTCTCTAATGGAAAGTTTCGTTACGGCTGGGATGAAACCCTTGCCGCCTACAAGAAAAACTATCCGAATAAAGAGGCTTTAGGTGAGCTTAAGTTCACCATCAAAGAAATCAAAATGCTCAGTAACTACGCCGCTATGGTAGTTGGGCGCTGGGATTTAAAGCGGCAAAAGGATGCGCCCACGGGGGTGTTTACCCTGCTGGTGGAAAAAATTGATGACCGCTGGGTGATCACTATGGACCACAGTTCGGACTGAACCACTAAAAATGGGCGAGACAGTCCGGCTCTTTAGGTAATTGTGACGGCAGGGTGAAGTGAAAATCCTGCTGCCCTAGTCGTCGACCCTTACCGTCATATCTTACCTCGGTAAACTGGACTTCCCCTTGGGCATTTTGCAACAAAATGCTGGTGGAGCGGGTGCCATAGTCGGGGTGACGAATATAAATTGCCGCGAGTCGGCGTTCCCACTCTAGCCCGACGCCAGTGTCGGGTAGCTCGTTATCCTCTGGTCGCGAATCATCCTGCATCAACTGAATGAGCGACTCTAACTCGAGTGGTCCCGCTTGTTGGATAAGGGATTCGAGCGAGCGTTGGCCTTTAGCCATTTTCGGCCAGATATCATCGAGTGCGCCATTGCTTATGGCGTGGAATCCTGCCGTGAGTTTTACCGTGTTCCGCTTAAGACTGTTAAAGCAGTAGAGATTCGTCCCTTGGCCAAACACGAGATTAAATGGCTGATAATCTTCGGCGTGCTCCTCAAGCCAATTTGGGCAGATAAGCGAACCCGAGCTTAAGGCTTTAATGATCAGCTCGCCGCGGCTGCGCATTGGCTCTTGGGACTTTTGCGCCACCCTTAGGTTAGTGACTCCCGCAATTTGCCCCTGTTTATTCACCCCAAACCAAGTACCCCCCGCCTGCAAATCTTTGCCCGCGAGCATATTCTGCTCCGGTGGCCAAAATTGTGCTGGTGTTGTGGGTCTGTGGTGAAACTCATCCCGATTGGCGCAAATGATCAGCGGATACTGGGGATGAGTTTTAAGGGCGACAAAGAGTATGCACATAACAGGCTAAATTTATCCTAGGAGTAGGATTAACTTAGCCTGTCTGTGATCAAATGAACAGTGCTAGTGATGGTGCTTATTTGCATCGCTATGGCTGTGGCCGCCACTCTGATGTGAATGAGAGTGTGTATGGCCGTGACTATGGGGGCTTTCTGCAACCGAGGCATGCGCGTGTGCATGGTCATGGCCGTGCTTATGACCATGGCTAGCCGGTTTTAACATCATCAAGCGGCGTAAGAACTTACGTGGCCCTAGGCGCAGTAAGCTCGCGGCAAATAAGCCTGATAGAACCAGCAAGGCGGCCAAGTTAATCGCCTCAGGCAAGGTGATTAAAGAGAACCACATAGGTAACCTGATAGCGGCAACGAGGGTGACGGCAATTATCGCCAGTAAAACACCGCGCTGTGGCCAGCTCATAAGTTTAAGTTGGGCGATGTTCAGTACGGGCGCTGCAATCAGAGGCAGTATGATGGCAATAGGGCTCCAGCCGCTGTAGGCGAGGGCAATCGACAGTACTGCTGCACCTAAATTACAGAAGCGCATAGGTAAAAAGACCAACAAGAGTACGGCAATCTGCAGCATAGGATTGCTTAACGGTACCGAAGGATGGCCGATCAGATTGACTAGCACTAGGCTGAGGAGCACCCAAGGGGCACTGCGATCAACCAGATGGGCAAAGCCGAAGCGCAGCGCATTGTTGGGCAACTTGCTGTGGGGATCGGTTATCTCGACCCGTGCATGGGCCATATAAGCACTCATAATAAACACCACGAGTAGTTGGAATAGCGCCAGCCAAGGGCCAAGTAGTAGCGCGGTGAGCACAAGCGCCTCTGGGCCCGCTAAGCGTTGGAACCAACGGCGAGCGAGGCTGTTATCCTGCGGAGTTAACCCTAGTTGGAATCGCAGCGCGGCCGCGGCATAGCTGAGTAAAAGTACCGGTGCTATGGTCATTAACCAAGTGGTGAGCTGTTCGGTGCTGTGATCGTGGTGGGCATGTTCATGGCCGCCCGAATCCATCAGTAACAGCACCATCAATAATCCAATCCCCAGTAAACTGCCGATACCGGCCTGATATTCATACTGGCCTTGCTTATCGGTGTCGTGTTGACCATGGGGTTGATGCAGCACGACGTGCAGGATTGAACCTGTCACAAAGGCTTGTAAATAAACGGTATTATCTAAACTGAGTTGGGATAATAATTGTTCGCCCGCGAAATAACCCACGCCTGTGAGCAGCATCATGGCGACTAATACTAAACTCGCCCAACGGGTGCCGACTTGAGGTTTGAGTAACCACCAAATGGCGAGACCCACAGGTAGTCGGTGCAATATCACCCCGAGCGCCAATAGGCTGGAATTGCCATCTTGCTGCGCCAGCACCATAGCGCCACCATCTGTGATGGTATGCAGTAAAAGACCGCCAATCCCAAGTGATAGGGTCAGATTATGGGTGATCTCCGAGTAGCGATGGAATAAGCGTTCGCTGGCTGTCGGTCCCCAGAGGCCGAGGACGACAAAGACGATGGCCAATAGGCCGCCATGCTCGAGCAATTCAGGCAAAATATGGATCAGCACTAGCCCGCCTAAAGAGACGAAGATAAAGCCATCGAGTCCCTTCTGTAAGCCGCTGCCCGATGAAAAGTAGCGATAAAACAGTGGCCCGATTAATAGTGCGATACAGCTAGCGAGAAGATAGAGCATGGATTCCACGAATTTTGCTGAAAAAACGCCATAGTATACCAGTTGTAATCAAAATGAGCAGCGCCTTACTGGCAATTTACTAAAGTGACATTTACCTCTCATTGCAGGCGCAGAAATCCCTTTAATGCTTGAGGGCGTAATCTCAGTGCGCTTGGTATTTGTCGGGGGGGAAATTGACAATGGCATGCTGGCTTAGGGCCATCATTAGGAATTTTATAGATAATTTTTCACATCTGTAACGCGAAAAAGTTATACAATATCGACTCATGTTGGCTTGGGTGTTGATAACGTTAAATGGATATATTTTCTGCTGCGGTAATGTTGTTTTTGATTATGGATCCCCTCGGTAATTTACCGATTTTCGCGTCGATTTTAAGGCATATCGACCCGAAAAAGCGTCGTAGGGTTTTGATCCGTGAGCTGATTTTCGCATTATTGATCATGTTGGCCTTCCTGTATGCCGGCGAAGCCATCTTAAGTTTCTTAAATCTACGTTCTGAGTCCGTCAGCATTGCTGGCGGGATTATTCTATTCCTGATCGCCATTCGAATGATTTTCCCTCAGCCGGGCGGTGTGGTGGGTCTCGCGGCGGGAGAGGAACCCTTTATCGTCCCTATGGCCATTCCGTTGATGGCGGGGCCATCGATTCTGGCTGCGCTTATTTTACTCGCGCACACCGACAGCACTCGCATGGGTGACTGGACGATAGCGCTAGTATCAGCTTGGGGAGCGAGTGCGGTTATCCTAATGTTCTATAAGCTCTTTACCCGCATGTTGGGTGAAAAAGGACTAACGGCCGTTGAGCGCTTGATGGGGATGGTACTGGTAATGATATCGGTGCAAATGTTCCTCGATGGGGTTTCAAATTATATGAAAACCGCCAGCTAAACCCTGCTATGTGTTGCAAGAACCGCATTGACACTGTTGATGCGGTTTTTTTATGCCTAAATGGCTATCAAGCGGGTTTGCTGAATAACAGCTGACAAAACGTAAAAAAGAATCTCCTTCCTGAATGTATCAAGTTGTTACATTAAAGTGGTCCTGATATGTTTTTGCATCCCACGAAAATCGGGGAATATATTCAACACCGCGAGCCGCTAAAAACAAACTTGCCACAGAGCAAATTGGCACTAGCCTTTAAAAATAGCTTGGTTACAGCGCACATTGTGACGGAAGGAAGAGTAATGCGAAGTTCAAAAAGTATCACAGCGTTAGGATTGATGTTGGCCTTGCTGAGTGGCGCAAGTATTGCGGCGCCCAATCATACGCCAGCGGATGCGGGTGTCATTAATAAAGAAAGGATCCTTTATTGGTTGATCAAGCGGGGTGAAGTCTCCGCCGATGCTAGCGACAGCGTTAAGCAAGCGGCCGTTGAAGCCTATATTGCCCGTGCCAGTCTAGCTCAGCCCAAAGAGCCGAGAATGGTGATTGAGGCCGAACATGACAGACTGCAGAAAGTAAAATCGACAGCGATGATGCGCGCACCCGCACAGCGGGTGTTAGCGGATGCAGACGTGACCAAAACGGTGAAAGTATTAACCGTACTGATTGATTTTCCTGATTTAAAGTATAGCAACAATGGTTTGACGGCGAGTGATACCGACATGTATTACTCAAGTTACCCTGCGTCTCACTATAAAAATTTACTCTTCTCCACCACTGGCTTTACGGGCCCGCAAGGTCAGACCTTAGACTCCGCCTATCAATATTACCAAGCCGTTTCAGGCAAGACTTTCTTCTTTACTGGCGACGTGAAAGGTTGGTACACAGCAAGCCAAAATGCCGATTACTATGGCGCCAATAATGCTGGTAGGGGGAGTGATGCTAATGTGACTGAGCTGGTTAAAGAGGCGGTGAGCCAAGCGGTTGTCAATATGTCGGCGGCGGAACTCGCAACCTATGATATTGAAGATCCATACGATTTAAATAATAACGGCAATTTAGATGAACCCGATGGCATTATTGACCATGTGATGATTTTCCACTCCAGTATTGGTGAAGAAACTGGCGGCGGTAAATTAGGGGACAACGCGATTTGGTCACACCGTTATTATGTTGACCAGAGCACGCAAGGTTATAGCCTACCTGGGTCGACCAAAAAACTCTTCGGTTACACCATTCAACCAATCGATGCGGCGACAGGGGTCTGTACCCATGAGTTTGGCCACGATCTGGGCTTGCCCGATGAATATGACACGACGGAGAACACCAATAAAGATGGTTCTCCCGTGGGTGCTTGGTCTTTAATGTCTTCGGGTAGCTGGACTGGCGCTCTTGCGGGTACTAAACCTAGCGGTTTTAGCCCCTACGCGCGTTCCTATTTACAGAAAAAATATAAAGGTAAATGGCTGAATGAGCGTGAAATCAGCTTAGACAGTATTCCTAGATCTGGCATGGAAGTGACACTGAATCAGGCGTCAAATCAAGACGTAGTAAACCAGATATCGATTCCTCTCCCCGCTGCACAAATTGCCTTTAAAGCACCCTATCAAGGGAGTTACCAGTATTATTCTGGCCAAGGAAACATGCTGAGCAACAGCATGAGCTTTACGGCAAATTTGCCGTCGACGAGTGAAAAATTCACGCTTGCGATGCAGGCGAGTTGGGAGATTGAAGCCGACTACGACTATATGCAGGTCAAAGTGAACGGTGTGGCGATTGCGGGCAATTACACTAAGCCCGTCAACGCGATTAACAGCGCTCGACATATTATTACGGGTAAATCATCGAGTATTTCGACAGCAGTAGGCAGTGATGCTTGGGTGGGGTTGGAATATGATTTATCAGCCTACGCAGGCAAAGCTGTGACGATTGAATTGAACTATGTGACCGATGAAGGGGTGAGTGAATCAGGTATTACTATAGACAATATCAGTATCAAGCAAGGTGTAACTGAGCTGTATGCCGATAATGCCGAGGTTGCTGGTCAAGCCACTCTGGCAGGTTACAATCGTATTACCGACACCCGTCCAGGCCCTGCATCCCGTTATCTTATTCAGTTACGCAGTCACAATGGTGTCGATGCCGGATTAAAGAGTGAAGGTTTTGATCCAGGCGTACTCCTGTGGTTAGAGGATTTTAGTTACTACGATAACAATGTGTCTGATCATCCCGGCCGAAGCTTAATAGGCGTGATTGATGCGGATCAGAATATGATTGGCACTAATTCTACCGATGTACAAATCCGTGATGCGGCCTTTAGCCTAGTCAGACAAACGGCTTACACTGGCGACACTAACCTCGAACCTATGAGTCTGTTTGACGATAGTTTCGATTACAGTGCACCGCTCCAACCACAGTCGGGGATGGTGCTGCAAAAGCTGGGCTTGACGATGCAAGTGGTCTCTCAAGCCAGTGATAACAGCACTGCGGTGATCCGTTTAGCCAATGCGAATGCCGATCCTGCGTTAGCTCCCTTAACGGCGGCAATCAATCTGAGTCAAAGTGGCTTAACTGCTACTGTGGCTGCTGTGGTTGATGGTGGCGAAGGCGCATACACTTATGCTTGGGATTTTGGTGTTGCGGGAGCGACCAGTACTTCAGCGTCGGCGACTTATACCTACGCGAATGCAGGAACCTATACACTGACCTTAACGGTAACCGATGCCAAAGGCACAATCGCGACTGCCACTAAAACGTTTGTGGTGAGCTTGCCCTTAACCGCTGGTTTTAGTGCCAGTGCCAACCAGCTTACGGTGAACTTTAGCAACACCTCGGCAGGTGGCGTTGGTAGCCTAAGTTATACATGGAACTTTGGCGATGGCACCTCAAGCACTTCGGCATCGCCAACCCACACTTACACTCGCGCGGGCACTTACACTGTCACGCTGACGGTCAAAGATACTCAAAACGCTACCGCAAGCAGCAGCTCAAGCGTTACCGTGACGGTACCAACGACGCCTACTGAAACGTCGAGTGGCGGCGGTGGTGGCAGCCTTAGCTGGTTGAGCCTGATATTGCTCGGTGGTTTTGCGTGGCGCCGCCAGCGTCAATAAGCGGATGTGCTAACGAAAAATGCCTCTGATATAGAGGCATTTTTGTTTTAGCTTAGAGGTTAGGGTTGTAGCCTAGCCATAGCTTGTACTGCGGCTGGGAGGAACATTTCGCTGACAAACATTTCCTCCTCGTCATGGTGAAAATAGCGGCGGCGTCCCCAGAGTTCGTGTTCGACGTTTTGCGCTAAGCTTTGGGCGAGTTGGGCGAGGCGACTGTCGGTGGTAAAGCGGGCGATTTCGATGCGACCGGGCACAAAACTGTCTTGGCTAAACAATAATTCACCGAGTGGACGTGTTCCTAGGCCTAAAAAATCAGCTTGGCGGGTCGATAATAAAGACTGCGGGATCAAGGTTCTAGCAAATACCCAAGGCACGGAATCGAGGCAGAGTAACACTTCTCGCACCCAAACGGCGTTTTGCTTGGGGTATTCGCCTTCGAGCGGGGCACATTGGCCTTCACCGAGGATTTTGACTTCGAACTTATCGCAACAGCCCTTGAGCTTTTGAGTCAGGCTTCCCGGCGCCAGTAACCATTCTTTGAGGGGAGAAGAGGGAAGGTTTTTGGCGTTATCGGCACAAAACCATTGAATAGATTCGCCATAGGGAAAGCTTAAGCTGGTCACACTCATTAAATACTCGTTACAATATAAGCAAACGTCGGCAGTCTACCAGATAGATTGGGAAGTTTCTTCCATTGACCATTATTGTTTTTAGGGAGCTGTAAACCGCGATGAAAAAATTATTATCAGCCTGCCTGATCTTATTCAGTGTTGTATTGAGTGCATATGCGGCCGACGAGAAAGAAGCGGCTCCCGCTGGAGATTACGCTTACTACGGTTTCGAACCCGAAATCGTGACTAACTATATTTCAAACCGCAAGAAGCTGGGGTTTGTGAAGATCAGTGTCGAGCTGATGGTGAAAAATCCCGATGATCTCGTCATCCTCGAGCGCCATGACCCGCTGCTGCGCGCCGCGATTATCGAAGTGCTGGGTAATCAGGCCGAAGAAAAGATTAAGTCCCTCACTGGCCGCGAAGAAATCCGCCGTGAGTGCTTCGATATGGTGAATAATCTGCTGACCAAAGAAGCGGGTAAACCTCTCGTGGTCAACCTGCTGTTTACCTCTTATCTTTACGATTAATCTCGCCACTATGCTAAGGGCTGAACTTTGGTTCAGCCCGCCCTTGTTGATAAGTCATTATGCCTAAACCCGCCATTAAAACTGCCGCAAAACCCGCGACGTCATCCGCAGGTAAACGAGGTAAGCCAAACACGCCAAAATCGGTAGCCAAACCCAAAACTGCGAAACCGAAAACGGCCAGCAAGCCCAAAGTAAAGCCCGGCGAGAAGAAGCGCCTACATCCACGTAATTTGCATATTAATGGCTATGACTTTCCGGTACTGATGGCGAGTTACCCTAAGCTAAAAGCCTTTGTTCGGCCCACACCTTATGGCGCCTTATCGATCGATTTTACCGATCCCTTGGCGGTAAAAACTCTGAATGCGGCCCTCTTGCAACATCATTATGGGCTGGCATTTTGGGATATTCCCAAGGGCGCGCTGTGCCCACCAATCCCTGGACGGGTCGATTATCTGCACTACTTGGCCGATCTGTTATTTGAGGGCGGCAAAGTTAAGCGCGCTGCGGCAATCCGTGCCTTAGATATAGGCACTGGGGCGAATGGTGTTTACGCCATCTTAGGGCATCAAGTGTATGACTGGCAGTTTGTCGCCTCGGATATTAATCCTCAGTCGCTTACCAATGTGCAGCGGATTATCGACAATAACCCGAGTTTGCAGGGGCACTTATCCTTAAGGCGGCAGCAGGATGACAAGGCGGTCTTTAAGGGGATCATTCAAGCTTCTGATCGCTTTGAGTTAACCCTGTGCAATCCTCCCTTTCATGGATCGTTAAAAGAAGCGAGTGAAGGCTCGCTGCGTAAGGTGCGTAATCTGCAACTTAATCGTGGTGAGCAGCCTAAAGCGACCAGCGCGACCTTAAACTTTGGTGGTCAGGCGGCGGAGTTATGGTGCCAAGGGGGGGAAAAGCAATTCTTAGCCACTATGATCCGCGAGAGCCAAGTATTTGCCGAGCAGTGTTTGTGGTTTACCAGCTTAGTGTCGAAGCAGGAGAATCTAAAGCCCTGTTATCAGGCTTTGGAAAAGTTAGGTGTCGATACCGTTAAAACCATCGAGATGCAGCAGGGCAATAAGGTCACTCGGGTGCTCGCATGGAGTTTCCATTCGCAGGCTAAACGTTTGCAGTGGCGAAATCAGATAGTTAGCGGGACATAAAACAACAGGCGCCGAGTGCGCCTGTTGTTTTATGCAGCCTCAATTACTGGGCTTTTTCCTGTGGATGGTCACGGCGAAATAGCGCCCATTCATCAATTTTTTCACCGCTTGGCAAAGTACAGACACCCTGTTCACCTTCAGCAGTCTTTTGGATTTCCGAGGTGCCGCCCAGTGAGACGCAATATTCGGCGGCTGGATTGGCTATTTTCACTTTAGTCGCTGCTTTAGCTTCAGTTTTTACTTCGGCTGGCGCTTGGGTTGCAGGCTCGGTTTTGTCGCCGCAGCCGGCTAAGCTGCCGCACATAATCAGGCCGATTAACAGTGGTGATGTTAACTTCATGCTGTTTTCCTTGTCGTTGAGTGACTTATTTACGTCCTAAAATCCGCAGGATGCGCAGAAATAGGTTGATGATATCCATGTATAACGCGGCGGCGCTGTCGACGGCATTATCGACGGTTTTAGGGATCTGATTCGCGCGCCCCCAGTCGTAGCCAATATAGCCGCAGAAAATAACCACAACTATCCAGTCTAAAATACCGTGATGGGTATTAAAGATAAATATTTCAATCAGTTCAACTACTATCACCAGTAAGAGTGCCATAGTCAGCACCCCAGCAATTTTTTGGAAGAAGGCCGGAAACAGCGTCCCCAAACACATCATGGCGATAGTCACTAGGCCCGTTATCCGAATCGCTTCGGTCACCAGCTCGGGGTCGTACTGGCTGACGACCATATTAATGATCAAACCGAAGGGCACGACCACAAAGTTGTAGCCGATAAAGCTGACGAGGGGATTGCTGGAGCGTTGGAACAGATAAATACCGAAGAAACAGGAGGCGAAATAACCGATAAAGAAAATCCACGGGTTAACGCTGGCAATCGCTTCGGGGTCGATATGGCTGACCATCATATAGTTCACGGCAAAACCCCAAAGCAGGGTTAAGCCAATCACTAAATTATAAAGTCCCGCCCCTATGATAGTGTCATCGGTTGTACGGCGGTCGAATACGCTGTTTTCAGAATCCATTGATTTTTATATCCTTAATTGTATAAAGCGTGCTAAGTGGTGAAGGTTACTCTGTTACTCACCACAAATCTTGCAGTGGGGTTGTTTAGGGAGTTTCATTTCGCGAAATTCCATGGTCATGGCATCGATCATCAATATTCGTCCGGCGAGTGTTTTGCCCATTCCCGCAATAACTTTAATGGCTTCGACGGCCTGTAAGCAGCCGACCATGCCCACCACGGGGGCGAGAATGCCCGACTCGACACAGCTGAGTTGCTGCTCGCCAAAGAGTGAACTAAAGCAATGATAACAAGGCGTTTGTGCTTGATAGTCGAAGACGGTGACCATGCCTTCCATACGAATCGCGGCGGCCGAGACCAGTGGGATCTTGTGCTTAAAACAGCTCTGATTTAACTGTTCACGCACACTCACATTGTCGGTGCAATCGACCACGATACTGTGGCCGGCGACTAAGGCATCGATCTCATGGTCATCCAATACCGCATTGATGGTATTGATTTTAACGTGAGGATTGAGCCGATTAAGGCTCTGCTTGGCCGACTCGACCTTAGGTTGGCCGATAGTGGCATCCTGATGCAGTACTTGGCGCTGCAGGTTAGAGAGTTCGACCGTATCGAAATCCACTAAAGTTAGCTCGCCAATGCCCGCAACGGTTAGATATTGCCCCGCCGCGCAGCCTAAACCGCCGGCGCCAATCATCAAGACTTTGGCGAGTTTTAAGCGCTCTTGGCCATCGATATCCATCGCTTTGATTGAGATTTGGCGACTGTAGCGGGTGAGTTCACCGTCGCTGAGGATCTCTAGTTGTTCATTCATCGAGGCGCACCTTAGCAGAGCACTGAATTAAAAGGTTCAACCGTCACTTGCGTGCCCACAGGGGTGTCACCTTGGAATTGCTCCAGCAGCACGAAACAATTCGCCAGACTCATAGAGGTCAACATGCCCGAACCTTGGCTGCCCGTGATGGCCACTTCCGATTCGCCCTGTGCATTGCGGGATAAAATGCCGCGCTGATACTCGACGCGGCCGGGCTGTTTACGCACTGGGGTTGTCAGGGTGGCGGACAACATCAGTGGCGCTTTCGGGGTTAAGCCCTGCATCTTATTTAAGATTGGCCACACCAACTTGTAGAAGGTCACCATGGATGAGACTGGATTGCCCGGTAAACCGCAGAATACTGCCTTGCCTATGCGTCCCATCGCGAAGGGTTTACCCGGTTTAATCGCGAGTTTCCAGAAGGTGATTCTGCCTTCCTCATCAAGTATTTGTTTGGTGAAGTCAGCTTCACCGACCGAGACGCCGCCCGAGGTTAACACCATATCCGCTTGGCTTGCGGCATGGCGAAATGCGTGGCGAATCGCCTCTGGGTCGTCGGCTATCACGCCTAAATCCAGCCATTCCACATTGGCGCGGCTGAGTAAACCTTGGATGGAATAACGGTTCGAATCGTAAATTTGTCCCGGCGCTAAGTCACTGCCCACGGGGCGTAGTTCATCGCCTGTGGAGAAAAACGCCACTTTGAGTTGGCGGTAAACCCGCACCTGACTCACGCCAATGGTGGCGAGTACGCCAAGTTCTGCGGCTTTAATTTCGATGCCCGCTTTCAGCACTTTGGTGCCTTGTCGCAATTCTTCACCACGGCAGCGAACATTGGCACCCTTAGCCTTAGGGTGATTGATTTGGATTTGGTTGCCCTGTGCTTGGGTCTCTTCCTGCATTTGCACTGTGTCATAACCCGCTGGCACCGGCGCGCCCGTCATAATGCGCACGCAGGAGTGAGGGGTGATTGCACCTTCAAAACCATGGCCCGCGAAGGAACTGCCAATCAGTGTCAGCGTGGTTTGATTGGTGTCAGTCGCTAAATCGGCAAAGCGAAAGGCGTAGCCGTCCATCGAAGAGTTATCGAAGGGCGGCAAATCGATACAAGAGGCCAAATCCTCGGCTAAAACGCGGCCAAGCGCGTGGGGAAGAGTAACGACTTCGGTGTCTGACACTGGGCTAACCTGCTCAAGCAGAAGGGGAATGGCTTGATCTGGATGCATTAAGCTAGGTTGCGAACAAGGATCGGCTTTCACGGACATCGGGTCTTCCTTATGGGCAAAAGATTGGGCAAATATGGGGGCTATTATGCCACGCTGTGCTTGCTTGGCTATGATCTGCATAGGAGTTTATGTGATTTGTCAGACAGTTTCCCCCTTAAGTGTTGCCTAAGGTGAATCCTTCTACTTTGTGATTTTGCACTACAGCTCAGGCGGCGCTAAACGCGAGTCTGTGAACAAATGAAAATCATTTTTATCAACTAATCATTAACTTAGCTCAATAAACAAAGGTAAATTTTGTTGCTTTTGGCGACGCCCTTCATGACAATGTGTGCCAAGATTTCAGTTCTAATGCCCAAGAGGATTAACTATGCTGTCTGCAACCATGATCGAAAAGTTGAATGAACAAATTAATATGGAGTTCTTCTCCTCTAATTTATACCTGCAAATGAGTGCATGGTGTGAAGATCAAGGCTTTGAAGGCGCAGCAAAATTTATGCGCGAACATGCGGATGAAGAGATGGGCCACATGCGTCGTTTGTTCACTTATGTGAGCGAAACTGGCGGCTTACCGCTACTGGGTGCAATTGAAGCGCCGCAGTCGCAGTTTGATTCACTGCTGGCGTTATTCGAGCTGACCTATGAACACGAGCAATTGATCACCAGTAAGATCAATGCCTTGGCCCATGCAGCCTTTTCAAACCAAGATTATTCGACCTTCAATTTCCTGCAATGGTATGTCGCCGAGCAGCACGAAGAAGAAAAGCTGTTTAAGTCGATCGTCGATAAGATCCGTTTAGTGGGCGAAGATGGTAAAGCACTGTTCTTTATCGATAAAGATTTAGCTAAGTTGGCATCAAAGGGCGGTGAGAGCATTATGAACCCCCAAAGCCAGCCACAGGCCTAAGCCATTGTGATGATAAAAAAGCAGCCTAGGCTGCTTTTTTGTTGGCGATCATTCAGCTTAATGAGCCTTTATATCAACTGTTTACGCATTTCTCACGCTGCTCTAAGTGCAACATTTTCGGCAAGGTCTGGCCGAGTAATGGGGTTATCTCATCGAATGGCAGCGGTTTCGAGAGTAAATAGCCTTGTGCATAGTGGCAGCCTAAGTCACGCAAAAACTTCCATTGGGCCTCGGTTTCGATTCCTTCGGCGACAAGCTCCATCTCAAGACTTTGCCCCATCATCACAATGGCCTTGACCAGATTGGCGTTAGAACAGTTTTCGAGGGCGTGCTCGACAAAGCTGCGGTCAATCTTGATGACCGAAATTGGGAATTTCTTCAAATAACTCAATGATGAATAGCCAGTGCCAAAGTCATCTATATAAATCTGCGAGCCTAAGTGGCGGATGGATTCGAGGGTGCTTAAGCAGTGGCTGGCATCACCCATCAGCATGCTCTCGGTGATCTCGATATGCACGTTTCTAGGATTGATATGGTGACGGTTAAAGCATTCCTGCAACACTTGGTCGAAGCCGATACCCCGGGTGTTTATGCACTGACGGCTGGAGACATTGATGGCGACATTCAGGTTGAGCCCCATATGCTGCCATTGTCTTAAATCGTGCATGGCTTGGTTGAGCACCCATTCGCCCATAGGTTCGATAAGCCCTGTCTCTTCGGCGATAGCGATAAACTGGTCTGGCGGGATCAGCCCTAAGTCGGGATCTTGCCAGCGGATCAGCGCCTCAACGCTGCAAATTTGCCCCGTCTTCATATCGACAATCGGTTGATAAAATAGGGTAAATTCATCCTGTGCCACGGCGCGGCGCAGTCGTTGTTCCAGCTCCATGCGGGCAAACATGGCTTGGTTCATGCCGGAGGTAAAGTACTTAAAGTTATTCCGCCCAGCATCTTTGGCCTGATACATGGCCATCTCGGTATTGCGGGTCAGCGAACTCACATCGAGCCCGTCCTCGGGGTAGACGCCGATGCCGAAGCTGGCGGAGATCTGGATTTCCCGCTCATTTAAGTTAAAGGGCGCGGCTAAGGTTTCAATGATCCGGCTCGCCATATGTTCAATCGCGAACTCATTGGTAACGCGGGGGAGGATAAGCACAAATTCGTCGCCACCGATGCGGGCGACAAAGTCGTTCTTACCAGCAATATTTTCCAGCCGCTTAGCCACGTCTTGCAACAAGAGATCGCCCGTCGCATGGCCTTGTACATCATTGATATATTTGAATTGGTCTAAGTCGATCAGCAGAATCGCCAGCTTGCGGGAGTCGTGTTGGGCGAGTTGGATTTCATGCTGCAGGCGCTCGTTAAACAGCTTACGGTTGGGGAGACCAGTTAAGGTGTCGAAGTTTGCCTGATACCAGAGGTCTTGTTCGTATTGCTTGCGCTTACTGATATCCATAAATAAACCAATATGTTGGATTATTTCGCCCTGTTCATTACGCACCACAGTAATGGCGAGGTACTCGGGATACACTTGGCCATCTTTACGTTTATTCCAGATCTCGCCTTCCCATTTGCCCTCTTTATGCAGTGCTTCCCACATGGCGGTGTAGTAATGATGCGGGTGGCGATTCGAGCTTAAAATCGAGGGGCTGCGGCCCTTCACCTCTTCGAGGCTATAGCCGGTGATCTGGCTAAAGGCCGGGTTAATCAACTCGATATGGTTATCGGCATCCGTGACCATAATGCCTTCGGCGGAATAGTTAAATACGGCGGCGGCGCGACTCAGCGCATGGTTGGCCTTTTGGCGCTCGCTGATCATCCGATTCATGGCTTGTGCCATGCGGGCCAGCTCGTCGGTGCCTGAGGCATCGATATTGATATTGAGCAGCGGATCGGCGGCCATTTGCTGCATATCATTGGCAATCTTAGTGATTTTGACCATAAAGCTACGAATGATTTTGCGGCCGAGCCAGAGGGTAATTGCCGCGGTAAAAATCGCGGAGAATAGATATAACCCGAGCAAACTGAGTGACTTAGTCTGCTCAACCTCACTCTGATGAGCCATTTTTTCGGTGATTTCATCACTGATGGCGTGCAACTTATTGATCCTATCGCTGGTGAGTGACCACCAGTGCTTGCTGCTGACGGGATGTGGCGGCATAAGCAATTTATTGATGGCGGCACTTAGATCCTGATCATCCACTTGGATAAGGGCGCTGATTTCTTCGAGTGAGAGCTGTTGATGCTTCAACTGCTGCAACTGGGTCATGCAGAATTGATATTGATCTATGCTGTCCTCAATGGTTTTTACCGCAGGCTTAAGATCAGGAATATTGCGGATCTCATGATTTAACTCGTCGAGATTGAGCTGAATAATCGATAGCGCCTTAGTAAATCGTTCCAGCGCGGCACTGTTTCCCTTAATCAAATAGTCTTGAAAACTGTCAATCAAGCCACCGTAGCCTAAATGGGCATTGATATTTTGCACTAAGGTACTGACGCGGATTTGCTGTTCGATGCGTTGGCTTATCTTGAGGATACGCAGGTTTTCGGGGGAGGTTTGTACCTTGCGTATTAAGGATTGGCGGTCGGAAATCGAGGCATTGCTCGCATGTTCAACTGCTTGGCCATATTCGTACATTATGGTGCTGATCGCGCGGTAGTCGTTAATGCTCAGCGTCTGCGACTGTAACATCCGATTAATTGCATCGCGCTCTTTTACCGCCAGCTGTTGCACCATGAGTATATTGAGTAAATCCGTGTAGGCCCTAGATTGGCTGATATTGCTGGTTTGTAGCTGTAATTGCTGGATAAGTTTGACCAATTCAGTGTTGAACTGGTTGTATAAATCGATAAATGCCTTGGGATGTTGGTCTAAAGCCTCTTGGCGACCCGAAGCCAGTTTATGGCTCAGCAGTGTCAGGGTATTGAGCTGCTCCTGCAACTGCACGGCGGCGAGTTGATTGCGACCCAATGCGGACATCAAGTTGCTTAAGGCTGAGCCGTTGAGCAGGGTGTCTAAGGCATTGGATGTAATCTGTTGCTGCTGTAGGAGGCGAGTTTCTTCTTGGGGGAGCGCGGGGGCTGAAAGCTGGGCGCTGAGGCCATATTCGTTATGCAGTTGGTAGAGTAGTTCAGTGGTTTGGGCGGTCGCTTGGATTGCCAAGTGATTCTGATTGGCGGAGCGATATTCCTTCACTAGCACATACATCCGCGACAACACAAAAATACTCATCATCAGCAAAGGTAGCAGTGAAAACAGAATCAACTTCTGCTTCAGGCTGAGATGCTGTAGCGTGGATGGCATGTAAACTTACTCCTACTTTTGCCTGGTTGGAGACATAAAAAATCAAGGCATAACCTTGATATGTTGAAAGCGAAAAAAACCAGACACTGGGTGTGGATATTTAACATAGAAGCAAGAGGGTCGCGACCCCTAGTTTATGGATATCTAATCTAGCTCACGAAATTCAGTTATTTATTATATATAACTAACATACTATTTTTATTAGTGTATTTACTCACCTAGCAAACAAATAAATTGCCTGTCTGTGATATCCGATGGGATTTGATACAAAAGCTAAGATTTTGTGCCAAGGATAATTGGCCAATAAAAAAGGACGTGGGCAGGGCCGACGTCCTTTAAATCGAATTCCGCTTGTGGGGTTAATTAGCCAACGTTGGCTAATAACGACTTACGGTAAACGACGATATCTTCAATCGTCAGCACTGGCATATTGTGCGCTGCACCAAAGGCGATAATTTCTGGCAGACGCGCCATAGTGCCATCGGGATTGGTGACTTCACATAACACGCCCGCAGGCTTGAGTCCGGCCAGTTGCATTAAATCGATAGTGCCTTCGGTATGGCCACGGCGAGTTAATACGCCGCCGGGTTGGGCGCGCAGTGGGTACACATGGCCTGGGCGAGCTAAATCACTCGGCTTAGCATGGTCGGCAATAGCGGCTTTAATGGTGGTGACGCGATCCGCAGCCGAAACGCCAGTGGTAACACCCACTTTAGCTTCGATACTCACGGTAAACGCGGTGCCATATTGGCTCGAGTTGTTTTCGACCATAGGTGGCAACTCGAGGGCTTTGACCTTTTCATCTGGTAAACACAAACACACAATACCGCTGCATTCGCGGATCAGCATGGCCATTTGCGCATTGGTCAGTGACTCGGCGGCAAAAATTAAGTCGCCTTCGTTTTCTCTATCTTCGTCATCAACGACCAACACACCTTGGCCTTGTCGCAGGGCTTCAAGACCCGCTTCAACGCGTTCGATAGCAGTACCAAAAGGAGCAAGTAAAGACTGATTCATGGTTAATATCCTTCAAAAATACGACATGGGAATTTCCAGAATCAGGGCGTGCAGAAATACAGCTTTTACCCCAATGGGGATTGAGCTGTAGCAATAGACCCATTTAAGCTCAATGGCTTACGTCGGCAATTGCAAAATATGAGGCTAACATTCAGATGACGATGGCTTTCGCTCATTGGCTGAAACGAAGCGCCTGCATCCTAATGTTGTCTTACATTCTCTTCCATCCGGACTCAGTACCGTTGCAATGTATGCAAACAGTCCATTACCGTCGGCTCTGGAATAGTAGCGCTCGATAGGCGTTAACCAAAACGAGACAAGCTAAGTCACCAGATCTGCTGACCCCGAAATTGCGTTCGGGCGCTCGCGGGCTTTAGTGGGAGTGAAAACGACTCACGCCACTATTTACCGCCGGTGGGGAGTTTCACCCCGCCCTGAGAATTGTTGTTAGGCCTTGGCCTAAAAACGCGGTTATGTTGCGCCTATTTAGTTGGAATGGCAATAAAATCGCGCCATAAATTGGGCAATGTTTGCGCAAGCGCACAACTAGCCGCCAAGCTTAAACCAGCATCATCTTTAGGAAACTCGCAACAAGCGCTAGCTTGGGTATATCATATCCGGCACATCAACTTATTGGCTTGCCGTCGTGCCCCACGATGGTGTTTGAACGTCACAAGGACGTATAAATGCGCACTCTGCTGCTTACTTTAGGTCTCGCTATGCTATTACCCGGTTGCTCCACTCCAAAAGGGCAAGTCTCTGCGCCCGTTGCGGAAAAAATTCCCCATGTGATGACCTTGCACGGGGTCACGCGCACCGACGATTACTACTGGATGCGCGACGATAAACGCCAAGATCCTAAGGTTTTGGCGCATCTGAATGCCGAAAACCGTTACACCCAAGCTTACTTTAAGCCGCTTAAGTCATTGCAGGATGGGCTGTTTAACGAACTGACTGGGCGCTTAGTGGCCGATGAGTCGAGCGTGCCTTACCAATGGCACCAGCACAGCTATTACCGCCGCTACCAAGAGGGCGGCGAATATCCGCTGATCGCCCGCAAAGGCAGTGACGGGGTTGAGCAAATGATGCTGGACGTGAATGAGCGCGCTAAGGGCCATGAGTTTTATGGTTTAGGTGGCGTCAGCGTCAGCCCAGATGAAACCATGTTGGCCTTCGGTGAGGATGTGTTAAGCCGCCGCGTGTATAACATCTACTTTAAAGATATTGAGTCCGGCGCCATGATCACCGATGTGCTTGAAAACACAGAGGGTCGAATCGTTTGGGGCAATGACAATCGCCATGTGTTTTATATTGCCAAGGATCTGCAAACCCTGCTGGGTTACCGCGTATATCGCCACGAACTCGGCACGCCACAATCGCGCGATGTGTTGGTGTATGAGGAGCAAGATGATGCTTACTACATCTCCCTTGGCAAGAGTTTAGACGAGTCGCAAATTGTGCTGTTCCACGAGAGCACCACAACCAGCGAAGTGTCAGTGTTGGATGCTAATGATCCCCTAAGCCTGTTCAAACCTGTGCTCGCGCGGGAAGAAGGCCATGAATACAGCGTCTCTAAGCTGGGCGATAGCTATTACATCCTGACCAACTGGCAGGCGACTAACTTCCGTTTGATGAAAGTGGCGATTAAGGATGCCGCCGATAAGTCCAAATGGCAGGAAGTGGTTGCCCATAATCCCAATGCGCGCATCGAAGACGAGCTAGTGCTGAAGGATTATTTGGTGATTCAAACCCGTGAAAATGGCCTAACGCGCATTAAAGTGATGCCATTCAATGGTCAAAAGCCCTTTGAGCTGAGTTTTGACGAACCCGCCTATGTGCTCGGTTTAGATGTTAACGCCCAGCAAGATAGCGATAAGTTACGGATTTTCTACTCGAGCCTGACTACGCCCGAGGCGATTTATGAGTACCACTTAAGCAATCCCGATAGACGCGATTTGCTTAAGCAGGAGCAGGTGCTCGGCGGCTTCGATGCCAGCCAATACCGCGCCGAACGTTTATTTGTCACCGCCCGCGATGGCGCTAAGGTGCCAGTGTCCTTGGTGTATCGTAAGGATAAGTTCAAGAAAGACGGCACCAACCCTCTGTACCAATATGGTTATGGTTCATATGGTTACACAGTAGAGCCTGACTTTTCGTCGTCGGTTATCAGTCTGCTCGACCGCGGCTTTGTATATGCCATCGCCCATGTGCGCGGCAGCGAAATGTTAGGTCGTCCTTGGTACGATGCGGGTAAGTTGCTGAATAAAAAGAATACCTTTAATGACTTTATCGATGTCACCACCGCCTTAACCGAGGAAGGTTATGGCGATAAAAATAAAGTGGTGGCCTCGGGCGGCAGTGCTGGTGGGCTATTAATGGGCGCGATTGCTAATATGGCGCCTGAAAAGTACTTTGCCATTGCAGCACACGTGCCCTTTGTGGATGTGGTCACGACCATGCTCGATGAGTCAATTCCGCTCACCACCAATGAGTACGATGAATGGGGTAATCCAAACGAGAAGACCTATTTCGACTATATGCTCAGCTACTCGCCCTACGACAATGTTGCCGACCATGAGTACCCACACCTGTTGGTCACCACAGGTTTGCATGATTCACAGGTGCAGTATTTCGAGCCAGCGAAATGGGTAGCAAAACTGCGTGAAGTGCAAAATAAATGGTACAAACTGGACGATAAGGTGTTGTTATTCGACGTCAATATGGATGCTGGCCACGGTGGCAAGAGTGGCCGTTATCGCCAATATCAAGACACGGCGCAGGAATATGCCTTCTTCTTAAGCTTGCTCGGCATGGCTAAGTAGGCACCAACGGGTGACCGATTTAGTGATTGAAGCCGCTAATTCAACTCCCTCGGCTAGCCCCCAAAAAGGGGCTAGCCAAGCGCAAGTTGTTAACAAATATAAACTTTCGAGCAAGCCTGAAGCGCAAGTAGCTGAGCAAGCTGTGACTTCGGAGCAAGGCGCAACGTCAGAGATAGAACAAGTCTTGACGTGGTATCTGTACCTTATCCGCTGCGCCAATGGCCACTTATACACAGGCATAACCACAGATGTCGCACGCCGCTTTAACGAACATCAATCAAGCAGCCCCAAAGCAGCAAAGTACCTGCGCGGTAAAGGGCCATTAACTCTAATGTATCAAGAACAAGTTGGCACCCGCAGTGATGCCCTAAAGCGTGAGATTGCGGTTAAAAAGTTAAGCCGCAGTCAAAAGCTGGCGTTGATTGAATCAGCTTTTGAGCATAGTGCTCAATAAAAAAGTTAACACCTTAAAATGATTGAGCTCTGTCATTCCAGTGACACGCCGCCCTTTCATTTAACAAGAAGTATCCCTATAGGCTCGACCGTGACATCTGCTGCATAAGGAAGTGCGAATGCCGCGATCACATGGATGTGAAAGAGCGGCCATGTCACGGACGGTCACTTCCATGTCAGTGCTTAATCCCGTTAACCTCTGAGTATCTTATTTGCATGAACATATCCAAATTCAACAGTGGTTTTCTCGATAAACTTCTCTCGAACTACCAGTCCGGTCTTTTTTATGTTTAATTTACAATCCCAGGTAGAGCTTCTCTTAAAAGTGCCAACTCCTTTTTGTTTGCTTTAATCCATAGTTTTTTCAAGTTTGGTATCGAGGCCAAGATTTCTACTGTCTCTTTAGCTTTCATTACGTTAGTTTCAACCAGATACAACGCAAAAATATTTTTATTTCCACGCAATTCGTCAATGCTGGTCAATTGTGAGTTTCCACTGAGGTCTAAAATTTTTACGCTGTCAAGCGTAGGAATGATAGAGCCAAAATCTAACTTTTGACATTTGTTTAAAGATAAGTAACTTAAATTCTGGATGTTTCCGGTAATTTCAGAAAGTTTGCTTGCATGGGATACACTTAATGATTCGACTGAATCTGAGCATAAATTGATTGACTCTAATGAACGAACAATAGAGCAATTTAATGAAATGGCGACATCAACTTCTAGATTAATAACTTTGGAGTTGAATATATTCACATGCTTAATCCCGTCAACTAATTCTGATGATTCATTTTGCTCAACATAACCTTTCCGAATGAATGACATTATGGCTTTCCAATCATCTCGCTGCCACTCAATGTTATAGACATAATCTAATATTGGTAATATAGAATCGAAGTTAGGTAATGAATTTTCCCACTTCTGCCATTCTGAAACATTTTCTGGTGCTAACTTTATATATTTCTTAAAAGATGAAATGTCCATATTATCACTTAATTAAAATTGGGTTGTTGAATTCAGGTCGCTGATCTCTTCCGGTATGTTTTTGCATTTCTTTTGAGAAATGGCTCTAAATTCTAATGATTTATTTTGTCACTCTATCCCTTTACTCACTCATATTTGAGCTGACTAAGGTTTTAAACCGAAGGTCGCTTTTGCACAAAGGCGCGAGTGCTTCGGCTTTATTGAGATACTCCAACGCGGTGCGAATAGCGTCTTGATGATGGCTAAATTCCCTAAAAATACGCTTTGCAATCAACAGATTTAGCTGCTGTTGGCTCAATGCGGCATGCTCATGCTGCATTTGTAAAATAGTCTCCTCTAGGGAAATGGGGGGTATTTCTCCTAGGTTAATGAGGAAGGTTTTGGCGACTGATCTGGCGTGTGAGAAATAGTCCGAGTGCGCATCTAAGGCGTAAATATGCTCGAAAATGTGTTTAGCGAGGGCTGTATTACCATTCTGATAAAAGGTTTCGCCATCAAAACAAATATCCCCTAGTCCTTCCATTATTTCTCTTGGGTTATCCGATAGGGAAAGCGATTCAATTTCTTGTTGGTATTCCGAAAACTGATCCATATTTTCGACCTTACAGGCAATACTGCGTGACTATCGAGCGGGAAGGTGAATTATCTTAACAAATTCGCGGAGTTAAAGTCTGGTTATCGCAAATTTAAGTTTTATGGTCGCACAAAAAAAGATGCCACTACAAGGGGTTAGTGGCATAAAGTGCATAAGAATGTCCATGGAACGGTAACGCAAAAGGGGTGGGTAGAAGACTGACATTTGGTTGGGTACTGCAACATCAGTCTCTACGCCGGGAAGTTGGTGGAGCGGTAACGCTGTTGGTCTAACGGGCTTAGTGTTTACTGACGGGGCCATCGATTTTATCGAAGCTCACATCCCCTGAGCCTGCCGAGAGAATGGTTAAGCCCTTAGTGTTCACCACATTGATATCGCCTGAGCCATCGTTGATGGTGACTGTGTTTTGCACATTGGCGACGTTGATTTCACCTGAACCATCATCAATGGTGATGCTGCCTTTAATATCATTGACTTGGATGCCACCAGAGCCATCGACAATCGCCAGATTACCGTTGACTTGGCTGACTTCAATCGCGCCAGAACCATCGTCGATGCTGACATTATTGCCGCCATGAATAACTAGTTCGCCCGAGCCATCCTTGACCTTGATATCCTCCGTCATCTTGTTGATCAAAATCGCACCTGAACCATCGTCTATGTCCAGCGCTAATCCGGCGGGCACTTGTAACTTAAGGTCGATATAGGGTGAGTAATTGCTAAAGCTGCTATGGGATTCAAAGTCGGCCTTAAGCTGGGCTTTGTTGGCCTTTTTCTCGAGGGTGAGAATGACTTTGCTATCGTCATTGCTATAGATATCAGCGACTAGCTTAATTTGGGTCAGGCCTTCGACACCGATAATTTCAAGGCTGCCTGCACCTGTTTCGGCGACGAGCGCCTGTAGGTCTTGAGCATCGAGGCTGAGTTCACGTTGTTGGTGGTCTAAATCCGGCATGCCAGCGGCGTTCACATTGATAATGCAGCCAGTGAGTGACACGCCAACCGTAAAGAGGGCGACAAATCCGAGGGTGAATATAAAAGGGCGTAGTGACATTTTCTTCTTCCTTGTTATCGACACTCGACGACCGACTGAGTGCTGAGCTATGAGCGATAAACTTGATATCACTTGAATTAGCACATCCTATGCCAATTTTAAAATGTATTAATAATCATGTAGATAAATAAAATGTGTCCGCTTGATTGTGGGCGGACATGTCCGCTGAATGAGTGATTTTCCCCAAAGAGTGGTGAAATTACTCACTTATTCGGTTAGCGTGTGTCCATTCAGCCCGCTTGGCTAATCGCATGACTAGAAAGGACTCATATGGATTACTTAACGACCAATAAAATCGCTTGGGATGCCCGCACACGAGTGCACTTAACCTCTGATTTTTATGATGTTGAAGGCTTTTTGAGTGGCAACAGCTCCTTAACGGAAATCGAATTAAATGAGCTTGCGGTGGCGGGCAAAAGCCTATTGCATCTGCAATGTCATTTTGGTTTAGATTCCCTGTCGTGGGCGCGAATGGGCGCAAAGGTAACTGGGGTCGATTTATCCGAGGTGGCGATTGCTGAGGCGCGCAAGCTGGCGCTGCAGACTGAGTTGTCCGCCGAGTTTATCTGTAGCGATGTCTACAGTGTGGCGGGCAAGGTTGAGCCGCAAGATATTGTTTTTACCTCCTATGGTGCGATTGTTTGGTTGCCGGACTTAACACTCTGGGCGCAGACCATTGCGGCGTGTTTAAAGCCCGGCGGACAGTTTTATATGGCCGAGTTTCATCCGGCGCAGCAGCTATTCGATGGGTATAGCTATTTTAATCGCGGTGAGCCAGATATTGAGCAGGAAGGGACCTATACCGAGAATGCCGGTGATGAGCAGCAAACCTTAATGTGCTGGTCCCATAGCTTGTCTGAGGTGATCAATGCCTTATTGCAGGCTGGCTTAGTGTTGGAGTTCTTCCACGAGTTTGCGTTTAGCCCCTATAACTGTTTCGAAGGGCTAGAGGCGCAAGCCGATGGCCGTTATGTACTAACACATCAAGGGCAACAGGTGCCCTTGGTGTATAGCATTAGCGCGCGTAAGCCTGCTTAATCCTTGCTGTTTTTAACTGCGGGATTAACGGCTGCGGTAGACTGGATACTTAAGATATTGATTGTCGTAGTAAGGGCTGCGCTCATAGAACCAGCGTAAGCGTGCCTCGGGATCGGCGGCAAACTCTGGGTTTTCCAGTGCTTTGTTAAATTCCGCCTGTAGCTTGGGATCTTCCTTAAGCATCTTGGCGGCCAGCGGCTCTACTGCGTAGTCCTCAATGTATTCGGTACGGGTAAAGATCGGGTTAAAGAAGCCCCATTGCAGTAACGAGTCCGGTGATTGTGGCTCGAGCAGTAAAATCGCCAGATCGCCTAAGGGTTGATCTGTGCTGATTTTCACTGTGCCCGCGGGCAAGGTGGTGGTCAGTTTGGCCAGTGTCGAGTCGGCCTTCACTGTGAGTCGTCCCTCGAACGCCTTGGTATTAAACACCGGATTGCTCAAGCTGTATTGCTGCAATTTAAGCTCTGTTGGCTTGCTTAAACGTGTCATCCGAATGCCGTGTAGATTTAAGCGGTCGATCACTTGTGTCCACTGGGCGGGAATATAGTAAGCACTCGGGCGAGTGACTTTAATGTCGGGCACAGTTTCGGCAATCACAGGTAGGTTCGGGTACAGCTTGGGCTCGCCTGTCCAGCGCACTACCTCGGTGCCGCTAATCGGACTCTGCTCAAGCTTGTAATCTATACCTTTAAAATCCCAGCCTTTAGCCAGTGGCGCCGATTTCCACGTTAATGTGATCAGTGGCGAGGCGCGGTATTTATCCTCTTGAATCGCACTCTTTAACTTAGTCGCTTGGTCACCTACGGTTTTCAGGGTTTGCTCTAGCATCACATAGGTGCCAAGTACGCGCTGCTTAAAGGGTTTTAAGCTGTGATTCTCAATCAAAATGGTGGGCAGATGGCGGGCATCACCATAACCATTAGAGAAGCGTGGGCTAGGGTTCCACAGTGACATGCCTTTAGTGATATCGGTATTGTCGACGGCGAAAATCAGCGGACCTGGGATATGACCTTGGGCGGTTAATGCCGCTTCGACCGCTGGGCGGTAGCTATTTTCGAGCCAGCGGAAACTGGCGGGGCTCAAGCCTTGGGCGAGGTTGTAGCCAAAGGTGACGTCGTACTGGTAGTCGATACCGTCGGTGACATGCACATCGATATACAAATCCGGTTGCCACACATTGATTGCCCGCAGCATATGCTGCATTTCTAAGGTGTCGGCTTTGGCGTAGTCACGGTTCAGGTTGAGGTTATTGGCATTGGTGCGCCAGCCCATATTGACAGGGCCGCGCTGATTTACGCGGTTAAATTCGCCGCTGCGCTCATGGGCATCGACACTAAACATCGGCACAAACAGCAAGTTAGCCTTTTCGAGTAGGTCGCTCTTGTCGCCTTTGATGATATCCCGCAGCAGCATCATGCCGGCATCTTTACCGTCGATTTCACCGGCGTGGATCCCCGCCTGCACCAGAATCGTCGGCTTAGTGTTTTGCTTTAGCCGTGCAGATTCGTTAATGCCTTCGCTGCTGGCGACATACATCCAAATGTCGCGCCCTTGAGGGCTCTTACCTAGGCTGACTTTCTGCAATTTGGTGGTTTCGGCCGCCAATCGGTCGAGCCATGTAATGGTATCGTCATAGCTTGGGCTTTCGGTGCCGTTGCTTTGCTCGAAGGGCGTCGCCCATTCGTTATCGGCGCTGAGTAACAGAGCTTCGCTGCCACCGTGCCAAGTGATGCTTGGCGGGAGAATGGCGTCATTCACAAAGGTATTGGCGCGAGTCGGTGTCGCTGCCACTGCGGCTGCGGGAGTGGCTTCTGCCGCGGGCGAAGCGCTGCTGTCGGCACTGGCGTTAACCGCGTCAGTTTTAGCGGCTTCAGCATTGGCAACTTCAGCGTTGGCAGCTCCAGTTGTTGTCACTTCGGGTTGCGCGACTTCGGTATTCGCGGCAACGGCTAACTGGGCGGTGAATAGTGAACCCGCCGATAAGCAGGCAATGGCGATAACGGAAGGGGAAAACAAGCGCATGAAAACAGTCCACACATCGAATTTTTATTAGGGCGGTATCTTTTCATTAAGCCCCTGCGAGTGCAAGGGCTGCCAAGGGTTTATCTTGGTTCGGGTGAGTGATTTTTGCTGCCATGCCCCGTGGTAACAGTCTATGAAGGTTTGGCGGTTTTATGTAACACGGTTTGTCCGCTATAGGCGATTTCGATAATCTCGATATCGGCGTAGAGCGCTTCGACGGCAATGGCGAGTTGATAGATAAGCCAGCCGTATCCCGTGAGGGCAAATCCTTGCGCAACTTCATTGGCTAAAGGGGCCGAATTTGGCGTTTGAGCGGCCAAGCTGAGTTGTAATCTGTGCTGCAACTCCTGCTCTAATGAATTTGGTAGTGTGGGCAATGTGGCTGTTTTGCCCGCAACAAATTCACTCAGCCTGTGAAGATAAGCCGTAAGCTCGGCGGCGACACGGTTGATTTGGTGGTATGCCTCTTTGTCGGCCTCCTGCCAGCGACTCAAAGGTAATAGCTCGAGTAGGGTGATCAGCCGCACCTGTTTATTGACTAATTCCGCCAGCAGCACTTTATGTTTTTTCAGGGTTTGGCTTTCCCACTCGAGGGAGAAAAACAGTTTCTTCTGGGTTAATACCGCCTTCATTGCCGCCTCGAGTTCGGCGCGAAAGTCTAAATCATGGTTGGCGGGGGCCTGTAGATGTTGGGTAAGCACTTTGGCCATACTGTCTATGGCATTGGCGAGCTGGCTGCGCCAGTCCTGTTTGGCCTTAATCGGGAAGATAAACAGCGATACCAGAATGGCGATAACACAACCGAGCAGAATATTCGCCGTGCGCCAGAGTGCCTCTGAGGTATCGTGGTTCGCATCGCCCACCACGATAATAATGGTGAATCCTGCCACCAGATAGGCATAGCTGTAGCGCCCCGCCGAGATAAAACAGATCAGCGTGACCCCTAAGATCAGCAGCCCCATAATCAGCCAATAACTGTCGATAGTGGCCACTAACATCACGCCATAAGCCGAGCCTAAACAGGTGCCTACCGCCCGTTGCAGGGACTTTTCAATTGCGCCGCCCACCTGTGGCAGACTCATCATAATGATCACTATGGTCACCATGCTCCAAATGAAATGCGGCGGCGACCAAATGGCGTTAATGGTGACGGCAATCAGCAGGGCGAGGCCGAGTTTAAGGGCGTGAATGGCGCGGAAATGACGATAGATAAAGTCGGCAAAAGGGCTTGCAGGGGCAAATACGGACATAATGCAACACTCCTTTGGACTGATGGTAGCTAAGCCATTATCGCAGAAAGGCACTGTGTCCGTGTGGCTTGGCGGATAAAGAAATACGAATTGCGAGGCGGCGCCGTTTGAGCTTAGACCAAGGCGTCGCCAAGATCACATAAAACTGCATTAAGTGATACAAAATCAGTGGGATAAGATGCGGTATCCCGAGGGTTTAGCTATAAAAAAGGCTTGAATAAGTAAGCCTATTCAAGCCTTGGTGTATCAATGTATTTATGCTGTTAGTTCGAGCTTGGCTCTGCGGTGTACTTATCCATAATGATGGCGCAGGCGGCATCACCCGTGATGTTGAGCGCGGTGCGGATCATGTCAAACACTCGGTCGAGGGCGAATAACAGTGGTAAACCATCAATTGGAATCCCTGCGGCCAGTAGTACAGCGACCACTAAAAATGACGGGCCGGGGACACCCGCTTGGCCAATGGCGCCTAAGGTAGAGGTAAAGATAATCGCGGCATAGGCGGTCATCGACAGATCGATGTTGTACATCTGCGCGAAGAACATGGCGACTAAGCCATAGTAAATCGCGTTGCCGCTCATATTGATGGTGGCACCTAAAGGCAGCACAAAGGCGGTGGTAGCCTTGGATACCTTAAGATCTTCTTCGCAGGTTTCCATATTCACCGGCAGCGTGGCCATAGACGATGCCGTCGACAGTGCCATCACCTGAGGTTTTTTCATCGCCGAAATAAATTGGCGTGCCGATACCTTAGAAAACAGCTGTACCACTAAGGGGAAGAACACAAAACCGTAGATCAGAATCGCGGCCACAAACACGGCAAACAGCTTAAACACGACTTCTAAGGCATCGAAACCGAAGGTGCCGACGGAATCGGCCATCAAGCCAAATACCCCAATGGGGGCAATCACCATCACACAGTTGATCATCCACACAAAGGCGTCAACCACGGTATTTAACGCCGCCATGATGGGCTTAGCGCCATCGCCTTTTACCTTGGTCAGTGCGATACCGAAAAATATACTAAATACTAGAATTTGAAGGATATTTCCGCCAGTCAGTGATTCGAACACATTGGTTGGGATCATGCCAATAAAGGTGTCCATTACTCCTGGCAGCGCGCCATGCTCGGCGGTCACTTCCATCAGGCCGCTACTGCTATGGGCGGTAAAGTCGACACCTGCGCCGGGTTTAAACAGATTGCCCATGACCAAAGCTAAGGTCACGGCAATCCCCGAGGTGACAATAAAGAAACCGAAGGTGCCGACACCAATCTTACCCGCCGAGGGGCTATCGCCTAAGCTAGCGGCGCCGCTGATGATAGACACCAGTACCAGTGGGATCACTAGCATTTTGATTAAATGGATAAAGATGGTACCCAGCGGGGCGAAGATGCTCGCGCTTTCACCCATGATAAAACCGACCAGTGCGCCAATAATCATGGCAATAACCACTTGCACACCTATGTTGCCTAATAAACTCTTGCTCTTCATTCTTGCGAAACTCCCCAGTTACAGCAGTATTTTGTGTCTTAAGACTAGTTATCTATTTACAGGCCTGCCCTCGCTTTTGGCGTAAAAGCTCAGCCCTGACACGTTTTTTTGGGCGCTTAAGGTACCACAGTTGGCGTAAAGGGTTTTGTGAAACATCACCAACCTTGGTTTGAAAATAACCAAAACCTAAATAACACACAATTTAAATGGATAATATTTAAAAATATATACCTAAAAATGATGTTTATTTAAATTTGAATGGTTTTTTGTCCATCGAATTGATGAATTGTGATTTTGGCTTTGATGGACGCAGATGTCCTCTCGTATTCTTGGGGCGGGTTGAGTCGCGAGAACTCCCATCTGTTACTTGTATGCATCTTGGGAGTGGTGAATAGCCTCTATGACCATGCAACTTAGTGGCTCACTCGGTTTTACTATGACAACGCCATTCGAGGACATTATGAATATCAGCTCATTTTTCGGTCAGCCCGAGTCGTTACAGCGCTGGATAAGAAAGTGCATCGAACAACCGGGATTAAGTTATTGGCTGGTTTATCAAGATCTGGAACAAGGTGAATCTCTACAGCTGACCACGCTATTGTTCCCGATAGTGGCTGATAGGGATCTCTCGGATGATGAAATCGATGCCTTTGAGGATGGCTTAGGCCGCAGTGACTATGGTTATCTGCTGAACACGGATCAAATAGAGGATGTGATTGATAATCTTAAGCAGCAAAAAGCTCAGCCCAGTGAACAGGAACTGCTTGAAGCCATTATCTTTTACTATGAGCGAGATGCGTTTATCTGCCTCTAATGGGCTCTTTGTGGGGGTCGCGACTTAAGCAGATATAAGCGCCCCCGACGAATCAACGCTGGGGCGCGGATGGAGTAAGCTTTACTTTGCTAGCGACTTAAAGTGGTTGCGCAGGGTATTGCTGAAGCTGCTGTCGTAGGTAAAGTTGTAGAGTTGTTTATTTTCAGCGGTATCCAATGCTTTGAATAGATCTGCCTCTGTCAGTAAGTTTGCCGTCACTAGATAGTAGTGTGCCTGAATGGTTTTGCTAGTAATCGGGTCCGCCTCAATTTCAGTGATAGTTAGTAGCTTGCCGCCGTTTGGACTAGTGCTAATGTCCCATTCATATTGGTGTTCTGGCTGACCGAAACTATCGAGAATGGTGAATTTATGTGGTGAGTCCTCAATGTAACTCTCGGGGTAAGAGTACGGCCACAATAGCTTCACGATCAAGCTAGAGGAAAGCTCGCTCGCGGTTTCTACACCCGTTTCATAGGTTACGGGATCTTCTTCGCGGCAAATCACGTCGGCCGATTGCTTGATATCGATGCGATATATTTGCGAAGGCCAACTGAGTGACGCCAGCTTAAGGTCGCTCGGGAGGTTTGCCAGCAAATCCTGCCAGTCAGCGGCCGTGTTTTGATACTTATGGAAATTCATTTCGACAGGGATTTCAGTGCCGGCATGAACGGTTTTTATTTTGTTACCTTCAATCACAGGTTCTTTCAGGAGATAACCTTGGTCGTTACGCGAAGCATTGATCCATTTTTTCATCGGCTCATTCCAGCATTCAGTACGATTAGGCTCCCCTGATCCGTTGTCGAATAACACCACTGCATCACCTGAAACAACTCCAAAAAGACTATCATTATCAAGTCCATAAGATAAGGCGATAAAGTGGCTATTGCGAACAGTTTCGATATTGAGCAAATGAGATTCGCCTGTTGGATTGAATATACTGCTAAACACTGTATCCCAGTCAGTGCTGTTCATCGCCTTGTCATCAACCGGCGCTTCCATATAACCGAAGGACACTAAGGTGCTCTCCACCTTATTGGTGACGGCAACGGGATTAGTTTGCAGATAAGCCTCAGTGCCAAAGCCATACCCTAGGATTAAATTCTCGAAGGCTTCAAATGCGGCGATTAACACTTCGATAGCTGCCAAAATTTCCACTGTGCGCTCATTGGTGAGGTTTAGCAGGTAATCGTGTAACAGCAGTGTGTCGATAAATGTGGGTTGCAGGGTGATTTCTGGCGAAAGACTAAATAAATCGGCTTCGACTTGTTTAAATCCAGTGGCGTATAAGGATTTGAGTTTGGCGCGGAACTCAATCACTTGCTGTGGCGTTAAGTCGGCCTCAATCATCTTGCGATAGCGTGAAAACTCAATATTGGTCAGCGCGTTGATATGACCCGCATGATCGGGCAGGGCAACGATGTTCATGCCGCCAGTGGTGGCGTTGGTGTTAGCTGCGGCGGAGCTCATCGCCAATGCTGAGCGTGCAGATGACGGTGCGGTATCAATCCAATTGGCTAACAGGTAATAGTTAGGTTTTTCGGTCTCGCTTTTCCAATCGATTTGATACTTACCGTCAGTGCCCGTAGTGGTGCTCGGTTCACCCTCTGAGCAGCTTAAGTCTTGGTTGAGATCGACGCACACGTTGGCCCCGGCGATAGCGCCGATATAAGTGACCTGACCCGTGACTTTATGTGCGTATTCAGTGGGTGGCGTCGGCTCTGGCGTCGTGGTGGTGTTATCTTTATCGTCTGAGCCAGAACATGCCGTCAGCAAACTGGTGGCGATCAGCAAAGAGAGCAGTTTAGGTTTAAACATCTTGTGTCCTTACATTAATTCGGCAATTTCCATTGTGCTTATTGAGGGTGAAGCCATCTGATCACTTTGCTTATTCAAAGTGTTATAGCGTTAATCACTACCAAGCCAAATGGTGTTAACTTGAGTTTCTGTTGCTAAGAAGGTTGGTAAGTATCAGTCTGAGGGATATAAATTGGCAGCATGTGCGCTAACGCGCCCTGCATATTGGAGATATCCCTTTCACGACAACGTTTGGCATCCTTCCTGTCGTAACACAGCGCAGTAAAATTGCTGTATTAGTAGCGCGTATATTTTCCTTTTTGTTTAAAAATCATACAACTATACAAAAGTATGATAAGGGGCTCTTAGCGGCTTACGTCGGTTGGATACATTTTTAGATTGCACATTCGATCATTAACAGTGGTATGCCATTAGCTTCTGCTTGTTGCATACGTTCGGCCATTTCTGTTGGGCTAAGTCCTGGATGAATAGGGATCAGCTTTTCCGATGTCAATAGAGGCTTGAGTTGATTGCAATCAACGGTGTTATCAATACTAATTGTCTGGGCGTTAAGGGATAGTAAGCTTGACCAATTGTTAGAATTCACTTGGCTGATTAGCAAACTATCTAGCTGTAGGTTTTTCGATTTAAAATCAGTAACTTTCATATTATTCAACATAAGTGTTTTCAGATTCTTGTTGTTCAGATTAGAAAGTGAAGTGAGCGAGCCACCTTTCAAGCTAAGGGTGTCAAGATGACTAAAGTCGTTGAGGTCGTCCAATGTCACCATATCGGCGGGATTAAACTGACAATTCAGCAAGTTGAGTTCTTGGCTTTGTTGAATCGCGAGCAGTTTCGCCTGTTGTTGAATACAGTCCCCCAGTGGCTTGTTGCTAAATTTTAGGGCTGAAATGGGCTGTGAAATCTCACTTGTGGCCTCTGTTTGAGGCCCATCAAAGGTGCCATAATCTTGATCTGGTTTTTCTTGGATAAGCCCAGGCTCGTCTATCTCACTGAATTGGGAAATATCTTCAGTATCATTCTCTGACATATATTCGGGTGCAGTAGGCGGAATCACTCCTTGTTTGGCTGCAAATGTACTGATAAAGGCATTGGCTATTGCATCTCCTTTCTCGCCGCTGAGCCCCTCGACCAAGGCTGGTGAATCATCGCCTAAAACACAGATCCGAAATCGATGAAATAGACTCGTTAGGGTATTGACCCGTGCCTGGCTGATATTCATGTCCATTAACGCTGGGAAGGCATCGCCTAGATTTTGGATATTAGAGTAAGTGTTAAGTCTATCTGCATAGGCAGTTAGTTCTTTGATTTGCGAGTTAAAATCAGCCATCAGCTGCGGTTGATGGCATTGGCTTGTATGCGGAATTTGCTGCTGTAATTCTTTAAAATACTTAAGGTATTCATCCGCTAATGTGAGTTGTTGCTTTGCTTTAATCGCCAGACGTTGAGGTATACCTTCCTTTAAAACGGCAACTGCATCGCCTTGGTGACGCTCTAGCGCATCGTCAATTTTGTCCTCTGGCGCGGTTTCCCCTAATACAATTGCTTGCTTTAGCAGTGGTGCTGTTTTGCTGTCAAAAGTTGCCAATGCCAGATCTCTATCCTGTGCTGCACCTGCAGGAAAGCTACTCCAAACAAGTAAGCCATATAGGACGATGAAAGAGAAAAACCTGGGGAAGTGGGCAGAAGGCATAATAAACTTCCTTGTGATGAAAACGAATTTTAGCCAACAGATTGGCTCGCGAGACTGACAAATATAATGGCTGACGTTTTTCGTTAGCCATTTTTGCGTCTAGAGTCCATCTCCTCAATCACGCTAAAGTATTAACTTGTGTTAGGTACCGTTTGGTTAAAACGGGAGATTATCTTCGAAATACCATTTACCAGCAGCTTCAAACAGAACGCAGTTCACGCTTCCTTTTTGTTTTCTGCCATCAGGTCTCACAAAGTAAAAGTTATAATGCAAATCTGCCATGTTTGTCATATCGGGATATTGCCCTATGTTATCTTTACTTGGGTCTCGAAAACTGGATTCTTGCTCGGAGAATACGATTTTATCTAATGGAATTTGACCGAACATTTCATTTTTATAACCATTGATGCTAAGCATGGCCATCTTCTTCGCTAACTTACCCTCATTCCATGTCTGTAACATGGGATGAAACTCTTTAATCATGTCATCCATTTTGTTATCGCGAATATCCTGCATCATTTTGTCACAGCGGGGTTTAAGCTCGGCAATTAATTCAGCAGGTAACTCTGAACCAGTGGCGTACATGGGGAATATCGCTGCAAGCCCTAGCAGTAGAGATATAGGTTTACCAAGTTTAAATAGGCAGAGTTTCTGTAATTTCATATGAGTTCCAATATCAAGAGTGTTATGCCACAGGGTTGAGACCCGTATTGCTGACTTATATTTCGTAAGAAATACGCTATTTCTTCTCTGCTTGTCATCGCTGTGCTGTTACAAACAGGGGGAGGTATTTCTGTCATTGAGAATAATCGCATCGCGTTACTGCATCAGCTTGCGAGTGCGTCATGGTTATAATGGGTATCTCGTTATTTCTGGTAGTTATCTCGCTATAACGTATTGAGTAATCTGTTCACTGCATCGCCTGCCGCCGAGACCCTCTGAAAAAAAGGCGGTTGATTAAACGTTTCGGGCTGTGTGATGTGGCTACGAATATACTCTTCGAGTTGTTTAACTTCGGGTAGAGATTGGGTTTGTACAAAGAATGATTGATAGTCAGGGATGAACGTTGTGCTTTTAATGCCGCCAAATTGCCAAGCACGTGATACCGCTGTAGTTGCATAATCAACAGTGATTTCAGACTGACCATAATAGACGGCATTAAGTATTTGTTGATCGCCTAAGAACACCAATATTTGATCGTACCCTCTGTTGGAGACTGGTAGTAGTAACTCTTTTTGAACACTAAAAAAGAGAGCATCTTCATTATCACCGCCCATTGATAGCGCTGATAAGGTCGACGCGTTGAGAGATACATCAGAGGCTATTTTTAGTAACACTGAGCTACCTACTTGTACATTAAGGGTATTGCTCTTGCCGTAGGTATTTTTGACATATAATTCTCCCGAAACAGCGCTATTGGGAATATCAAAAACTAATTCACTTGGGTTGATTGAGCGGGGCGCAATTTCCTGTCCAAGGAAAACCACTTTAGTCTGTTCATTAAAGCGGCTGCCTTTCAGTAATATTTCACTGCCTGGTTTAGTACGGAGAGTTGTTTGCTCGAGTATTATGGGGATATTTTCATTACGATAAAGGATATCAATACCATTGGCGCTGATTAGATTTGAGGCAACAAAATACATTTGGGTTGCGTCCTCTGGCAAAATGAAATCCACACTTGCATCTTGATTGACTTTGACTGGCATATTAATTGGTTCACCAGACTTACGGGCAAATACAAGTAAACCGTCACTCAGGCCATCACCCAATATTCGATGTTTTTTATTCGCAATTAAAACGTCTTTTATTGGAGTCTGTCCATCATGTAGATAATAGATAGTTCTAATTTCTTTATAATTTTCAGATGGGTAGGCCGCAGATCTTACTCGTGAATGAGGTTCTATATCATTGACATCTAAAATAAGATCATCGTCGTCATCGAGATCGATGAAATCAGCCAGTGCATCACCATCAAAATTGAGTGGAGATTGACTATTCTTACCTACTTCCATGGCATCCAATACCGAGTTTCCATCGGCATCAAGGTCAGCAAACGCTGCTAATCCGTCATTATCTAAGTCAGTCGCACCCTCCAAGCCATCTTTTATTCCATCTGCATCAGTATCATCATCGAGCCAGTTGGGTAAGCCATCTCCATCGACGTCATGCAGCATCAGATTGTCAGATTTTAATACATAGAACTCTTCCCCGTCATAAATACCATCATTATCAGTATCCTGAGAATAAGCTTCAAAACCGAAGGCAGGTTCTATTGCGTCATCAATGGCATCTACGTCATTATCAAAAAATGCCGCTATCTTATAGTTAAAATCAGGCCTGCCGCGGAAAAGTTTGTCATTGATTACCAGATAATAAACGCCTGATGTCCTCGGTTTTACTTGGATTGCGCGCTTATATTTTCCGACAGGCTGATAGTTTGGTGCCCATGCAAGGATAGCTAGTCCCTCGCTATCTAACACTGCCATACCTGGTGAGAAATCATGACTTGGGGAAGATAATAAAAACGTGACTGATTTGCCTGCCTCTAGTTTTATCTGGTAAAAATCGAGATCATTGACTTGTTGTATAACCCCAGAAATACGCGATGGGATTCGTTGGACATGAATTGCAACATCTTGATTATTATTGAACTCTTCTTCAGTAACTAAGGCGTACTGACTTTTATATTTATCAAACGGATAATCATCTAGTTCGTCGGGCACGCCATCGCCATCTTCATCTTTGTTTGCCCAAGTGCCATGGTGTTCTGTGGGCGTGACAGTTGTTGCTTGTGTAAATAGCGGCAGAGCTAAAAAGGTGATTAAGGATAGCGCAAGGGCTGAGTGGGGTAGTCGCAAAATAAACATCCTTGTGATGAAGCGGCTCTTGGCGAAGAGAGTGATTAAGTGATTGACATCAATGTCAGTCTGTCGTTTTTTAGTCAGTTATTTTTGCGTCTAGAGTCCATCTCCTCAATCACGCTAAAGTATTAACTTGTGTTTGATGTAGTTTGATTAAAACGGCTGGCCGTCTTAGACATACCATTTATACGCAGTTTCAAACTGCGTACAGCTGACGTTTCCTATTCGCCACCTTCCAATTGACCTCGAAAAATCGAAGCTATAATTCAGCCCCAGCATTAGTGTCATATCGAGATATTGACCTACAGTTTTAGATGAGAGACCTGTATTACCATAAGGGCTGTTAGCGCGAAATGAACCACTACAGGGAATGCTAAAAGCACGATTTTAAAAATATATTTAGCAGAGCAATGTCGTTGAATAATTTTGACTGGGTAGTCAAAATATACCATTAAATAAAACATATGTTTCAGTGGGTAATGAAGGACGTCTAGCTTTAGTGACTTACCTGATACTAGGCAGATATGGGTTTCGTAAATGGTACGAGTGGTTACCCCCTTGTTGGTTTGCACCCAATACACAATATCTATACCGCTGATATCTGTTTTTGCTAGCTCCAATTGACCATTTGGCTCATTTACTAGACTGTTGACAGGTAATGAAATTCTGTCGTTATTGATGTGTATCTGTTGCGTACCATTCAATTTGTATTGTCGCTTGATTAAGTAATGTCTGATTATAAAATGCCCAGGGACTAGGCACATATTGATAATAACAAGTGTCAGTGGCACTGTTGGGAACTGTGGGAATAACGCAATTGCACCAGGGGTGATAAAAGGCAATAAGCCCATTAATAGCAAGCCCAAAGACAGCAGTAACTGCTTAGGCATAGACAGGGGATAGAAAAAAGAAACCACTTTAAATGACATATCGCTAGTGGTGCTAAGGTTTTCCATTCCTTTAAAATGAGTTGTTTCAAACCAAGATTTGTCATTAATAGTTAACTTTTCTTGCATACTCTCGCCTTTGCTGCAGCAATCCAATGGATTACTGCAATGCCATATTTAATATTGTGAGTCTAAACTGAGGCTAAACAGAGTCAATATAGTTGTTCGCAATTTAACGCTTTATAACAAGTTAAGCAGATACCAATTATCTTCCACTAAGGCGAAGCGACAATGACCTGAACTCCCTTCTTCTTTATTGGTTTGGGGGTTAATTGAGTCAAAATGGTAACCTATCCAGAGTTGAATGTTATGATCTCGACGTTTTGCTTCAGAGCTTACTGTATTATTTTTTGAATTTTTAGCATCTTCGAAATAATAATTAGCATACTCGGCTAAATTAAAATTCTTTATCCCGAAATGATTTTTTGTGTAGTATTTATCATGTGTTATTTTTAGATGTTGTGCGATTTGCACATCCGTTACCGAAATCGGGTAAAAAATTTCTTTGAAAAGTGCAACATCTTGGTTTTTTACTACATCAACGGCTTTTAAGCAGTTAGCTTGCGGTACTGAAATATCAAGCTCTGCTGGCGGTGGAAGCAAATCATATTCAGTGGCAATAGTATTGCTAGATACCAGCATTATCGAAGCTGAAAAAAATTGTTTTAGCATTTAACTTCCTTATTAATAAAATATGTTAATTGAATGATATCAAAAAAAGCGCCCATAAGGGCGCTTTTGTTTAGTTTGTAGTAACTGGGCACTCGGTTGTATCTTCGACACTTTCTTGTTGCAACATCATAGGAACTGTAGAGCCTGCTTGGGTGATTTTGTTGCTACGGCGCCACTCTCTACTGTAATTTGATACAACTTATGTGTATTAGGACATAAATCTCGTCCAGATAACTCATCTCCGCTGACACTAATAACATCACCTTGTAAATTGTATATAGTAAGTTGCAATACCGTCATCAGCCTTAAAGTCAAAGGCGCCCATGGGACGCCTTGTTGCGGTAAGGGTCAGGGATGCTGACCCAGGTACCAACGACTATTCTCATGCTGCTCAAAAAAACAGCGGCTTCGTCTATCTCCTTTTACGCCTCGCCCCTGATATTTCAGTTTTATGGATCGGGTAGCTTTACCTTTATATTCTCCCTGTTCCATCGGACCTACTTCCAATATCTGATAGCTTGGCTCGGTCAGTCCCTTGAACTTCTTCTCGAAAGATCGGGCAATACCTTTGCGGATATCCGCCTCATATTCTGCCGCTTCAGGCGGCAGCAGTTTGAGGTAAAGGGTGACATCGTTATGAATGAAACCCTCGCGCATATAGCTCTCACATAGGGCGGTGAGATTGGCCTCGCTCGCATCGGCCGTGCCTTGAAATAATCCATCGCTCCGTGGGGCTAACATTGCGCCCTCTGCCGCTGTTACAGCGGTTGGCCAGCCTAGTGAGGCCAGTAATAAGGCCATTAACATGAGAATTCGCATCATTTATCTCCTACCGTATTCGATTTGAATATTTTATCTGATATAAAGTTTTAGTTAATTTTTTTATCTTTATTATTTTGAAAGCCGGTTAGGTGAATGATTTTATTTGTGTACTCATCTAATTCGGAAGCGCTTTCGAAACCAAAATAATAAATATTATTTTCTAATTTCTTTAGAAGAAAATCATAAGTTTCTGAGTATTTAGGACTGTTTTTAAGTTCAGATATGTTTCCACTAAAACCGTATGCTTTTGACCAAGCATGGATGGTACTGTCGATGCTGACTATTTGGTTATCTGATTGAGAGTTCACTTGGAATATAGAACGTAAAAATTTTATGTATTTACCGTTTCTGTTTATATATAAGATTAACTCAGGATTTGATAGAGCAGGAGCTAATACTTTGTTTATTGAAATCTTTGAAAATTCAGAGAAATTGCCGCTGGCATCGATATAAAATATCTCAGGAATTGAACTGTAAATTGTTGATGGTACATCCAGTATGGCACTAAACTTATTTGCAATGTTCAAAGAGAATTCATTTCCTTTCCCCCATCCGTTTTCAAGCTGAATCGTTTGCTGCTCCAAAACATTTGGCAGAGCAAAAATAACCTCATTACTTGAGACTAATTCTTTCAGTTGATGTTGTCTGCCCCCGATCCATGCTTTCGTCGCCGGAGTAAAGTTCCAACCTTTAATACTGATCCTATCACCTGAAGTATAGGTGTCTCCACCAAGACTGCTGATAATTGGTACTTGTGGATCCAATACCGTTAGCGAATAACCATTAGAGATATTGTCGATTAGATCATAAATAGAAATTGTTGCCTCTTTATTGCCAAATTTAATCTTTGTGGACTGAGGAATGGTCGCGGAAATTACACCTGCGTTTGTCGCATTTATGTTGATGTTGTATATTTCATCCTCAAGCTCAATGATTAAAATATACCTTTGATTGGGTGTGAAGTTACCTGTTACATCTAAACTGTAGCCTCTCAGTCCTTGTTTATATAGCGAATAGGATTCACTTACTTTTGTCTTTGCTGCAGTGATAGACAGGCGATTTGGGTTGTTGAATGCTGAAGGAATAATCGCTACTGTTCGTTGTGCGTCATATATATCTAAGATGTTGTCTGAGTCATCATCCAGATCCAAATAATCAGCTACGCCATCCAAATCCGTATCAATAGGCCGTAACGGTTCTATGGCTTCAGCATAGTCAAAAATACCATTCCCATCAGCATCCAAGTCAGCAAAGTTTCCGAGCATATCGCCATCTAAGTCTGTTCCTGTTTCTGAAGTATCCTTCAGCCCATCGGCATCAGAGTCGTCATCCATGAAGTTGGGAATACCGTCTTGATCGATATCGATAAGCAGCGTGTCATTAATATCAGGGACAAATATTTCTATGGCATCGTTAATTCCATCCCCATCAGTATCTTTTTTGTTTTTGTCTGCACCAAGCGAAGCTTCTAATTGATCACTAACACCATCAGAATCTGAATCAATAAAGACTTCAGCTACGTAGTCTGATGGTGTGTCCTGAGAAGTTGATGAAACACTTAAGTAAACACAGCCAGATACCCTTGGCTGATAGATAAAATGATACTTTAAGTATCCAGTTGCAGTAAAATCGCTTGGCCTAGTAGTACCCAAGGCATTGCCATTAGCGTCAAATAGATTAGCTGTAGGGAAGAAATTACGCCCTTTCCCTTTTATGATGAAGCTGAGACGAGATCCTGATTCGATAACACTATTTGGTATCTCAATTTTAAATACATCAGTATCGCCGCTATTGGGTAAGACACCATGAATCCTAAGCGGAATCTGAGAGGTAATATCTGCACTTGAAATAAGGTTATTTTCTTCGGACTCTTCGAATATTTCAAAAGATGTTTTTCCTGCATCAAACGGATAATCATCCAACTCATCTGGTACCCCATCACCATCTTCATCTTTATTTTCCCAAGTGCCTTGGTTTTCTAAGGGAGCAACCGTTGTTGCTTGTGTAAATAGCGGCAGGGCTAGAAAGGTAATTAAGGATAGAGCGCGGGCAGAGTGAGGCAGTCGCAAAATAAACATCCTTGTGATGAAGCGGCTCTTGGCGAAAAGAGTGATTAAGTGATTGACAACTAGACCTGTTTACCTGTTTGTTCGTCAGTTATTTTTGCGTCTAGAGTCCATCTCCTCAATCACGCTAAAGTATTAACTTAACAACTAGAATAAGCCATTGTTCAACAATGCTTATTCATCTTGCCAAATCCCTACCTAAGTTGGTGGGCATAACGCTAAATAGCGTAACTTTATAGTAGAGTCATTAGTCGATTTGGTTTCTGTTAAATCTACAGAAAATACTCTTTAAACAGCAAGCCTGTTACCGCCACTAAGGCGACTAAGGGAAAAGCGACGAATATGCTGCGGGCGACAATGGTTAATGAATGTCGACGCTTTTGCAGCGTGATTGGATAGTCGAAGTAGACCAGCAGGTAAAGCAGAGGCTTAATCGGAAAGTAGAGGCTCTTTAAGCTGATTGATTTGTCCGATTGCAGCGTGATGATTAGCTCACAGACATCATAGGTGGTGCGCAGGTCGCGCGTGCTGGGCCAAAATCGAACGCAGATTTGCTTTATGTCTTGTCGCTGAATTTCTATCGGGCCAGCTTTGGTCTCGATAAGATGACTGCCGGGGATATTGAGTCGTTTGGCGTTAATCTGACAGACATGCTCTTTCACCCGACCATAAATGCTATCGATGAATAGCTTTTTGAGCATCAGACTACCCAAGATGGTACCTATACTCAGCGCCAACCAGATTTCAGGGA
Organism: Shewanella sp. BC20; assembly: GCF_003129585.1. Lineage (NCBI taxonomy): Bacteria > Pseudomonadati > Pseudomonadota > Gammaproteobacteria > Alteromonadales > Shewanellaceae > Shewanella > Shewanella sp. BC20. Next base: position 69,725 of record NZ_NHRI01000008.1, on the reverse strand, counting down.
GCATTAGTTGGGGATTGATAAAGGGTAAGATGGCCAATGCCAGCGGCCCAATGAAAAAGAGCATCTCTAAAGGCAAGGGAAGTGGGTAGAGTAGCCTTGATGACTTAAGGCGAATGTCACTGTCGCTAGTGAGTTGATTTTTCCCTTTGAAATCGGTGGTGCCAAACCAGGGGGTGTCGTCAAGGGTTAGCTTTTCCATGCTTGTCAGGTTCCTTTTAAATTGAGGGAGCTAGTGATTGCCGCTATTTGAGCAGATTTAATCATGTACCATTGCCATCAGCATCTCGATCTAAAAAATTTGGAATGGCGTCATTATCTAAATCATTACTTCCCTCAAATTTATCGCTAAATCCATCGCCATCAGAGTCAGAATCCAACCAATTTGGAATAGAGTCATTATCAATATCTATACTTTTATTAATAGTGCCGAAGATAAACTCGAGTCCATCTAAAATTTTATCCTTGTCCATATCATTTTCTAGCAGGTCAGAATCCACAGCTCGTTCTTTCATATCATCAAATGAATCAACATCAGTATCGTTAAAAAATACAATTTCGTAGGAAAGATCTGGCCCACCTGAAAAGTTTTCATCAATTAAACTTAATTGATATGTACCCGGGTCATATATTGGAAAGTTTACTACGTAAATATTCGGTTTTGTGTATTGATATAAAAAGATGTCATTAATAACAAGACCATCTTCATTTGAAATATACACTTGTGGTTTAAATCGAGCTGATGACGTTTTGAAGACAGCTGTGTATTGTTTAAGCTCGGTTGTTACAAACTTAAACAGATCTCCTTTGTCCAATTCAGAGCTTATAACCCCTCGTACTATGACCCCTTGATCTATTTCGATTGGTGTGGCCACTGATGGGTTGTCATTCGGTTCCTGCTCTATAAATACTGGATATTTATTTCTGCTTGAATCAAACGGATAATCATCCAATTCGTCGGGCGCGCCATCACCATCTTCATCTTTATTTTCCCAAGTGCCATGGTGTTCCACAGGAACTGTGGTGGGTGGTGTTAGGGGATCGGTTGTTGGAGGTATCGGTGGCGTGCCACCCTCGCTGGGTTCCAACTCGCCGCCACAGGCGCTTAAGCCTAGACTGAGTGCGATTAAAAGTACCAGCTGCAGTGATTGTTGTTTGATATTAAAATCCTTTTTTATCAATTCCATACCGTACAAAAAATCTAAGTGAGGCGTATTTTATCAAAACTGGCATAGCAGAGGTATTATTACTTAAGAGGTAAACCAATGGCTAACGTAATGAATAAATAGCCTAATGGCTATAAGGCCCTTTGTAACCAAATAGAAAGAGGCCAGTGCTTCGGTGCGACAGACCTAAGTCAATACTTGATTATTTTAATAGTGAGTGCCTTCACTCACCGGGAGCGTCCACATATGGCCATATTAATCTCGCGATAATCAGCAATTAGCATAATCTGGTATCATATGATTACCTACAATAACGTAATAACCTTCCACTGGTTTTGTAAATAGGCTAGTTTGCAAGTTCCAAACCCTTGTATAGCCTTGTTAGTCTTTGGTGATATCGTGTCGAAACGGTATGTAACCCACAACTCTAAGTCATGTCCACGCTGCTTAGCGTTTTCACTAACTAAACTGCTGCTAGAGTTTTTAGCATCTTCAAACGCTAACGCCTCATTTTCATCTATTTGATAATTATCGATACCTAAATATGATGTTTTAAAATATTTGTCATGTAACTCAGATAAATATACTTTTACTTGCTCATCCGTTGCTGGTATTGCAGCAAACACCTTTCTGAATAAGTTTACATCTTGATTTCTAACAACATCGACTGACGCTTTACACAATGCATTCGGCACTGACTGATCAATTTTTTTTGCTGCTGCCAACCACTGAATTAAATCTTCATCATCAGGAGAACCCATTGAAGGCGTCGATATAAGTAGAAATGAAATAATAGCGATCAATTTGTACATAAACATCCTTTTAATTTTACGTTATTGCTTTACTAACTCTTAAAAATTCACAATCAATCATATATGTAATCAGGTGAATATACACTAGAAAAAATAGTGTTTCACTAGCATGCCTGTGACAACGACATTGGTTAAAACAGGAAATGTGAGGGCTATTATATTAGGCAAAAAAGTCCATGACCAATTGCCGTGCTGCGTTGTCATTGGATAGTCAAAAAAACGCAGCAGATAAACAATCTGCTTAAGCGGGAAATACATCGCATTAAGGGTAATGACTTCACCGTTTTTTAGCTTAATATCACACGCGGTAATATGATTGCGCACATGTAGACGATGCATTTGAGATTTATACTTTACCGTGAGGCGCGCAATGTCATCGCGTTGTAACTCCAACGTTCCCAATGTTTTTTTGATTATTGCATTAGCTGGAATGGCTAGACGCTGCTGGCTCACATAGCAACGTAATGTCCCGCTAATACCGTAATGCCGCCTCACCAGCCAATACCGCCCTATTAAATAGACAGGTAATAATCCCACGTTGATTAATACTAATGCACGAGCAAGCTCAGTATTAGGGAAGTTAAGAGGTAACACAGTCAAACCGACCATAAAAATAAGCAATGACAGCGAAATACCGAAAGGCAGAGGGTAAGCTATATTAGCGACATATAAACTCACATCACTCTGTGCATTAAAGTTACGCATCCCTTTAATGTTCAGGTTATAAAACCAAGATTTATCATCTAACTCTATTTTTTTAGCCATATTTACTTCTAATTATTTGTTATTTCTATAAATTCATTCTTTATTCTCATAATTGTTTTACACTGACCTGACCATCGCAGAGATAAAACGACAATAAGTAAACAGCGGTTAAAGTATGCCACATCATGCGAATAAGCGTTTAATACATAAAACTGCGCCCCTTTCTGGGCGAGTTAAATTAATTACCAGTCGTAGGTCACTCTGTTGGCTCAGTTGCAGACTCATTCAGTAATACTAATGGTACTGAAAGCTTAGATGTACTTTTGCTGACAACATTAGAGCCACTTTTAACCGTTAGCTGATACGTCTTATGTGTATTAGGGCATAAATCTCGTCCAGATAACTCATCTCCGCTGACACTAATAACATCACCTGCAAATTCTATATAGTAAGTTGCAATACCGTCATCAGCCATAAAGTCAAAGGCGCCCATGGGACGCCTTCTTGCGGTAAGGGTCAGGGATGCTGACCCAGGTACCAACGACCATTCTCGTGCTGTTTAAAATAGCAGCGACTTCGTCTATCTCCTTTGACGCCTCGCCCCTGATATTTCAGTTTTATGGATCGGGTTGCTTTACCTTTATATTCTCCCTGTTCCATCGGGCCTACTTCCAATATCTGATAGCTTGGCTCGGTCAGTCCCTTGAACTTCTTCTCGAAAGATCGGGCAATACCTCTGCGGATATCCGCCTCATATTCTGCCGCCTCAGGCGGCAGCAGTTTGAGGTAGAGGGTGACATCGTTATGAATGAGACCCTCGCGCATATAACTGTCACACAGGGCGGTGAGATTGGCCTCACTCGCATCGGCCGTACCTTGAAATAATCCATCGTTCCGTGGGGCTGACATTGTGCCCTCTGCCGCTGTTACCACCGATGAAGCCATCAAGGTGAGAATGGATAATACGAGTGTAAATATGGCAACGGGAAAAAAACGCGGCATACATATCCTTATGATTTAAAGCATTCAACATCAATGTTATAGCGGAATGTTGTCCCGCTATTTTTCCCTTAAGCTGCCGTCATCACAATAGCACCTAAGTATTAACCCAAATGCCGAATCAGACATTTATAGCTTTATCTGCGGGCTCAAGGTCAATGCCAGTGGGCTGCAATCATAACTAGATTGAATAACGATGTGATGACCGCCAAGGCGATAACCATAATAACCAGCCGTTCCCTTGGGGGTGGCTGCTCGATAAGCTCCACGGGATAATCAAAAAATATTGCCAGATAGAGCAAGCTTCTATGGGGGTAGGCCATACCGGAAAGCTGGTAATGCTTGCCGTTGTGCAAGTTAATCGTCACACCATGGACCCGATTGCGCTTTTGCATTTCACTGAAATAACTAACCCAATGGAAAGTGATTTTTTCAATCTCAACTCTAGGTATAGTGCTGTTGCCGCCGCAGATATGTTGGGGCAACCTGATACAGTGGCGATTGAAAATTAACTGTGTATTAGCATCGAGCTCCGCCTTATTGATGGACAACTGACGCCACACCCAGCGCTTGCGCCAGCTCAAATATGTCAGCAACCAAATCAGTGTAATGCCTCCGGCCGCAATCAATACGGCAACAGAACCGACACGGCTCAGTACAAGTCCCAGAAGGAGAACGGGAATGGCAGAGGATAATAATAACAGCTCCTGCCTGAGTGGCAGTGCCGTAAACCCAAGTGAAACCGGCAACCTGAATTCATCTTCCAGACGGATCCTGAAAAACTTGCTTTTAAAGCTGATATCAAACCATTTGAGGTCATTGAGCATGTACTTCAATGAGTTCATCCCTGCTGTTCCTTCCTCTTGTGTAACTTATATCGCCAGCCGTGAACTGGCATTTGATTGTATGACAATCTGAGATCATTAATGGAAAAGGGGCTTGCGCCCCTTTTTCATTTGTCGATACGCAATCTAAGCTCAGATATCCTCGACTATCAGAGTCTCAGCTCTCTAAAATACCAGTTCTCACCAATCCGCAAGAACTTGCAGCTGGTTGAACTACTGGTATCACGCTCATTTGATATTTCAATTGACACTTCTTTTCCTTCCACGGCACCAAGACGTTCCTTTTCAATCTTGGTCGGCTCCACTGGGTCTATTCCTTCAATAACGATGGAGGCCGGCTTTCCCTGATAGGTGTTCATATATTTCTGGTGCCTTGCGGACAATTCATTTTTCAACACCTTCTCGCCAAAAATACCCAGCCAAGGTTCAGGAAATGCCGCTACATAGGCATCAAAATCTTCATCTCTATATATGTCTAACATTCCCATACAACGTTGTACTAAAGGCTCTTGGCTGAAATCCTGTGTCGGGGCTGAGGCATTGGCGAAACCAGACGTGAGCAATAAAAACAGCGTCAATAATCTATTATTCATGTTGTAACATCCTTGCTTGATTCGTTGTGGCATTAACATAGGCACAATTTGTAATTTTGGGATTCACCCCTTTAACCACTTTTATCCTGTAAGACTTAATCATTTCAATAAAGTCAGGATCTGATGCCGCCATCTTACTAATTAATGGTATCAACAAAATGTTCGATAGTGCCAGTCTCTCAGCATTAATTTCGACAGACTTTTCCTCCATGAAAATAGCAACAGTGGAAGTGGGAATATAATCATTTGAATTTTTAATATACAGTTCGTTATAGCTGATATCATTTTTATTTATATCTACATTCACACTATTTTGTGTTAAGCGAAAATAACTTTTCCCATTGTTATCTTTTACATATACCTCTGAATAACCGATTATATTTTCAATGCTATCTGATTTAAGGGTAATAGTTTCCTCGATATCAAAATAAATCTTATTACTGATTAGTTGCAGTGACTCTACGTATAGAAAGCCAGAAACTGCATTCGCAGGGACTGTTATTGTTGCCTCACCATCAACAACCGAATCAGGAGAAACTACAATATCCCCCAAATGCACTGTCATGCCTGGCTGTAGGTTTCTTCCAAAGATCTTTATAATGTCTCCAGCTTTCAGAGAAGAATCCTCCAAATCTTTTATAACTGGAGTTAGAGGAGATGAAACAGTGAAATATCTAGAGTTGCTTTTAACACTGCCACTAGCTAAATAGTATTCATATTCAGCTTCATCAAGAATGTTGTCAGGTAAATAAAATGAGAATCCACTTTCTGCGACATCAGATAGTTTAATGTTATAAAGTTTTGATTGACCTTTTATTACCAAGAATGAATCTGAAACAGGAATATTTTGGCCTTGAATATATACTCTTTCTCCAGGGAGAGCTCTATCAGTCATTGTCACCCCAAGCTTGTCATCAAATCTTAAAGCAAAAACCTGGAATTGTTCAGTTAATGATAGTTTTGAGAGCCTCTCAATATCATTTATATCAAGCAAGCCATCTGAATCATCATCAAGATCCAAAAAGTCGTAGATACCATCACCATCAGAATCTAATGGATTAGCTATATCCACAGCTTCTTTGCTATCAGCTATGGCATTTCCATCCGAATCTGTATCAGCGAATGCACCTACACCATCTAGATCTAAATCTGTAAGTTTTTCTAAATTATCAAGTAATCCATCATTGTCAGAGTCACTATCAAGCCAATTGGGAATATTGTCATTATCCAAGTCAAGTTGTAATGCACCAAAGGCTTGAACATAGACTTCGTTACCATCGTAAACCCCATCTCCATCACTGTCGGGGTTAGATGCATCCATAGCTAATGCGTTTTCAAGCTCAGCAGGTAAACCATCATAATCAGTATCAATGAATGCTTTTACTGAGTATGTTGCATTGGCTCCCCCAGCAAGATTTTGTTCCGCTACTGCAACGTAATAAACCCCAGTTCTTTCAAATGATACAGTTGCTATCGCACCGATCTTTCCGATTGCCTCTGTATTGTTTTTTATTTCGAATATTGCTCGCCCAGTTTCATCCAATATACTGATTGTTGGCTTATAACTGAAATCATTCATAAATAAAACAAAAGTGACGGGAAGAGCAGCATTCACCTGAGATTGATCAATTTGGAATTGATAAACATCCCCATCTCCCCTTTCTTCTAAGACACCCTGCAATTTGAAAGGAAATGAATCTGAAACCACAGTGGCTACCGATGGATTGTCGTTGAATGAGGATTCAGTAGTCGTGCTGTAACTTTGCTTTTTAGCATCAAACGGATAATCGTCCAATTCGTCGTGTACGCCATCACCATCTTCATCTTTATTTTCCCATGTGCCATGGTGTTCTGTGGGCGTGACAGTTGTTGCTTGTGTAAATAGCGGCATGGCTAAAAGGGCGATTAAGGATAGGATCCGAGCTGAGTGGGCAGATGGCAAAATAAACGTCCTTGTGATGAAGCGGCTCTTGGCGAAGAGAGTGATTAAGTGATTGACATCAATGTCAGTGTCATTCTGTCGTTTTTTTAGTCAGCTATTTTTGCCTGTACAACCCATCGCCTCAATCACGCTAAAGTATTAACTTATTTTAGATTGGGTTGGATGAGTCTCGGATAAATTGCGTTAACCAACTGTGGATCGCAAAGTTATGCTTATCAGGTAGTTTATAGGCTAATTTTTCAGCACCATTTTTCGTCAATAGATACGTAACATTTGTTACCTGTGAGACGCCCCAGACATCGGCAAGTTTTTTCCCTTTCTTGTTGAGAATTAACATATCATTCACGACAGCTAACAGATGAGAATTGTAATTTTTACAAATGTATGTAATTAAAATAAATGGTCGCCACTGAATATTTTATAAAATCCCAATACCGTTATCCATAAAAGATAAAAAGCTACTGAAATTATCAAAATAAACCTCCATAACATTGGCCTCTTTTCTACTCTTAGCAGTTGTGTTTCGTAGCCGAGTTGAAACAATGTTTCCATAAATCTATTACAATCGAATGATGTGCCTGGGAGTAGAATATGCTGAGCATTTTCCAGTTCTAAATCCAATAAGAAAATATAACCAGAATAGTAATTATGGTACGAGATATTATTAAGCGCCTTACACCAATTCCAGTAGACAATAATGTTTCTGATTTTACTTTTATCTATATCTTGAGGCATATTATTCTCAAAATATATTCCGGGTAATGAAATCTTGTTTTCATCAATTTTAATAATAGCCTTTCCGTACCCCATGGGAAAGAATTGTCTGTAGGCGATACGGTGTCGATAAAGTATTGTAGCGCAAAAGCCAAGAGTGATTATTACTAGTGAGGCGATCCAATTCTGAGTGGAATATAGAATAAGCAGAGTCAATCCTAAAGCTGTATAAGTCGGGATTAAGGCGCGCTGCTGTTTAGCGACAGGTAAAGGCATTTGCCAGAGATTACATGGAAATAGTCGGAGGATTTTCTCTTTGAAAAAAGGTAGTTGGATATCTTTAAACCGAGCTAGACTCTCTTGGTCTAAGCGTTCTACTTTATCAGGAGAATAATTCAAGGGAATATCTGATTTAACGTTTGAAAGCGATTGTTCCTGCACTTTTTTCTCCATTAAACTAATTCAACTGAATAATATTATTGTCAATAAGTTCAATTTTTTAGGGGCTTCAAACATAAGTCTGCCCCTAGAACTAATGGATAATGCTAGGGACGGACTCGAACATTAGTGACGAATAAAATTGGCGACAATTAACCTTTAGCTACCTGGCATAATACCCCATGATTTCCCTTTAATACGCTTAAAAGTGCATCCTGAATTTCCATGTCCCTTTCCTGCGTCAAACTCATAAAGAATTCTTACATGGGCTCTGTCAGGATTGGCTAGCTTAGCTAGGGAAAAACTTGTTTGCTGGTAACCAGGCTTGCCTACCTCTTTCCTGTATCCTTGAACCAATTTGCGTAAAGCGGTGGTTAACCCTGGGTGGGCATAAAAGTCTGGGTCAGTAAAGGATTTAATTGTCTCCAAATTGCCATTATCTAATGCGTTTCTAAATGCCTTACATTGCTCCAAAAACACAGGGTCTAGATTATCTGTGGCATGAAATTCAAATCGATTTTCAGCTGTTGTGGCGGTCAATGGAAAGAAAAGTGCCATGACTGTAATATTTTTCATTGTTATTCTTGCCATAAAATTTTTACCTTATTGGTGATGGGATCAAAATAGTTGCAATCTACCGGAGAAGAAGGCTCTGCAGAATCCACTTTCATCGTTAAAATGGTGGAAAATTGCTCCCCAGGATTAAAATCAACTTTGGCAGAGGTTTGCCCGCTCAGCACCTTCACATTATTTGAAAAGCACACATAATAGGTTGCTCTAGAATCGGGAACCGTAATGCCTTTCAATTCCAATTTTACCTCACTTGATGTCAATGATACCTCTTTTGTCCGCTTTCGCTCACCAGCTGTCGACTCATCTACAGTTATACCGTTTATAAGTATTTGGAAACTGTCATCTGTCTGATTACCGTTATCACCAAATGTAAAAATCATCTTTGTTGTGTTGATTTGAATATTTGCTGCGGCTTCATTGTTGTCCACTACAACGTATACTTTCCCTGATACTGCATCTTGAGGGACTGTAACAGTAAGCTGTGATTGTGTCGCGCTATCGACATCAACTAATATCCTATCTCCATGTCTATTGGTAAAATATACCTTATTATCAATAAGTTGATCTGAAAATCCTATGCCGGATATGCTGAGGGAACTGCCTGTATAAACCGGTTGTGGCGAGAGTTTATCCAATTTCAGCCCCGTCCCAAAAGTTAGATATGGAGGAGTACTATTCTGCGCTTCACTGTTTGCGATCTCACCTTCAAGGTCAAATTCAACTGTTACTTGTGAATCTTTGGTAACCTTGTCTAAAAGCGTAGGTGGAACATAAATGCTGGCCTCAGTACAAGTATTGTTTACCATATATGAGTCATAAAGTTCACCCATATTCTTAATAATTAATTCCATTTTCTCACCGGTCGATTTATCAGTAAATGTGATTACCGGATATATAGGTTCTCCCCACACACTTTTTACAGGGCAAATGCCAATACCAGTTATTTTTAACTTCACTATTTGCTCATCCAAGGAAATGATTCCAGGATCCAGCTGTAGAAGGCGCAACCCCCAAGTAACTCTATATTCGTATTTCTGATTTAATGTTAATAAATTATACCAAGCTTCACCAACATTCATTCCTGTGCTTAGAAGTTCTAAGCCCTCAATGGCTCTTGCACTTATTCCATAATATGGAATGAAGCTTTCAGCAATTTTAGCAATCACCTTATTCCTAATATCTTTCAGTAGTGCAGCCATATCGTAGCCTGCATAAGAATAAATTGCAGTAAAAACTGGTCCCAATTTTAATGATTGGAATGCTTCTAGTTCTGCATCCATTATTTTTTTAACTTCATTTATGATATCTTTTTCTTCGTCAGGTGTTATTTCTCCATCCGAATAAGCATCAGAAACTGAGTCTATAACATTAGGCATTACTGAGATAAAGATGTCAGTAATATGGATAACCATATCCGGTTTACTTGGGTTTTTTACATAGCCATCAAGTGTAATTCCTTGTTTGTTTTGATCTGTTGATGTGGCATAGGAAACTAAGCCTGAAATCGTTTTAAAAGTTGGCCATATTACTCTGTCGATGAGGTTTCTTATAAAAAGCTGTTTAGCAACCTCCTTCTTTTTTAGTTCTGTTATTGGCTCACCACTTGGACCTGGAGTAATGACTTCAATAAGACAATCTTCAAATCGACAGACATCTAAGTTTGTATCTTTAGACCAGAAAGAAATTGAAAATGCTGCATAATCAACAGGAGATATCATATCTCTATCTACCATAGATGTTATATGCTCATATATTTTTTCTTTTTTATTATCATTTGGGTCTAATCCGACTGCTGGAGCTGTGTTTACGTTCAAGTTATTATCAATTCTATATACAGCAGTACTCAGGTACATTTGAGTGGAGTTTTGGAGTTCAGTGAAACCATCATAATCAAATAAGTCTGAAAGCCCACCTCGTGTTGGTTCTACTTTGATACCATCTTGAGACTCGGTTGGAGTAATAGCCGGGCGTTGTTCATCATTAGAAGAAGACGGTTGAATTTGATGATCTTTAGATAAAAGCTTAGGCTTTACAGAAAGTTGGCTGTTAATTTCCTGTTGTATATCATATATAAGCACTGCTAATTGCATATTAGTTACTGACATAGTTCCTTCTATATCCTTATCTATGCCTTTTTTTATATAGTCAATTAATGTATTGTAACTATTAATCTTTGGAAGTAGATCTAATATTCTTTTTACTTCTTCACTGGGTTTGTCTTGTATAAATCCAGTTAGTGCAATTGCTTGTATTGTGCTTTCCAGATTAAATAAAACTTTTTCATCATTAGGAAATATAATAGTGCTCAAAACTCTAGTGTTGTTTGCGTTAGAAATAATAATGGTATCCGGTCCAGTTTGTTGAATCTGATACATTATTCCAGAGATATCATTCAGATTTGTATATGTTTTATCCGAAAAGGATAACTTGAATGGCCCATTTAATGCGTTGTATTGTTCAGGAATACTCACCGTCACAGGTATTGTTCGGGTAACATTAAGCCAAAAAGTTTCGCTTGTACCATACTGGTTTGAAAGGGCTAAATTTCCAGATGTTGAATCTTCTGGCAAAGTAAATTGTGCATTGTTTGGTCCTAAAACCTCCAATTGTATACTACTATTTCCTAGAATTGCTTGAGTACCTTGAAAGAGTTTATCGCCATTAATTGATATTAACTCTCCCGGTTTGGCTGATTTGGGTGAAATATCATATAAAATAGGGGTTTTTTTATCCATTAACCATACTTTAATTGAGTTGGTTTTTTTTCCGTCAATTATCATGAATAGGCTAACTTCTTCCCCTCCTAGATTTGTGCTAGCATAATCTGGAACGACAACTTCTATAGTATCGTTATTTTTGGCTGATACTCTTATATTTACTGGTTTCCCATCGTCATTTAGTTTATTTAATACAATATACATCAAACTACCAGAAAGATTTTTACCAGATATAGTTATAGCTCCCTTAGGCATCATTTTGTTCATGGCATAACTATTACCATAAATATGATACACCACACCATTCAGTAGAGAGTTTTCTGATGTTATTAATGGTTCTTTTGGTGAGGAATCTAAAGTATCAAGTAACAGATCTCCGTCATCATCCATATCCGTATAATCAGGAATTCCATCGCTATCAGTATCTTGCATAAAGCCTATAGCATTATCGAAATCATTACTATCTAGGATACCGTTTCCATCACTGTCAATATCTACAAAGTCAGGATATCTGTCCCCATCCGAGTTTCTTGCTGTCTCAATCAGATCTGAAATTGTATCGCCATCACTGTCATCATCTAACCAGTTTGGTATATTATCATTATCCACATCTAAATCACGTTCAGTACGACTCTTGAATACATGGTACTCATTACCATCCAAGATCTGATCATTATCGGCATCTTGACGTGTAGAATCCATGCCAAGAGCTTGCTCTTTTATATCATCTACTCCATCCCTATCATTATCCACAAATGCTAAGGCATTATATGTGAAACTTGAGTCATTATTCCCATTTTTATCGGATATACTCAAATTATAATTTCCAGCGATGGTAGGTCTAAACATAATAGCATCACCAATTCTGCCGGAGTATTTTATAGCAATTGACTGAGTTTGTAATACATTTCCGTTATCGGTAATTATTGCCATTCTTGGATTAAATTTTGGCTCATCTTTAAATAGAACTATACTTATCGAAATATTTTTTTCTATTTGCTCCTGAGATATGTTGAATTTAAAGTCATCAATATCAATTGAGTCACTGATTGCTCCTTCTACGCTGAATGGGAATTCATTGACAAGTGTTGCTTGTGCAACGTTATTATTGAACTCTTTTTCAATAACCACTGAGAAATGATGTTTGTCTTTATTAAACGGATAATCATCCAATTCATCTGGCACCCCATCACCATCTTCATCTTTATTTTCCCATGTGCCGACAAAATCACTCGGATCTGTTGGGTCAGTTGGATCCGTTGGGTCGGTAGGATCGGTTGGTGTAGTAGGATCTGTTGGTTTATTAGTTCCTTCACCTGGCTGTAGATCTTCGTTACAACCACTTAGACTTAACGTGCTGGCGATGAGGATAGCCAGCCAAATCGATTTATACTTCATTGTCGTAGTTCCCTTAACAATCTTCCTAGTTTGAGTTTATCTTTGGTTAAATAATCGGTTTGATGTCGCGCTAATATCTAAAGGGGCTTTGCATACGCATAAGTCCTTGTGAGACCAAAGCGAGGTATATATCACCTGTCGCTAGGCCTATTGCGTTACAGGCAATTTGGTCGCTGTTTGGTTGATATAATGGTGAAGTCACTATGCTTTTTATTACATAGTTGGCGAATGGCACTATGAGTTTTTGACACCAACGAACTTCAATTTGTAATAAGTTGGCATCTTGGATATTTAGGTTTCGATCCTGGCTAATATTCACAACTTTTGGGTTGCGATACATCAAGTTATTATTCGGTATTTCATATACGTATCCATTGGGATATTTACTCCTAACTTTGAATTTATCAAAGACTGCTCGGTCAGGGCTTAAGATGCGTATTTCGCTTTGGATTGCGGTAGCGGCTTTTGCAATGACAACCGCTTTCATAATATCGGCCATATCAGTGCCATGGGCATAGAGTGGCATCATGCCTTCAGCTAAGCCTTTGCGGATCTCTACTATATTGCCGTTATACAAGGTTCCAGCACGGACGGCCTTTATCGTGGCAGCGTCTAATGTGCTTTTGGCGGAATAGATAAATCCCCATTGAGCGATTAGCATCATTGCTACCAGTATGATAGGCATCAAGAAGGGCAGACTAAGGTTGAATTCAACCATGGACTGGCCTCGTTGTTTATGTCTGAGCCACTTCATTGCACTTCCTGTGGCTCTGGAGAGCGATCATTACTCTGCAGACTGTTAAGGGCATCGAGTAATGCATTGATTTGTCGCCCAGCGGGAGTGCTGTTATCCCCCTGACGTTTTGCTGAAGCTAATACTTGGGTAGCTTGTTTTAGCCTAACTAAGCTTATGTTGTACCAGGCTTTTTGGTTTTCAGGTTCGAGTTGCAAACAGCGCATATAGGCTTCTATTGCAGCGTCATGGCGGCTTGTTCTTGTATAAATATTCCCCAATCTAAACCATGCTGGGGCGTAATTCGGGACGCTGTTGAGTACTTCTAAATACAAACTTTCTGCTTGGTCTAACATTGCCATTTTATAGGCTTGCTCAGCTTCAGCCTGTATAGCCACGATTTGTGTATTGTTCTTCGTTTCTTGTTGCTCTGTGGTCGAGGCACATCCTGTGAGATTGCTAAGACCCATAAAGCAAAGTAACAAGATCAGTTTAGGTGCCATGTTAGAGCCGCTCCCTTGGTGATGTTTTTTAATGTTGTTGTGCCAGCAAGAAGCTCAAGTACCTTAGTGGCACCTAAACACGCACTGGCTCTATAGGGCTTGAGATGGGACTCAATCTTGATGACGATGTCATGCTTATCCAAGTAGACAATGTCCAATGGGTAAGACATGCCGAATGTATGAACAGAATTACAAGGTGAAATCAGTAGGCCTTGCGCAGGTGTCAATTGCTGTCGTCCTAATAAGCCGCGTAGACGAAGCCATGGCGTATCGGCGATAAAAACATGAATATTTTCACCAGTTTCCGTTTTTAGTGTGGCATGGGGCATTTTATAACTCATACATAAACTTCATCGCGATTGGGAAGGCTAAAATCATAAATGTGACTGGGAAAATGAACACAATCAGTGGAAAAACGAGTTTTACTGGTGCTTCTAAAGCTTTTTTCTCGGCTCGCTGAAATCTTTCTACTCGCCGTTGATCCGATTGAATTCTGAGCGTGTGTCCAAGGCTTGCCCCCGTTTTTTCCGCTTGGGCGAGTGCGCTGACTAGACTATTGATTTCAGTTACTTGGATTCGATTAGCCATATTGCGGAATGATTGAGCGCGCGACATGCCTGCACGCATGTCGCGGATAACTTTTTCAAATTCAATTCTTAGTGGCCCCGCTGGACCACGTTCAACGGCTTGGCTAAGTGCGCCAGTCATGTTCAATCCAGCTTCAATCGACATTGTTAAGTAGTCGAGATACACAGGGAGTGCTTTGACAATTTGGCCTTGACGCTTTTTACGCAGATCGTTGAGTGTCAACACTGGCAAAAAGTAGCCCAAAAGAGCCGAAAGAAGGATGTACTTGATACTCATACTGTCGAGTAGTAAGCAGCATATGAAGGTCAAACTAACAGAAAATAGTGTGCTTATGATTCTAATCGCAAAATATTGTTCTGCCGTTATCATGTAAGACAGGCCAGATAACTGTAATTTTTTGGCGACGCGCTCGAGGTAATCTACGCTAAGATTCTCACTGATATAAAACGCAAATAAGCGCACGAGCGGCCACAATAATTTGAGACCGGGTGATAGGGGATCCATAAACTCGCGGTTGTCGGCAGGCACTCTTCGGTAAATGCGGATGCAACTGACGGCCAAAAAGACCACCGAGAGAGTAAAGACGCATATAATGAGATTGATCATGCTGTATTGCCTCCTTATACATCAATGGCGACAATTTTGCGGATAGACATGTATCCGCTAATGAGCATGATTGTGATAAGAGCGATAAGTGCCCATCCCATTGGTTCGGTTAGGATTCTGCCCATGGATTCTGGCTCCATGTGATAAAGCACTATGCCGATGAAAACTGGCAGGAGCGTCATCACAACGCCCTGCATTTTTCCCTGCGAAGTCAACGCATCGATTTTCCCTTCCATTTCAATCTTACGTCTCAAGGTTGCCGATAGTCTGAGTAATACTTCTGCGAGATTTCCGCCAACTTCCCTTGATATTTGCATCCCTGCGACCACCAATTGAAACTCATCTTCTGGGATGCGCTTGAGCATGTTATCTAAGGCTTGGTTGAACTCGACCCCAAGTCGCTGCTCCCGAAGGAATAGTTGAAACTCCTGGCGTATGGGCGCTTCCATTTCTTCAGCCATAAATTCAATCGCGGTACTTACGTTAGAGCCTGACTGCATCGATGAGGCGATCATGTTAAGTCCGTCGGGCAGTTGATGAACAAACTTTCGGCGGCGACGTTTATGGAGAAACCGATAAGCAAATCGCGGGATTATAGCCAGTAAAATGCTGATTAATATGCCAATTACCCAAGAGCCTAAGAAGATTTTTAGCAGTATCGGCACCGATATAAGGGTGAGCATGTTGAGCAGAAATAATTGACGAGGTTCGATAAATAAGAACATGTCAAACAGGTTTGCTCTGGCAGATGTCGTAAAGGTCTCTTGGTATCTATGGCCGAGTTTTTCCGACAGATGTTTCAAAGACCATACTAGGAGGGTGACAGCTAGAAAGACGAGGGCTGCGGCAATGAATGCGCTATTCATATCGAGTTTCCTTGTCAAATATATCCAGTTGGACTTTTACACCTTGTCGACGTAGTTGCTCGTAGAACTCTGGCATAGTGCCAGTTGCGGTGTAGTAGCCTTGGACTTTCCCTTGTTCATTAAATCCGGTTTGTTCAAACTTAAAGATCTCTGATAGTTGCACTATCGAGCCTTCTAAGCCTGTGACTTCGCATATGCTGGTGATACGTCTGGATCCATCGGAAAAGCGAGATTGTTGAACTATGATGTTGACCGCAGAAGTAATCTGTTCTCGGATAGCGAGCACGGGTAAATCCATCCCTGCCATCATGACCATAACCTCTAGGCGGGAGATACAGTCTCTTGGTGAGTTTGAGTGAGCCGTCGTGAGTGAACCATCATGGCCTGTATTCATTGCTTGCAACATGTCCAACGCTTCGCCGCCGCGGCACTCACCGATCACTACTCTGTCTGGGCGCATCCGTAAGCAGTTTTTGACTAGATCTCGAATTAATACCGCGCCTTTACCTTCTTGGTTCGGAGGGCGAGCTTCTAGCGAGACTAAGTTAGGTTGATACAGTTGAAGTTCGGCGGCATCTTCTACAGTAACAATGCGTTCGTTATCTGGGATGAAGTTTGATAGTACGTTGAGTAATGTGGTTTTTCCCGAGCCTGTTCCGCCGGAGATAACAATGTTGCGCTTCTGCTTTACCGCCATTTCGAGAAAACTCGCCATAGCGCTGTTCATTGAGCCAAATTTTACGAGATCGTCACAGCTTAAGCGCCGTTGCATAAATTTTCGTATGGTAATGCAGGGGCCTTTTAAGGCTAAAGGGGGAATAACTGCGTTGACTCGGGAGCCATCTTTCAAACGAGCATCCACCATAGGAGAGCTTTCATCGATTCGTCTTCCTATTGGGGTTACGATGCGTTCAATTGCGCCCAGCACGGCTTGGTCATCGGAAAAGGCAATGTCAGACAAATAGAGCTTGCCTGCTTTTTCGTAAAAGATTTGATCGTGGCTATTCACCATGATTTCGCTGACGTCAGGGTCGGCAATCAATGCCTCTAATGGACCTAAGCCTATTGTTTCATCAAGGACTTCTTTAACTAACGAACTGACTTCGATATCAGCGGGTAATCTAAAATCGGCGATAATTTGGTTGATGAGAGATTCACTTTGAGTGCGTAATTCGGTATCACTCATCTCGTTAACGTTCACCCGACGCAGATCCATCAGCTTGAGTAGTTCAGTATGTACCTTACGGCGCCATTCGTTTCTAATCCTGATCTTGTTAACCAGTTCATGGTCGATTGCCGATGTTTGCTCTACTGCTGCCTGAGTGGTTACTGAAGCTGGTGCACTCTGCTCGTGAGGAATGTTAATTCTGGCGTGAACGTGGCTTGCGGTGGCGTCATGCGATGCTGAGTGCGCCTCATATTGCGGATCGCTGGTATGTACCCTTAGTTGATAATCTCCTACCTGTATTGTGTCGTTAGTGGTAATCGGTCCATAGGATTTATATTTTTTGTCGTTAACTCTAAGCCCCGTAATGCTTTTATTATCTTCAATGAAAATACCATCTCTATCTTGCCTTAAGGTGGCATGATGTTTAGAAATTTTAAGTCCACGGAGAACAATGAGTTGGCTAGGATCTTTTCCTATTTGACACTCGGAATGAATGCATTGGAATTCTCCTACTTTGGTCCCCTTGGTTGTGCTGACGATGACGCTAAACATGCTTGTCTCCTAATCCTATCCCTAATCTAAGATGTAAAACGCTTCAAGCTTGGTTGCGTCCTCAGCCATCTCTAATCCTTTGGCGAGTTGTTTTTTGTGGCTTTCTTCTTCAGGGAAAACGATAGTAGGGGTGACGAATATGACTAACTCCGTTTTTTTGTCTTTAAAATCTCGAGACTTAAATAATTCGCCTAGAATTGGAATGTCGCCTAGTAAGGGGAACTTATTAACTATTTTGGACATTTCACTATTCACTAAGCCGGAAATAACAATAGTTTCATTATTTCTGACGTTAATGACTGATTCGGTACGTCGGGTCAGCATGCCTGGGATGCCATCGATTGACATTGAAGGATCGATTGAGCTGACTTCGGCCATGACTTTAGAAACGATATTTTGCTCGTCATCGACTAGCGGTTCTATGTCGAGTTTTATGCCGTATTCTTTAAACTCGACATCGACAGCACCAAGACCATTCACACTGCGTATCGGGAATTCGCCACCGGCTAGAAAAGTTGCTGATTCTCCACTGCGAGTGGTGAGGTTTGGCTCAGCCAACATTCTGGCATCACCCTTCTCCGAGAGTAGTTGGATTTGTGAGCCTATCCCTGTAACGATTCCAAAGTAGCTCCAGCCTCGAGTATCCAGTACGCCGATACTCTCGGTAATTGCTTCGCTGATAGCACCAGAATACTGACCCGGAGAGGCAACACTAAAAATGGGGTTTGCACTAAAAGCTTTGGCTGCACCATAAGCGGGGCCTGACATGGCGCTTTCCCACTTCACACCAATATTGTTTAGGGTTGATTTGTTGAACTCAACGATCTTTACCTGCATTTTGACCATTGGGGCTAATGTCTTAGCAAACTTTAGATATTTGACTAAAGACACGATATTAGGGCTTGCCTCAATTATTTTTTCTAACTGCTCTTTTTGTTCGAGATCCGCTTCGCCTTGAACGACTATGAGTCCGTCAGACTCTGTGACTGTGAGTGATGGGAACGCAGCTAACATGGTTTTGACGGTCTGAATGGTGCGTGATGCATTGTCTTGGGTGACGACTACGCTCAACTTGATAAGTTTGCCGTTTTTTTGCCATAGCTGCAGGTCTGACTCTCCCGCCGTTTCGCCAATGAGTAAGACTCCTTTATTGTCTACAACTTTAGCGCTGATGATTTTGCCATTACCCACTACGATACGGTCTACATCTGTTGCTTTATAAAGTTCAACGGCTCCCACATAGAGTTTCAGTGGGGTGTTGTTGTGTGCATAGCAAATGTAGGGAGCCGAAACTAATACCCAAAAAAGGATAAATATCTTTTTAATATTCATAGCGCGGTTTTATGCTCTTGTTGGCTGAATTGTTTATAGTGAGTCTGTGGGAGGGGATATTCCTGAATGGTGGTAGTGATGCCACCTCCACCAGTAATGACTTCAACTTCTTGATTAAATGAATTGATTGTATTTTGAAATAATTGCCCTTCATGTAGAGAGACAAATTCAAGGGGGCGATCTTCATTTTGATTACGCAATAATGTCACGAAGCTACCTTTTAGTTTTGCAAGGGAAACTCTTGCTGCATCTTCAACGGATAGCGCTAAAGTCACAGTGTTATAGGCATTTGGATTATCGTAAAGGGTATCTACTAATTCGGGATTGACATCAATACTTTGTCTTCCGGTTGCTAGTACGGTGACATTTTCTAATAGGATATGTAATTTATTACGTTCTTCACTTGAGGATTCATCTTTGTAAGAGAGCAGTAAATCGATGTGATCAGATGGAACCAACATGCCCGCATTTGAATTAATATCGTCAATATTGATAGTGACGGCTCTTTCCCCGTCTTTTAGCATATCGGAAAATTGTGAAATTCGTTGTCCGGGGAGATAGGTCTTTAATAGTGGGCGACCAGGTGACATTGGCTCGAGTAATATTTGTCCCTCAATTTCACCAAATTGACTTGGATGAATAGCCTCTAATGGTAAAGTGTCAGCTTGAATGCTACGAACAGACATATTTTGCTGCGAAATAATATCACCTTTACGTAACTCTTGTGTTGCGACAACGACATCTGCCATTTCAGTGTTATCTTTGGATAGTTCAGCTCTCAATTCTTGTTCTTTAACGATGAAATAGTTCTTCGTTGCCCAAGCGCTAACACCACCCAGAATGAGTGCAATAAGGAGTAAAATCCAATTAAAGTCTAACGATTTAAGTTTCATTAAAATACCTGAGTTTAATTAGGGAGTGCAGATAATGACTTGGCATAAGCAAAGGCGGTATACCACTCTCGAAGTGCCTCAATGCATATTTCCATGATGTTCTTTTGATTTTCTAAAGGAACCAACAAGGCGGCAACTAAAGCTCCGCAAACAACTAAGTATTCAATGCTGGCTTGACCTTGAGTAAAGGTTTGAAACTGTTTCATTTATTGTCTTTCCATGACTTGATTTGCAATTATATAGGTCACGTCATTTTCTTTGTTGAAACTTATGTCTACAACATCAGTTCCCTTGCTGAGTTGTAGTGCTGCGGTACCTATTGATGCCTCTAGTAGTCCAATATTTTCAATCCAACCTTGTTGCAGAAAGTAATTTCGATAGAAGTAATAGTTGGTGCTCACACTTTGTTTGCTAGCAATAGTGAGAGTGCGTCCATTTTTGTAAATATCATTAGAATGAATGTCTGAAATCACATCGCTATTCATTAGGGTCGGAAAGCTATTTTTCCTTGCCTGATGCAGTGACTGTTCATCCATATCTTTTGTGATACCAACATAAGCAATTACACCATCAAAATTGTTCTGTATTCTCACTGTAAGTAGATAAGGCGGTTGGAGGCTGTTAATAATGTAATCGCCGTTGAACATTCTGGCATCGAAGCGAAAACTGTTATTTTTCCAGAGATTCTTAAAATAACTCGCAGTCATCATTTGGCTTTGCTTATCTGTCATTAACCATGTTTTCATGGGATAACCATTATGTGTCATGTTATCTGCGACAATTTCAACTTTAGCCGTATCAGGAAATTGGATCTCTGGCCAATCAGAAGATTGTGCCATGCCAGAAAATAGTAACGTGGTAAGGAACAAGTATTTCATGCACTATCCTCCACAGTTAGCTGTGCCATATGTGCACAGTCTGTTTTGAGGCAAAATATTAGGTTCAACATACCCAAACTTAAGTTTACTGGGACTAAGCTCTTTGCCGAATGGTATTATCTCAAGTGCTTTCTGGGCAGCTTGTATTAATCCCATATCCATCGTTTTGGTTAGTACTAAGCGTTCTACGCGATTTTTGACATGATGAGGACCTGCAGCATTCCAACCTGAAGCGAGTAGGGCGCTACTGCCCTGAACTTTTAGATCTAACTTATCAAATGGTGCTAAATAGAAATTTTCCATTTGATGGTTAACTTTTGTGCGATAAAACTGGTCTGTTTCAAGGTCGAATCCCGTATAGGACAATAGGCCTACTGCTTTCTCAACAGCGCTACCGACATTACCGGGCAATTCCTGACCACGATTTGATTGGGTCACTCTATCGAGCTCATTGCTATTTTGAGGCGTTTCACTATGTGATTTAATCGCTATTTGTTGAGCGTCATCTTGTTTTACTTGGTGCTTGAGCATTGGGTGTACTTGTTTTGACCAGTCCCATGCTTGCTTATTCGTGCTGCTTAGTTTGATGCCATCCTGTTGATAAAGTCGCCATGGGATTTGCTTGGCGAGATCGATTTCGGTCTTTTTTGCCAGATAGAGATCCGAGCGATTTGGTAGGCGACTGGGTGCACTTTCTTTCCAGACAGTACGTTCCCAAGCAGTATAGTGTGATGCTTGCTCAACTCTATGTTGGACCCCAGTGAGCTTTGCCATAAATGGCAAAAGTAGCAATAGCGGAACAGCAACATAGGTTAAGCCGATAACTGATTCAACAAGGGCTTGCCCTGTTTGCTTGTGACGTACAGTCATTTACAAAGCCCTCGTTAATGCCAGCACAACACTACGCTCAGTACTTGTTGAATCGGTTAATCGAGTTTGCCAAAAGGGGTTATATAGGTTGCCATATTCATGTCGGTTATCCGAGCGACTCCAAGAGCTTGATGTGAGCATTAAATCTCTTGGACGAGAATAATAAACCTGCGCAGTTGAGAGGGCATTTAAACGCTTGCCGAGCATTTTCTCATTTAATGCTGGGTTAGTGTTTTGCTCTCCAGCTTTTACCGAGCTTGTGGTGCCAACATCTTTCTGTGGTTTAGAAACAACAATAGCGATATTGCTAGTTTGGTCTCTTTCTTTGGCAGAGTTAGATAAGCCAAAGAATGGTTGGATACCGCTATATCCACCATTAGTTTCCTCATCCTCTTCTGCATAGCCAGATGAAGTTCGGTTCCTATCGCGACTATAGCCCCATGATTTATTATCGCCAGATTTGCTGATACTTGTTTGTCTGTTTGAGCGAGTTGAAGCCCAGCCTAGTGGCATTTCTGTTGGACGGCACCATTTCCTCCCGAATAATCCACAACCCCTCGTCCTCATATGGGTGGCTATAGTATCCATTGCGGTCCAAGTTTCAGCTTTATTTTTTCCATTAGAAATTAAATCGCTTCCACCCGCTTTTTGCGTATTCCACTTAACAAATAATAGGTTTTTTGTCCATAGGCCGTTTAGCTCATAGGTTCGTTTACGACTGAAACTATCCCTAGAATCAAGAGTAACATTTATAAAATCATTATATTGTGTTCTGTTACTTTGATTATTTCTTGCATGACGTTCTTGGAAACCTACCCAGAGATCTTTTATATCTCCTAGCATTTGTGGATTTTGCATAAGATCTAGCTGCGCTTTAGGATCATTGGCTTTAACAATGTCACTTGCTGTAGACATTGTGGAGACTAAACCGGCATAGTGGATAATTTGCTGCGACTGGCTTAATACATTTAAAATAATATCTTCGGTATTGACCATGAATTTTATGAAAGGTTGAACCCCTGTATTTACTGCCTTAATTACTTTGTCTACTGCCGCAATAGCCTGACCAATATATGGGACACTACAGAAATAATCGCAGGCTGTTTCTGAAAATTGCTCTGTCATATTAAACCAAGATGACAGGCCAACAAGTTGTGCGATTGCAACTTGATTCGCAACTGCAGCTCTATTGGTATAGGCCTTATAATTAAAATCGCGAGCTGCAATTGTAGCAACGCTATAAGCTGTATTATCTGCGGTATTTTGTAGCTTGGTACTTTTGAGGTTCAATTGAGCGGAATTGAAGCTAAACAGCACTACCATAATCGCAAATGACATGAGAATGAGGGACAGTACCATGGCTTGTCCCTTTTGTTGAATCAGCATCTATCACAGTTCCTTTGCTAGTGCATATTCCCTATAAAACTAAAAATTAATCTTTACCACCACCGCCACCACTCGATGCGCCGCCACTAGCGCTATTTGCACCTTGGTCGTAGTTGCCTAGGTTATATTGTTTATTCGCTACACCAGCTCCTGCAGTTGCAGAGTCTTTTGCATCGCTGATTTGTTGACTAGCAGAATTTCCAGACATTTCCGCTGACAAACCCGCTACTTGATTACGGATGGTTTGTCCAAAGAAGCTGTAAACGCCAATTGCAGCTACTGCGATTAAAGCCACTATGATGATATATTCGGTCATGCCTTGACCATATTGTCTTTTTAAGATCATGATTTAAAATCCTTTTTAATCTTGAATATAAGCCGAAAACCCATAGGAATAAACAATGGCAAGAAGAGTATTTATGTACTCTTCTTGCTGTTATCGTTTATTTAGTGCCAGCAGCACTGCTATTGGCCGCTTTATCGTAGTTACCTAAGTTATATTTTTGATTCGCTACACCCGCTCCTGCAGTTGCAGAGTCTTTTGCATCGCTGATTTGTTGACTGGCAGAATTTCCAGACATTTCCGCTGACAAACCCGCTACTTGGTTACGAATGGTTTGACCAAAGAAGCTATATACGCCAATTGCGGCTACCGCAATTAAAGCAACGATAATGATATATTCGGTCATGCCCTGACCACGGGATTTTCTTTTTAACATAATCACTCCATTGATGAATTAATATACGGCGTATATTTTTCCCTGCGTAACAAATGAACACAATCAACCATAAGTATTAAGTTATTTCAATTTGTTTCAAGTGTATTTTTGATAGCTACATGGTGTTTTATGAATCATGATTAAATGAGAGGTTTACTTCGTTTGTAGTACTTAAGTTGAGCTGTAAAATTTGTTTTTATTATTGTTGAGAGTATTTGTTGTAGGGGGATTTAGATATTTTAGCAGTAATATGTGCTCAATAGCCCTAATGTTAGTCTCATTATATTTATATGAATTGTCATTCATAAGTATTAACTTGCTATGTGTTTCTTATGGGCCATTCCGTTTAGTGTTACTTTTCGCAGCAGTATTTCTATGGAGAGTAAATATAGATGCGTGTTTCTAAGCGGAGTTATTTAGTGGGGTTATTGGCTATGTCGACGAGCCTAATGCCTTTGTCGTTAATGGCGGCGGATGAGGGGTTATTTACGCCTTTTCCTACGGCGAAATTAAAGGATGAATTGACGCGCCATTATGCCGAATATCCCTTTATTATCAGCGCGGGTGAACAAAGGTCTGACTATCGTTTAAAGCCTATCTTCGGTCAGGTCCATCAGCAAAAATACAAATTAGCGCCCGAATATAGCCCTGCACATATTCTCGACAATTACCGTGAGCAGATTAAAAAGCTTGGTGGCGAAGTCCTATTCGAGTGTCTGCTTGAGGCCTGTGGTGATTCTCGCCTATTGGAAGAGCAAATTGCGCTGTTGGATGGCGTTATTGGTGTTGAAAGTGGTTACTTGTTTGCTCGAGTGAAGAATGAGCAAAAAGAGTTTTATACTGCCATACAAGCCGCAAATCTGAAGAGTTCTGCGGGTATTCATATTACGACGCTCGAGGTGATCCCCGAGCCGCTAGATTTAGTCACAGTTAATGCTGCATTTTTGCAGCAGGCGCCTAAGCAAATCGAGTTTAAAGATAATCAAAAGAAGGATAAGAACGGCGCAGAGGATCATCCGCTTATCAGCCGCCTAAAGGGAAGCTATATCCAGGACTTTAAACGCCAAGGCTTTGCCAGCACAGTATTTGTGTCTTCAATGGATGCAAGCAATAAGCCTGTGCTGGTGGAGCGTGCGGGTAAGTTGACTCAAAATGGCTATTCAATACCAAAGGAATATTCGGGTTACGAGGTGTTCACTAACTACAAGGTGGCATTGACTAAACTCGGATTCGAGACGCAATTTGAGTGTCAGGGAAAGGCCTGTGGTAGGGAGGATAGGTTTATCAAAGCCATCGATTCTCTAGTGAACATTGGTAACGAAGACAGCCAGTTTTATGCTTGGTATACCTTAACGCGCCCCGAGGGGAATGTGCATGTGAGCACTTATACCATTGGTTATATCGGCGGGTTATGGACCGACCTGCGGGTGTTAGAGGAGACTGAGCTTAAGGATGATCGCGTGGGGATAAATCTTGAGGCGCTAACCGACCAAATCGAAGCCAAGGGGCATGTTGCCTTAGAAGGGCTGCTATTCGAGTACGATAGCGACAAGTTGTTGCCCGAGGCGCAGCCCGTTGTCGAGGTGCTTGCCAGTTACTTAAAGGCAAATCCTAAGCGTGCATTTTATGTGGTGGGTCATACCGATGACAAAGGTAATCAAGCCTATAACCAAGGTCTATCCCAACGCCGCGCGGTGGCGATTGTGAAGTTATTGACCACGAGTCATGGTATTCAAACTCAACAATTGGAAGCCGTAGGCATAGGTGAACATGCTCCCGTTGCTAGCAACAGTGATGAGGCGGGGCAGCAGCAGAATCGCCGTGTGGAGTTAGTACTAAGATCGGATACTAAGTAAGCCCAATCGTTTGACTCAATATAAATAAAAATGGCGTCAGCTCTTGTCGAGTTGGCGCCATTTTTGTTTACCTGTGATAGCTCAGCCGACGTCTCTGCCAAGCGATATTCAGGCTAAGGCTAAGATAGTGCCGGGAAGGAGAGCGAACTGCCAATTCCTAATGGCAGGCCTAAGGCCCAATAAGCGAGTAAGAAACCGCTCCAAAGCAGCAGAAAACTGATTGAAAACGGCAGCATCAGCGCCACTAAGGTGCCAATGCCTGATTCCTTAACGTATTTTTGGCAAAACACCACAATCAACGGAAAGTAAGGCATCAACGGGGTAATGATATTGGTCGACGAGTCGCCAACGCGGTAAGCGGCCTGAGTCAAATCTGGCGATACGCCCAGCTCCATTAACATCGGCACCATGATGGCTCCAATCAAGGCCCATTTGGCCGATGCCGAGCCGACTAATAGATTGACGAACGCGGTGAGAAACACAATCCCGACTAATGTTACGCCCATAGGAAGGGCCAATTCTTTCAGCGCCAACGCGCCTTTAATCGCCATTAATGCGCCTAAATTGGATTGACCAAAGGCATAAATAAACTGGGCGCAGAAGAAGGCCATGACGATGTAATAACCCATGCCACTCATGGACTTACTCATGCCTTGAATAATGGCTCTGTGGTTATTCGCCGTGCCCGCAACGTAACCATAAACTATGCCAGGTACGAGGAAGAACACAAAAATAATCGCCACAATGGAGCGCATTAAGGGAGCCGAGGCACTGGTTAGCGCGCCATCGGTACCACGCCAGGCAGAGTTGTCACCATAGGCGGTAAACACCAGCCCTAAGGCGCATAACAACATGGCACCCATCGCGAATTTGAGACCACGGCGCTCATGGGGCGCCAGCTCATCAAGCGTTGGCAGCGTACTGGGATCGCCATTCACCGCCGTGTTTTTTAGGCGCGGCTCAATCACTTTATCCGTTAAGAACCAGCCAACTAAGATAATTAACACGGCAGAAGCCGACGTAAAAAATATATTATTCAGTGGGTTAATCGTTAATGTGGCGGCCGCTGGGTCGGCGGATAATCTGGCCGCGGCCTGAGTTAAGCCCGCTAACATAGGGTCAAGGCTCGATGGCACACCCACGGTCGCAGAAAAACCGCCTGATACGCCAGCAAAAGCGGCGGCAATACCGGCTAGGGGATGACGACCCGCTGCATAGAAGATCACCGCGCCGAGTGGGATAACCAGTACATAACCCGCATCAACCGCGACATGGCTGAGGATACCTACGGCGATCAATACCGGGGTGAGTAACATCTTGGGTGTCACCGATAAAATCGAGCGCAGGCCAGCATTAATAAAGCCAGTATGCTCAGCAACGCCAAGCCCCAGCATAGCAACCAGCACGACACCGAGCGGCGGGAAAGTCACAAAAGTGGAGACTATGTTCGAGGTAAATGCAGTCAGTGCGCCGCCTTCGAGCATATTCACGACTTGAATGGGGTTGCCAGTACGAGGGTCGATTTCATCAAAACTGACACCCGATAATCCCCAAGAGATCAGCCAGACTAGGCCAAGAAACATCGCAAATAACACCGCCGGATCGGGCAGTTTATTGCCGACGACTTCAACTCCATTGAGAAATCGCTGGAATCCAGTGACAGGTTTATGGTTTTCCATTTGGGTGCCGCTTCCTAAAAAATGATGATTGTTATCTGTGATTATAAAAACGCAGCATTAATTTAAGCTTGGTTTAACTAATCGATAAGAAATAAAACACATAAAAATCTATCGCAGTGACTTTAGTACGGCTGGTTCTTAGCCATAAAATCAACAGGCAAATAAAAAGCGCTGGTTCATCGCTGAACCCGCGCTTTTTTACTCAACAATGTATTTGATTACATTATCTAAATGAATCCGCTACCCGCTTATGCCTTTGGGCCAGCGTTACGGATGGCATCTGACACTTGGTACTTAGCGAAGTTCTTAGTGAAGGCTTCGGCCAGTTTTTGGGCGTATTCGGCGTAGAGTGCCTTATCGCTCCAAGTGTTCACTGGGTTGAGTAGGTTTGTGTCTACACCGGGTACCGCGACAGGCACGGCCAGATTAAGTGTCTCTAAGTGTACGGTTTCGACGTTTTTCAGCTCACCGCTGACAATCGCATCGACAATGGCGCGCGTCGTTGGGATATCGAAACGTTTACCAATACCGTGTGGGCCGCCAGTCCAGCCAGTGTTAACTAAGTACACTTGGCTACCGAATGACTCGATACGCTTCATCAGCAGCTCTGCATACACGCCCGCAGGACGTGGGAAGAAAGGTGCGCCGAAGCAAGTAGAGAAGGTTGACTGAATCGCCGAGGTTGAACCGATTTCAGTCGAACCGACTTTAGCGGTGTAACCAGAGAGGAAGTGGTAAGCCGCTTGCTCTTTGCTCAGGATAGAAACCGGTGGTAATACGCCAGACACGTCGCAGGTTAAGAACACTACTGCGTGCGGCTCGGCGCCACGGTTGTCTTCTTTACGCTGAGCGATATGCTCGAGAGGGTAAGCCGCGCGGGTGTTTTCCGTCAGGCTGCTGTCTTTGTAGTTAGGTACGCGGTGTTCGTCCATTACCACGTTTTCCAGCACAGTACCGAAGCGAATCGCATCCCAAATCACTGGCTCGTTCTTTTGGCTCAGGTCGATACACTTGGCGTAGCAGCCGCCTTCGATGTTGAATACGCCGCCTGGTGCCCAGCCGTGCTCATCGTCACCGATCAGGAAGCGTTTTGGATCCGCAGACAGGGTGGTTTTACCCGTGCCTGACAGACCGAAGAATAGGGTAGTGTCGCCATCTTTACCTACGTTTGCCGAGCAGTGCATTGGCAATACGCCTTGGGCTGGCAGCAGGAAGTTTTGTACAGAGAACATCGACTTCTTCATTTCGCCAGCGTATTTCAGGCCCGCTAGCAACACTTTGCGCTCGGCAAAGTTCAAGATCACCGCCGCATCTGAATTGGTACCATCACGCTCAGGAACACAGACGAAGTCTGGCGCGTTAATGATTTGCCATACAGGCTTGTCTTGACGGTTAAATTCTTCTGGGATGATAAAAAGGTTGCGGGCGAACAGTTGGTGCCAAGCGTATTGAGTCGTCACACGCACTGGCTGGTAATGTTCTGGGTCTGCACCGACTTCGAGGTCAGATACAAACAACTCTTTATCGGCGAGGAATGCTTCTACACGCGCCCATAATCCTTCAAAAGCACCGGGTTCAAATGCTTGGTTGACGGGTCCCCATTCGATGTCAGCCGCTGAACTGGGTTCTTTTACAATGAAGCGATCGCCAGGAGAGCGACCTGTGCGGGTACCAGTTTTAGCAACCAGCGCGCCGTTTGCAGTCAATTCACCTTCGCCGCGTAGCAGGGCAAATTCGACCAGTTGTGCTGTTGAGGGGTTGTAGTGAACGCGGTTTAATCCATCCGCCATAGTGAGGTCTCCATTGACTTGTATTTGTAAGGTTATTTTTTTATCGATCGTCTGCCGATTTTGTTTTTATTTATCGCGCTAGTCGTGCTAGGCGACAAAGTGTGCCGATTGTATCCTATCCGTGGGTAAAGTGTGAGCTGGATCATTGAGGCGGTACAAAAAAGGGCACCCTAAGGTGCCCTTTTAACAGTCAATTTTGACTTACTGCTGGGTATTTGAGCCAGTGCCGTTGGCATAAATGGCTGCGATATCAATGCCATCGAATACGTATTTCGCATTGCAGTATTCACAGCCCATTTCGACCTTACCGTCTTCGGCCAGAATGGCTTCGACTTCGGCTTGATCAATCGTTTTGATCGCGGCTGCGCTGCGATCACGTGAGCAAGTGCATTTAAAGCTGACTTCGATAGGATCGAATAGACGGACTTCTTCTTGGTGATATAGGCGGTGCAAGATGTCCTGCGCATCTAAGGTGAATAACTCTTCCGCCTTGATGGTCGCGGTCAGCTGACACAAATGCTCGAAGTCGGCATTGTGGTCTTCTTGGCTTGGCAATACTTGCAGGAACATACCCGCAGCTTGTTTACCGTCGGCAAATAACCACAGTGCAGTAGGTAATTGCTCTGACTGGTTAAAGTAGTCTTCAACACAGGCGGCTAAGGTTGGTTTGTCGAGGGCGACCACGCCTTGGTAACGCTCACCTTCATCCGGTGTTAAGGTGATAACCATATAACCTTGGCCAAACAGATCGGCAAGGCTTGCATCGTCGGCTAACTCACCTTCCCAGCGCGCAATACCGCGTAATTGCTGTTGGTTATTGCCATTGATCACCGCCAGTGATACTGGGCCGTTACCCTGCAGCTGCACGCTGATATCGCCACTGAATTTTAAGGTGGCGGTTAACAGCGACGTTGCCGCCAGCAATTCACCCAGCAGGATTTGCAACACGGATGGGTAAGCGTGTGAGCCAATCACCTGTTGATAGCTGTCTTGTAACTGTACGAGTTCACCACGCACATCGGCATCGTCGAACAGGTAGCGGTTTAAAATATCTTGTATCATTTTGTATCTCACTGTTAGGTAACTTTTACGTAATTCTTAGCATTCTTTAAAACGGATAAGTTGGCGTCGTTGCTTTTTATCCGGTTTATGGTCGGGCGCAGGATTATTGAGAATATTCAATCGTCTTGCTTCGGCATTTACCGCACGCTTGGCCACACTGGCGGCCGTTTCTTCGTACAATTCCTGCGCAATCGTCGCGCTTTGGCGCATTTCAGATAATTTTTTTATGACGATCTCTTTATCGTCATATCCCTGTCGTATCTTAAGGACGGCACCTATCTCGGCATTCTTACTAGATTTGGTGCGAGCACCGTTGTAATGTACTTTGCCGCCGTTGATCATTTCTTTGGCAATGGCACGGGTTTTATAAAAACGTGCGGCCCATAACCACTTATCGAGTCGAACGCTGCCACTGTCGCCTGAACTTTGCGTCATAGTGTCTCCAAGATAAAAGCTCGATGAGCTCACATGCTGAGCAATAAAATGCCTAAGTCGCATTGCGATGATGTTAAAGGGTGGTGCGCTTCACACCCTTTTGAGGCGGGCAAAGTTAGCATAAATGGCCAATTTTCGCCAATTGCAATACTGTTATGGGCTTGTTGCCAAATGCGGCCTAGGTTAGCATGTGGCGAACATTATAAATTTTATAATCAGAACAGAGACCTGTATTGAGGGTCCACATAAATATGGATTTATTAGATAAAGTTATCGCTAAAGCTGTAGGTATCCCGCATAAGCCATTGAGTCAGGTTGTTTTCTGGTTTGGTTTTATTCTGAGTTTACTCTTAGCCGCGCAAATTACATGGAAACTCGTACCTAGTACCTCATCCCCAACGGCTTGGTCGCCAACGGCTGTCACGACGACGGGCAAAGGCGCTGGGCAAGTTGATCTTGCGGGATTACAGCAGCTTGCACTGTTTGGTAGGGCCGATGCCAAATCGGATAAACCCAAAGTGGAAGTGGTTGAGACTGTGACCGATGCGCCTAAAACTTCCCTCTCTATTCAATTAACGGGTGTGGTGGCTTCAACCGCCGATCAAAAAGGCCTCGCGATTATCGAGTCCAGCGGTAGCCAAGAAACCTACAGCCTAGGCGATAAGATCAAAGGCACTTCGGCGTCGTTAAAAGAAGTCTATGCCGACCGGATTATCATCACCAACGCGGGCCGTTACGAGACCTTAATGCTCGATGGTCTGGTTTACACCAGCCAAAGCCCCGCGAATCAGCAATTACAAAAGGCTAAGACTGAAAAGGCCGAAGTGGTTAGCCGCGTTGATCAACGCAAAAATACTGAAATTTCCCAAGAGCTGGCCGAATCCCGCAGCGAACTCTTAGCCGACCCCAGCAAAATTACCGATTACATCGCGATTTCTCCCGTTAGACAGGGCGAAAACGTCGTGGGCTACCGTTTAAACCCGGGTAAAGATGTGAACCTCTTTAAGCAAGCGGGCTTTAAACCCAACGACCTTGCTAAATCGATTAATGGATACGATCTGACAGTAATGAGTCAGGCGTTAGAAATGATGAGCCAATTACCTGAATTAACTGAAGTTTCCATCATGGTTGAGCGGGAAGGACAATTGGTTGAAATCATGTTTAGTTTGCCGCAATAACACGCGTTAGAGGAAAGTAAAATAATGAATAACAAACGGATTCGACGCAAACTGATTGCTGGAGTTGTGGCTGGCGCCACTATGCTGACCTCGCAATTTGTTTGGTCTGAACAATATGCGGCCAACTTTAAAGGCACTGATATCCAAGAATTTATCAACATCGTTGGTAAAAACATGAATAAAACCATCATTGTTGACCCGACCATTCGCGGCAAGATCAACGTGCGCAGTTATGATCTGCTCAACGATGAGCAGTATTACCAATTCTTCCTTAACGTGCTGCAAGTCTACGGTTATGCCATCGTCGAGATGGAAAACAACGTCATCAAGGTCATTAAAGACAAAGATGCGAAAACCGCAGCGATTCGTGTTGCCAACGACAACGACCCAGGTTTAGGTGATGAAATGGTCACCCGCATCGTGGCGCTGTATAACACCGAAGCCAAACAGTTAGCGCCGTTGTTACGTCAGCTAAACGATAACGCTGGTGGCGGTAACGTAGTGAACTACGACCCATCGAACGTACTGATGCTGTCAGGCCGCGCCGCTGTAGTGAACAAGTTAGTCGAAATCGTTCGTCGTGTAGATAAACAAGGTGATACCTCGGTACAAGTGGTGCCGCTCGAATACGCCTCAGCCGGTGAAATGGTGCGAATTATCGATACCCTTTACCGCGCGACAGCTAACCAAGCGCAGCTCCCAGGGCAAGCACCTAAGGTTGTTGCCGACGAGCGCATTAACGCCGTCGTGGTCAGTGGTGATGAAAAGAGCCGCCAACGCGTGGTTGAGCTTATCCATCGCCTCGATGCCGAGCAGGCTAGCACGGGTAACACTAAAGTACGTTATTTACGTTATGCCAAGGCTGAAGACTTGGTTGAAGTGCTGACCGGATTTGCGCAAAAGCTTGAGGGTGAAAAAGATCCAAGCGCCCAAGCTGGCGGTAAACGTCGCAATGAAATCAATATTATGGCTCACACTGATACTAACGCCTTAGTGATCAGCGCCGAGCCAGATCAAATGCGCACTATCGAGAGCGTGATTAACCAACTCGATATTCGCCGCGCTCAAGTATTAGTCGAAGCCATTATCGTGGAAGTTGCCGAAGGCGATAGCGTCGGCTTTGGGGTGCAATGGGCAGCTAAAGCGGGAGGCGGTACTCAGTTCAATAACTTAGGTCCAACCATTGGCGAGATTGGCGCCGGTATTTGGCAGGCCCAAGATAAAGAAGGTACCTACATTACCAACCCGAGCACTGGTCAGGTGATCGGCCAAAACCCTTCAACTAAGGGTGATGTAACCTTACTTGCTCAGGCCTTAGGTAAAGTGAACGGTA
The DNA here is from genome assembly GCF_003129585.1 of Shewanella sp. BC20. Lineage (NCBI taxonomy): Bacteria > Pseudomonadati > Pseudomonadota > Gammaproteobacteria > Alteromonadales > Shewanellaceae > Shewanella > Shewanella sp. BC20. Next base: position 36,399 of record NZ_NHRI01000008.1, on the reverse strand, counting down.
TGGCCTGGGGCGTTGCCATGGGTGACTTTGGCGCATTAGTACAAGCTGTGTCGGCCGATACCAACTCGAACGTACTGGCAACGCCTTCGATTACGACTCTAGATAACCAAGAGGCCTCGTTTATCGTCGGTGATGAAGTGCCGATTCTGACCGGTTCTACCGCCAGCTCAAACAACAGTAACCCATTCCAAACCGTTGAACGTAAAGAGGTTGGGGTAAAGTTAAAAGTGGTTCCTCAGATCAACGAAGGCAACGCGGTTAAGCTCGCCATTGAGCAAGAAGTTTCAGGTGTAAACGGTAACACGGGTGTGGATATCTCCTTCGCGACTCGCCGTTTAACGACCACTGTGATGGCCGACTCAGGGCAAATCGTGGTGCTCGGTGGTTTGATTAACGAAGAAGTTCAAGAAAGTGTCCAGAAAGTGCCATTCCTCGGTGATATTCCGGTGCTCGGACATTTATTCAAGTCTTCTTCCAGTAAGAAGACCAAAAAGAACCTGATGATCTTCATCAAGCCCACCATTATCCGTGATGGTGTGACTATGGAAGGTATCGCAGGCCGTAAATACAACTATTTCAGAGCATTACAACTTGAGCAGCAAGAACGCGGCGTGAACCTGATGCCAAATACTCAAGTGCCAATTCTGGAAGAATGGAATCAATCTGAATACCTGCCGCCCGAAGTGAACGACATTTTAGATCGTTACAAAGAAGGCAAAGGGTTAGATACCCAGATGCGTAAAACGGACTCGACCCTCAAGTCGCTGGATGAAAACAAGAACAAAGACAAAACACAATGAGTGAAATACAAGTAACCCAAGTCGAGGATTTAAGCCTAGTTTCTAACGAACTAGGGCTTGAAGCCGAAGGTGATGAGGTATTTCGCTCCAGCAGCAAAGAGCGTTTACCCTTTGCCTTTGCCCATCGCCATGAGGTGATTTTAGCCTATGGCGATGATGGCGCCTTGAACCTGTTTTACACCGCCAAAACCCCATTAGCGGCCATGCTCGAAGCGCGCCGCTACTCGGGCGCGGATTTGCCGCTGGTCTTGCTCGAGCCGGGCAAGTTTGAGGCGAAATTAACCCAGGCCTATCAAGCCAACTCCTCCGAAGCGCAGCAGCTGATGGAAGATATTGGCAACGAGATGGATTTATTCACTCTCGCCGAAGAACTGCCGCAAACCGAAGATCTGCTCGAAGGCGATGATGATGCGCCTATTATCAAGCTGATTAACGCCTTGTTATCTGAAGCGATTAAAGAAGAAGCCTCGGATATCCATATCGAAACCTACGAGAAGCAGTTGGTCGTGCGTTTCCGTATCGACGGTGTGTTGAAGGAAGTGCTTAAACCGAATCGTAAGCTGTCATCCCTGTTGGTATCGCGGATTAAGGTCATGGCGCGTCTCGATATCGCCGAGAAACGTGTACCACAGGACGGCCGTATTTCGCTGCGGATTGCGGGTCGTGCGGTGGACGTGCGGGTATCGACCATGCCATCAAGCCATGGCGAGCGGGTGGTGCTGCGTCTGTTAGATAAAAATGCTGGCAATTTGGACTTAAAACAACTGGGGATGACCGACAGTATCCGTGCCCAGTTCGATGAGCTTATCCGTCGTCCACACGGCATTATTCTGGTGACAGGCCCTACAGGTTCGGGTAAGAGTACCACGCTGTACGCGGGTCTTACCGAGATTAACTCTAAAGATACCAATATCTTAACCGTTGAAGACCCGATCGAATACGAGTTAGAAGGTATAGGTCAAACCCAAGTGAACACTAAGGCGGACATGACCTTCGCCCGTGGTCTGCGTGCGATTCTGCGTCAAGACCCGGATGTGGTAATGATCGGGGAAATCCGTGACCTAGAAACCGCCCAAATTGCGGTGCAGGCGTCTTTGACTGGTCACTTAGTGATTTCCACCCTGCATACCAACACGGCCTCGGGCGCGATTACCCGTTTGCAGGACATGGGCGTAGAGCCTTTCTTGGTCTCATCGAGTTTGCTCGGGGTATTAGCCCAGCGCTTAATCCGTACACTTTGTCCAAAATGTAAAACAGAGCATGTGCCCGATGAGCGCGAGCGCGAGCTGCTTGGTATTACTGCAGATGATCAGCGCCATATTTACCGCGCCAATGGCTGTAAGGCCTGCGGTAACAGCGGCTACCGTGGTCGTACGGGTATCCATGAGCTGTTGCTGGTCGATGATAATGTGCGCGAGCTTATTCATGGTGGACGTGGCGAACTGGCGATTGAGAAATATATCCGCCAGTCGGTGCCAAGCATCCGCCACGATGGTATGAGCAAGGTGCTCTCAGGTATCACCACTCTGGAAGAAGTCCTAAGGGTGACCCGCGAGGAGTAAGCTATGCCAGCATTTGAATATAAGGCGCTGGACGCCAAGGGAAAACAGCTTAAAGGCGTGATCGAGGCGGATACCGCTAGACATGCCCGTAGTCAGCTGCGTGACCAACGCTTGATGCCGCTGGACATTCTGCCGGTCACCGAAAAGGAGGCCAAGGCGAAAGGTGCGGGATTCTCGCCCTTTAAACGCGGGATTTCGGTGGCGGAATTAGCGCTGATCACCCGTCAAATCGCCACACTGGTCGCGGCGGGTTTACCGATTGAGGAATGTCTCAAGGCGGTGGGCCAGCAATGTGAGAAGGCGCGCTTAGCCAGCATGATCATGGCAGTGCGCTCCCGCGTGGTGGAAGGCTATAGTCTGGCCGACTCTCTTGCCGAATTTCCGCATATTTTCGATGACTTGTACCGCGCTATGGTGGCTTCGGGTGAAAAATCGGGTCACTTGGAAGTAGTACTAAACCGCTTAGCCGACTACACCGAACGTCGTCAGCAGCTTAAGTCGAAACTGCAACAGGCGATGATTTATCCCATTATGCTAACGATAGTGGCCATTGGGGTGGTATCAGTGTTATTGGCTGCCGTGGTGCCAAAAGTGGTTGGCCAATTTGAGCATATGGGCGCTGAGTTACCGGCGACGACCCGTTTTTTAATTGCCGCCTCAGACTTTGTCCAACACTATGGCCTGTTTGTTATCTTGGCGATCGGTATTCTGCTGGTAGTTTTCCAGCGTCTACTCAAGTCACCGATTTTCAAGATGAAATACCATACGTTTTTGCTGAAAATGCCGGTGATTGGCCGAGTGAGTAAAGGATTAAATACCGCGCGGTTTGCGCGAACCTTAAGTATTTTATCTGCCAGTTCGGTGCCTTTGTTAGATGGGATGCGCATTGCCAGCGAAGTATTGCAAAATGTGCGGGTGCGAGCGGCTGTGGATGATGCCACGGCGCGCGTACGGGAAGGAACTAGCCTAGGTGCAGCGTTGACTAACACTAAGCTATTCCCAGCGATGATGTTATATATGATCGCCTCGGGGGAGAAGAGTGGTCAGCTCGAGGAAATGCTTGAGCGTGCTGCGGATAACCAAGATAGGGAATTTGAGAGTAATGTTACACTGGCGCTGGGCGTGTTCGAGCCCATGTTGGTGGTGAGCATGGCGGGGGTTGTACTCTTTATCGTGATGGCCATTCTGCAACCTATTTTGGCACTGAACAATTTGATTAGTGGCTAGTTTTTAATTTATGGATTATTGCCTCTTTGGACTCAGAGATGGCGCAGGTTTTTCTAGGAGATGTAGTCGATGCAAATGAACAAAAAGCACAAGGGTTTTACCTTACTCGAAGTGATGGTGGTAATCGTTATCCTCGGTATTTTGGCGTCTATGGTGGTGCCAAACCTGATGGGCAACAAAGATAAAGCCGACCAACAGAAAGCGGTATCTGACATAGTGGCGCTCGAAAACGCCTTAGATATGTACAAGTTAGATAACGGTGTTTATCCAACGACTGAACAAGGTTTAGAAGCCTTAGTGCAAAAACCAACCATTTCACCTGAGCCACGTAACTACCGTGAAGAAGGTTATGTGAAGCGTTTACCACAGGATCCATGGCGCAATAACTACTTACTGTTAAGTCCAGGCGAAAACAGCAAGTTAGATATCTTTAGTGCAGGCCCAGATGGTCAGCCAGGTACCGAAGACGATATCGGTAACTGGAACTTACAGAACTTCCAATAAGATGTTAACGCTGCGTCACGCCGGCTTCACCTTGATGGAGGTGATGCTGGTGATTTTGTTAATGGGACTCACCGCGGCGGCGGTGACTATGTCTATTGGCAATTCAGGCCCACAACAGGCGCTGGAAAAAAATGCGCAGCAATTTATTGCCGCCACAGAGCTAGTGCTGGATGAAACCGTATTGAGCGGTCAATTTATCGGTATCGTGGTGGAAAAAACCAGCTATCAGTTTGTTTATTATAAAGATGGTAAATGGAATCCATTGGAGAAGGACAGGATTCTGTCTGAAAAACAAATGGAACCCGGCGTGGTGCTGAATCTGGTGCTCGACGGTTTACCCCTAGTGCAGGAGGATGAGAAGGACGAGTCGTGGTTCGACGAGCCCTTAATCGAGCCTTCTGCGGAAGATAAGAAAAAGCACCCAGAGCCGCAGATTTTGCTGTTTCCGAGTGGTGAAATGAGCGCCTTCGAGCTGAGCTTTATGACCAAGACCGACAAGGGGCCACTCGATGTGTTAGTGGTTGGCGATGCCCTTGGCCGCTTAACCCTAGGGCGACCCGATGAAATACGCTAAGGGTATGACACTACTCGAAGTCATTGTGGCCTTGGCGGTATTTGCCATCGCCGCCGTCTCTATCACCAAAAGCTTAGGTGAACAGATGGCGAATATGCCGATTCTGGAGTCGCGCACTCTTGCTCAATGGGTGGCGGACAATCAAATGGTCGACGCTAGGCTCGATCCGCAATTTCCCGAATTAGGCAAAAAAGAAGGGCAGGTTGAACTCGCGGGTAAGGATTGGTACTGGCGTAAAGAAGTGGTGAAAACTACGGATGATAACTTTCGCATGATCCGCATTAGTGTCAGTGAAGATGAGCGTTATCAGCGTATTGCAGCACAAGTGAGCAGTTATGTCCTTAAAACAAACTAAGGCTCATAAGGGATTTACCCTGCTGGAAATGCTGATCGCGATTGCGATTTTTGCCATGTTAGGTTTAGCCGCCAATGCGGTATTAAGCACTGTGCTGACCAACGATGAAGTGACCCGTAACTTCTCGGTGCGTTTAAAGGCATTGCAGCAAGGCTTTGGCGCCATTGAGCGCGACCTTGGGCAGATGGTGGCGCGGACACCCAGATTACTCGAAGGCGGCCGTGGTACCACAGTATTCCAAACGGGTAACGATATTTTAGATTCGGAATCAGAGGCCTTAGTGTTCTACCGCTTAGGCTGGCTCAACCCCGACGGCATATTGCCCCGTGGCAGCATACAGTCGGTTGCCTACGTGGTGCGCGAAGGAAAATTAGAGCGTTGGTACTTTCCGTATCCCGAACCCGAGTTTGGCGCCGAGCCAATGAAGACTGTGATTATCGATAAGGTGCTCTCGGTCGAGTATTCCTTCTTTATGGAGGACAAATGGGAGCGTAAGGTCGAAGCGACCAAGTTACCCAAAGCCATCGCAATGGAAATTGAGATTGAAGGCTTAGGCAAAATTCAACGTAAGTTTATGTTGCCCTTGGGCGCGGCGGCGCCAGAAAAGTCCAATGATGAGGACAACAAGAACGATAACGCCGATGATAATAAAGACGACAACGGCGACCAAGATAATAACGGTGATGGCTCGGGTAACGGCGAAGAAGATCCCGGTAAAGGTGACCCTGGCAATGAGGATGGCGCATGATAAAGCGAAGTCCGACTAAACAACGTGGCGTCGCGCTGATTGTGGTGTTGTTGATCGTGGCCATGGTGGTGATTATCGCCACCAATATAACCAGCCGAAATCAGTTGTCGATGCGCCGCACTCTAAACTTAGCCCAGTACGATCAGGCCTATTGGTACGCGATTTCCGCCGAAGAACTGGCGAAAAAGATCCTTAAACAGGACTTAGACGATTCGGAAGGCCGGGTACACAAGCAACAATATTGGGCCATGAGCGACGTGGTATTCCCGGCGGAATATGGTGAGATTGCAGGCAAGATCACCGATATGCGTTCGTGTTTTAACTTAAATGCTTTGTCTGTCACCACAAAAGATGTGGAAAACGGTCAACCTAAATTGCCGTTAGCGGCAAAGCAATACAAAGCGTTATTAGTGAGTTTAGGGATGGATGATTTTACCGCGGATCATCTGACCCAAACCTTAAAGGATTATATCGACGAGGACACGGTCGCGAGCCCATATGGCGCCGAAGATGCCGAGTACGAGGCACGAAATGTGCCATATCGCGCCGCAAATACCCTGATGAATCACAGGAATGAGTTGCGGGCGGTGATAGGTTATACCCAAGATATTTATCTGAAATTATTGCCTTATATTTGCGTCATTCCAGGGAATGACAGACAACTGTTAAACGTGAACACCATAGAGGTTGAGCAAGCAGCGCTGCTGGCGGCCATGCTGGATAATCAGATTTCGGTTGGCGAGGCTGAAAGCATTATCAACCAACGCCCCGGCGATGGTTTTGCCAAGATCGATGATTTTTATGAATCCTCCTCAATGGGGTCGATTAAATGGGAAGATGCGATGAAGTCCAGTTTTGTGGTGGACAGTCAGTACTTCCTCCTCGCCTCGGGCGCAAAGGTCGACAACGCCATTTTTAGAATGGAGAGCGTGCTCAAAAAGAGCAGCGGTAACAAAATGGATGTGCTCACCCGTCAGTTTGGTGGACAAAAATAATAGCAAACAAGCTCAATCTTTTAAGATGGAAGCTGGTGGAGAAAAACTGTGAGTGAACGGCTATTTATTCGCTTAGGCAGAACCGCAGAGCAGGCATGCTCTTGGCTGGTTTGGTCCGAACAAGAACAAGAAATTATCGCCTCTGGTGAACTTGCCAACGCCCAAGGTTTATCAACCTTAACCGAGCGCGCGGGAAATCGGCCTATCGATGTATTGGTGCCAGCCTCCGCCATGACGCTCACCAGCGTGAATCTGCCCGAAAAAGGCCAACGCCAGGCCTTAAAAGCCCTGCCTTTTATGCTGGAAGAAACCATCGCCGATGATGTGGATGCGATGCACTTTACCGTTGGCCCACGTAATGGCGATGCCCTCAGCGTGGTAGCCGTTGCCCATGAGCAAATGCAAACTTGGCTTAGCTGTTTGGCCGAAGCGGGTTTAAAAGTGAAGCGTATCGTGCCCGATTGCCTCGCCTTGCCATTACAGGAATGCCAATGGGCGGCAATGCGTTTTGGTAACGAGTTATTACTGCGTACAGGATTAGGAACCGGCCATAGCCTGCCTTTACCTTGGCTGCCTGTCGCGATGAAGCAACTGACGGCACAGGCCGACGAAGTGTCGGTCGCCAGTTACACTGAGATGGAACTGGACGGCGTTGAGCTTAAGCCACAGCCGCTCGATTTACCTATGTTGGTGCTAGCGCGCGGTATTTTACATGCGCCCATCAACTTACTCACGGGTGTGTATACGCCGAAGCGCGAATACAGTAAGCATCTGTTGCAATGGAAAAATGCCGCAATCGTATTAGGCGTTGCCATTGTCTTGTCCTTAGTGAATAAGGGCTTAACTATTCATCAGGTGAATGGCCAGATTGCCGATCTGAAGGCGCAGAGTGAAGCCATTTATCAACAAGTGGTGCCGGGGAACTCACGCATTGTGAATTTACGTTCGCAGATGGAAAGCCAACTGCGTTCACTCCAAGGCCAAGGCAGTGGCGCTGAGTTTTTTGCAATGCTCGATGGTTTACAGGACGCCTTTAAACAAGTGCCCGAGCTGAAACCAAACACCCTAAGATTTGAGAGCGCCCGTAATGAAATCCGTATGCAAGTTACGGCCAAGAATTACGCGCAAATTGAGAAGTTTAAAGAGATTGTCGGCCGTCGTTTCCAAATGGATGGCGGTACGATGAACAGCGGTGAAGATCAGGTCACCAGTACCTTAACCTTGAGGAGCAAATAAGATGGATAATTTGCGGACTTGGTGGCAAGGGCTTGCATCGCGCGAGCAGCAAATCGTCGGATTCGGCGCCGTTTTCTTAGTGATCGGCGTGTTTTATTGGGGTATCTGGACACCGATTGCCAATGCCGAAGCCAATGCACTGCGCAACTTAACGGCGCAGCAGCAGACCCTGACCTATGTAAAGCAAACGGCGAATAAAATCGCAGGCTTAAAACAAAGCGGCGCTAAACCGACAATGTCAGGCAGCTTAAGCTCGGTCGTTAACCAAACAGCGGGCACTTACGGATTAGTGATCACTCGTATGCAGCCCCAGGGCGATAAAATCCAAGTGTGGATGGATGATGTGCCATTCGATGCCTTACTCAATTATTTGAGTGACTTAGTGCAGAAAAAAGGCCTATCACTTGAGAGTGTTGATTTGGCAGAGGCCGACGCGGCTGGCTATGTCAAAGTAAGACGTATCCAACTAGCGCAATAGGTTAAGGTGTAGCTGTGAGTTTGATAAAAAAAATCATTATAGGTGTACTGGTTTATTTAGTGTTTTTACTGGCGCTATTTCCCGCCAGTGTCGCTGTGCGCCTCGCACCACTGCCTGCAAATGTGGGGATTTCTGGCGTGAGTGGCAGTATTTGGTCTGGCAGCATCGAAACCTTAAATCTGCAGCAACGCCAATTGGAACAAGTTCGCTGGGAGCTGAGCCCTTGGGCGTTGTTTTTGGGTAAAGTGAAGCTGGATTTTCAAGTGGGTAGCCGTGCAACTCCAGTGAGTGCCAAAGGGTTAATCACTTGGTCTATGGGCGGTATCAGCGCTCAAGGATTGCGTTTTGAAGCGCCCGATAGCTTCTTGATTGGCAATGCTAAGCTGCCATTTAGAACCGAAATTAACGGTGAAGTCAGCCTGTTGGTGGAAACCCTAGAGCAAGGTAAACCTTGGTGCGAGCAGTTATCGGGTAAGCTGTTTTTAAATCAAACCAATGTGAAGAACCAATTCGGCAATTATCCACTGGGTAATATCGAGCTGGGGCTAAGTTGTGTTGAGGGTAAAGCCCAGCTTGCTACCGATGAGAGTAAAAACCAGTTGGGGATTATCGGCACGCTACAGCTAGACGAAGGCAATATGGTTAAGGTTGCCGCTAAGATTAAAGAAACCAACGAACAGCCAGAAGATATGCGTAAATCCCTCGGGATGCTCGGCAAACGTGGCAGCGATGGTTACTTCCCTGTGGTTTATCAAGGCCGTATTCCAGGGCTTTAATCTTAGATAAGCTTGTGCATGATTCGATAAAGGCACCTTAGGGTGCCTTTTGTATCTTAAGGGATTAACCCGCCAGATCGGCAAACAGCAGGCGATAGTCGCTAATAGCAGGAAAATCATTGAAGGTTTTAGCCGGTTTTTGGCTATCGGGATTGCTGATCCCGAGCTGATGCCCCACGCCCGCTAAGCGCGCCGCATTCAAAATCGGCTCGCTATCATCGATAAACAGGCAGCGCTCTGGCACTAGGGCGAATTTTTCAAATAGCGTTTGCCAAAATTGTGGGTGTTCCTTGGGATAACCCGTTTCATGGCTTGAAATCATCGCATCTAAGCCGCTAGCCAGTTCAGTGTGTTCCAGCTTAAGCGCAAGACTCTTAGGGTGGGCATTGGTGACTAAGATGCGTTTTTTCCCTGCGGCGGCGAGGGCATCGAGAAAAGGCATACTGTCTTGGCGCAGCTGAATACGGTCAACTAAGTTGCGGTGAAGCCCCATAATGTCGAGCTGCAGCTCGGACTGCCAATAATCGAGGCAATACCAATCTAACGTGCCCGCGACTCTGCCGTAGGCTTGTTCCACCAGTTGTTGTGCCTGGCTCTGGCTTAATCCCCGCTGCTTGCTCAGTTCCTGCGGCACCAGACTCAACCAAAAATGGTTATCAAAGTGCAGGTCGAGCAGGGTGCCATCCATATCGAGCAGTACAGTATCAATCTTCTTCCAGTCAAACATGGGATGTCCTGTGTGGTTAGGTCTGCTTAGCGTCAAGATGTATATCAGCCTATCTTGTCAGCATGACACTTTGTGCTAGGCTTGATTAATTCGTTTTTGTCTAAAAATGAGACACTTGGATATGGATATCTGCTCATTCGCCTTACTTACCCAAGCTCCGAATATCACTAGTTTACAGCAAGAACTCACGACTTTGTTGCAGCATGAGTGGTTGCCACACATTAACCAACGTGATTATCACGCGGGCTCGCAGGGTGGTTGGGATGTGCTGGCTCTACGCTGCGCCGAGGAATACCGAGTCGCGCACCCTATTTTGCAGGCTTTTTCCATTAGTGCTGCAACAGATTGGGATAACTTACCCTCATTGGAATCGAGCCCCGCGCTGCTGCAGTTTATTCAATCCCTTGCTTGCCGGGTTAAATCGGTACGTTTAATGCGTTTACACGCTGGCGCCGAAATCAAACCCCATAGGGATCAAGGCTTATCCCTAGAGCAAGGCGAAGCAAGATTGCATCTTCCCATTCAAACTCATGCCCAACTGTATTTTTATGTGGACGATAAGCGCGTGCCTATGCAAGCGGGGGAGCTGTGGTATATCAATGCCGACCAAATCCATTGGGTCGCGAACAAAGGCGTGGAGGCCAGAATTAATTTGGTGATCGATTGTGAAGTCAACTCGTGGTTAAAGGAGCTTATCCATGATGCAAAGATCAAAGCCTAATGCAGGGCAGCGCGAGGCGTTTCTAAGATTAAAGCAGTTTGCACAGGCGCTGTTGCAATCTCACTCTGCGGGGGAGGCAAAGCGGCTTATCGATCCAATGCTGACGCAGTTATGCCAATTGACAGGGTTAGAGCTGCATCCGGCGTTGTTTCTCGATACAGAGGCCAGTATGACTCCTTTTGGCAAGGCGGTATCACCAACAACTGCAGCGCAATGTGCAGAAGACCCCGAGCGTAGCAGAGTGTTTATTCAGGGTATTCATCAAGTGATACAGGACAAACTTAAAGCCAACTCGAACCAACCTGTGCGCATACTCTATGCCGGAACAGGGCCTTTTGCTTGGTTAATCTTGGCCTTATTACCGCTATTTACGGCAAAGCAAGTGCGAGTAACCTTACTCGACATTCATCGAGCGTCATTGGAGAGTGTTGAAACGCTGCTGACGTATTTCGGCGTAGCGGATCGTGTCGATGTGCTTATTTGTGCTGACGCTACGCGTTGGCGGCCATCATCAACACAAGCCTTTGATCTGATTATTTCTGAAACCATGAAACACCTGCTGCAACAGGAACCGCAGGTACAGATTTTTAGCCAGCTACAGCATTTTTTAGCAGAGGATGGATGTTTGATCCCTGAGTCGATTGAGTTGGATGCGTGGCTTGAGTTAAAAGATCGGCCGCCAGTTTATTTGGGCCCTTTATTCTGCCTCGATTTAGCCCATGCCCGCTTGCTCGCTCAAGGTGACAGGAGTGGGTTGGCGGGGAGCTTATTGTTACCTCATTATGAGCCTCAACCCATAAGCCTAAAACTGACGACAAAAATCAGGGTCTATGGCGAACATCAATTACTTGAAAACCAATCACAATTAACCCTATCCCAATATAAAAAATCCCTGTGGCTTAAACCTCTTAGCAGAGTGGACTTTAGCTACGAGCTGGGAACATATCCCGATTTTATCTTCCAATATCAGCAGCAGAAATTGGCGCTTGTTGGCAGTGAGGATTTGAGTTGTTTGGGCATTTATCACTTGCAGCGACTATGGCAAAAAATTCAGTTGCAAAAGCGTGGACAGGGCAATGAGGTTACTAAGGGAGAATGGAACCTAGATAAAGCGCTGCTGGATCTGTGCGGTATAGGATTAGAACCTGGGATGAAGGCGCTCTATCAATATGATAAACAAACTGATTTTATCGCCTTCGTTCAAAGGCAAACTAAGCTGACTACGGCGGATATCGTTGGCATCAATCAGCGATTGCGTGCCTTATCCCAAGCTGAGCCAGAAAGCGGCAATATCGAATTAGCTTATGGTAACGCTTTACCTCAAGTGCTTACCGATGCCCAACTCGCCTTTTGGCAACGGGAAGGTTATTTAGTCATCCCGCAAGTGTTGTCAAAAGCGCAATGTGCAGTGAGTCGAGCAGTGATTTGGCAACAGCTTGGCGCGAATGAAAATGATCCCTCAACTTGGTACCAGTCCCATGAGTTGATGCAGAAAATCATGCTGCAGTTATTTCGTCATCCCACCCTCGATGCTAATCGGCAAACACCTCTTATCCGCCAAGCCTTTGAACAATTATGGCAGCGTACCGATTTAGTGATGACGACTGACAGAGTGAGTTTTAATCCTCCTGAAACGCCCACTTGGCTGTTTCCTGGTCCCAATATGCATTGGGATATGCCACTGCAACTACCCGTGCCCTTTGGAACGCAAGGATTGATTTATCTGACGGATACCCCTGCCGAACAGGGGGCATTTTGCTGTGTTCCAGGGTTTCACCTCAAAATAGAAACCTGGCTACAGGAGCAAAACAAGACTGATATTGAGTTGCAGCAACAGCGTTGGGAGGAGTGGTCCATTAAACCCATTGCCGCAAACGCAGGGGATTTAATCATTTGGCACCACGCCTTGCCACATGGACCAACACCCAATCGAGGCGTGTTACCCCGCATGGTGCAGTACATTAACTTCTACCCAATGGCCAGCTAATGATTGATATTCATGAACAGCAGCAACGCTATTGGCAATTGCTGCATCAGCCTGAATCATTGTTTTTACTGCATCAAGCGCAGGATGTTGAACATTTTGTTGCCTTGATGGCGGATTTCCTCAATTGGCCCGAGCTAAATTTAGAGCAGATGCTGGCATTTATTGCCTTGCAGCAACAAGGTTTCATTCCGGATTTAGTACGCTTCAGCCAAGTTTGGTTTCCTTCTCGATATCATTCTCAAACCAAAACAATAAGTTGGGTTCCTGTCTTTCAGCGGTTATCAAAACCTTTCTTGGAGGACGATATCAGCGATGCTCGTCGTGGTTTACTGGCCAGTTTTATCCAACCTCAAACTTTGCTCGAACCCTTATTATCCCAACGTGAAAGTTTGCCCGCGATCAATCCTAATTTGATGATTTTCCATTGGTCTCGTTGTGGGTCAACACTGGTTTCTAGCAGTTTTTCCCTACTCAAAACTTGCCGAGTGTTATCCGAATCTATGCTCTGCAGCGATGTGATGCACCATGATGCTTGGCCTTCGACCTTAACACCGCTGCTGGTTGATTTATGTTTAAGGCTACAAGGGCGCTTGAGGCCTGATGAGCGTGAGCTAGTGATCAAGTGGAATGCGTGGGATTTAGCCTGTTGGCCCATGTTGCTCGAACTTTATCCTAATAGTCGAGTGTTTTGCCTGATGCGCCACCCCAGAGATATTTTGGCTTCGCATCAACGAGAGGCTGGGATGCATATGGCGGGGCGGGTGAAGGCTGTATTTCCCTATCCGTTACCGCTTACTGAGCCAAATTTAGACGCATTTCGAATGGGTGTGTTGCATGGTTTTGCCCAGCAAACTGCTGCACTTTATCAATCAAGTCGTTGCATCTTAATGGATTATCAACAATTAAATGCGCTGGAACCCAGCACACTTTCGACCATTCTAGACTGGTCGTTAGCCGCAGAAGATATCGAGCATTGGCAACAGCACTGGCGCTTTGATGTTAAGCGACAAGGACAATTGTTTACGCCCATGGTACCCGCGCAATCTATCCCATTAAATGAATCACAAACTCTCTCATGGCAGCAGTTATTGAATGCTTATGAGCAACTGTTGCAACCTTTAGATCGAGATAAAACTATGATGCTAGCTGAGTTAAATCCATTAACTGGCTTGAGTATTAAGCCTGCCAACGCAAACGATAACCTATTTATGGCAGAGCTTTTTTATTCGACTAAAACCTTCTTCTATGAGCTTGGTTTACCCCTTGATATCGCACAGAACATGTTGGAGCAACAATATCGGCTGCAACAAGTCTCCTATCGGGAACAATATCCAAATGCCATCAGCTACATTTTGTTTTATCAGCAACAAGCGGTCGGCAAACTGATGCTAGATATTAATGAGCAGAGAGTTCATCTTGTTGATTTTATTATTACGCCAAGCATGCGAGATCGCGGTTTAGGCTCTGCGGTATTAGAGGCGGTCAAGCTTGAGGCGACACAACGTCAGTTGCCTGTTCATTTATCAGTAGAGAGTGAAAATACTCAGGCTAAATCACTCTATTTACGGCATGGATTTCAGTTTCAAAGCCGTTCCGAAACCTATGAGTCAATGCTATGGCCTTAAACGTTGGCTGATAATTTACACAAAATTATTTCTGCCTAATTGTGTTTGCCGATTTTTCAGATATGTTTAGTTGTAACTAAGTTGTATTGGTTGTGTTGCATAATAACCTCCCCAATGTGTGATGCGGATGATGTTGTAATCAGCAGAAGGAACTCGCTGTCGATTAATTGTCGTGAGTAATTAAACCATTAAAAGACGTTACATAGACAAAATCGTTATTTAAGGAGAAATACAATGTCAGATCCATTTATTGGTCAAATCTCTATGTTCGCCGGCAACTTTGCTCCTCGTGGGTGGGCATTTTGCGAAGGACAATTGCTTGCTATCTCATCCAACACCGCCTTGTTTTCGATTCTTGGCACTACTTATGGCGGCGATGGAAGAACGACCTTTGCATTGCCAGATTTGCGTGGTCGTGCACCTATTGGTGCCGGTTCTGGCCCTGGATTGACACCGATACCTCAAGGGCAAAAGTCAGGCACTGAATCAGTTCATCTGACTGTTAACGAGTTGCCGGTACATGCACCTCAGGTAACCGTTGAAGTTGCTGTGCCAGCAGTGGCTGCCAGTACCAATGTGACTGCCGCCCCATCTGACACTAGTGTGCTTGGCCCTGTCACTGGTGGTGGTCGCCCTGGTACTTTGTACAGCGCTGATGCAGCTGATACAAGGCTCAAACCTTTTAATGCCAATGTCACGGTCACTCCAATGGGAGCTGGCGCCGCTGTGCCCATTCGCAATCCTTACTTGGGGATGAACTATATTATTTGTACCCAAGGGGTATTTCCTTCTCGTAATTAATCTGTGGTTTTATTGGTTGGGCGCAAAGGATTTGCGCCCACCTTATGTCCTTGTTGTTGGAGATTGTCATGCACAGGAATTCGTTCCCAGATGTGGTTCATCAGGCTTTGGAAAATATGAAACGCACAACTCAACGTAGCTATCTATTGATCTTTTTTTTAATGTTCATGGCAGTTACGTCTGTTAGTGTCAGGGCGGCTGTGCCTGCTGATGAAAACTACGATGATAATCCAGGGGCAAGCTTTAATAACCAAAACACTTTTACTCTTGATGGCGTGAAATACACCATAACAGGCTCCGGAACCTATTCTCATATCACCAGCAACAATGCGGGATCTTCACCCTTAGGAAATAATGGAAGTGATTACTTTTTGTTGTTTGATTCCGGCGGCGTCTATAACGTCTCTAGCGTAAAGATCGAAGCCTCGGATGGCAGCTATTTTCGCCTTAGTGGCATTAGTGTTGACGCGCTTGCAGATAACACAGTCAATATAACACCCTACAACGGCGCGACTGCCGGTACGGCGGTTACGCTTAACAGCAATAATAATTTTGTAATACAGACCCTTAACCTTTCCAGCAACACTAATTTCCAATACATAACCAGCGTAGTTATTTCTGGGAGTAATTTAGGTCTTAGCTTGGATGATTTGAATTTCGAGCCTGCGGTATTGCCTGTACCGGTCGTCTCTGACTCACGCATCAGTATTGCTGGTGCATCGGGAACTGGTGGCGCTTTCAAAATTGGCGATACAGTCACAGCAACGTGGAACAATACTGCCGGTGGTGATAACAATTCTGGAATTACCGGAGTCACAGTAGATTTTTCCCAGTTTGGCGGCGGCTCAGCAGTGACTGCCTCCAACAGTTCTGAAACCTGGACGGCCACTTACGTAATCTCGGCAGGGGTTATTGATAATACTAATCGCAATGTCAGTGTTACGGCAACAAACTCATCGGGTAGTACAACTACTGCTGATACAACCAGCGCCACAGTTGATAATATTGCGCCGACAGTGACTGATGCGAGAATCAATATTTCCGGTGCTTCAGGTACCAGTAGTACTTACAAGATCGGCGACACAGTCACGGCAACCTGGAATAACACCGCTGGCGGCGATAACAACACTGATACTATAAGCTCCGTCACGGTAGATTTTTCGCAATTTGGCGGTGGAGCGGCAGTGGCTGCGAGCAACAGTGCAGGTACCTGGACAGCTAACTACACAATTACCGCTGGCGCAATTGATACGACCAATCGAAATGTGTCAGTGACCGCCACAGACAATGCTGGCAATGCAACAACTACGACAGATACGACTAACGCAACGGTTGATTCCGTAGCGCCTATTTTGACCGATGGCAACATCAGTATTTCAGGTGCCAGTGGAACAGCGGGTGCCTACAAAATTGGCGATACAGTCACCGCCACTTGGAACAACACTGCAGGCGGCGATAACAATAGCGACACTATCAGCGGCGTGACTGTAGATTTCTCCCAGTTCGGTGGCGGTGCCGCTGTGGCGGCAACCAATAGCGCCAATAGCTGGAGCGCAGCCTACACTATAGTGGCCGGTGCTATAGACACCACCAACCGCAATGTGTCTGTGACCGCGACTGACAACGCCGCCAATACCAAAACAACCGCTGATACCACCAATGCAACGTTAGATAATATTGCGCCTACAGTCAGCAGTATCGCTCCGAGTGGTTCGCCTGCCACCAATGCAGCAAGCATGGATTTTGCAGTGAGTTTCAGTGAATCAGTCACCAATCTTTCCACTGATGATTTTACGCTGGTAACAACAGGGACTGCTGCCGGTTCTATCGCCAGCGTGTCGGCGGCAACTGGCTCCAGCATTACGGTGACCGTCAACTCCATCACGGGCACTGGCACACTCAAATTGAACCTCAATGGTTCTACCAATGTGGCTGATGACGCAGGTAATGGTGTTGCGGCCTACAGCAGCGGTAGCACCCATAGCGTGGATCGCGATGCCCCTGCGGCGCCGAGTACGCCGGATCTTGATGATGCCTCTGATACGGGGGCATCTAATACCGACAATATCACCAGCGACAACACCCCGACCTTTAATGGCACTGCCGAGGCCAATGCAACGGTTACGGTAATTTCATCCATCAGCGGTACTCTTGGCACTACCACCGCGGATGGCTCGGGTAACTGGACCTATACCGCTAGCGCTATGGCTAATGGCGTACACAATATGACCGCGACCGCAACGGATGCTGCGGGTAATACCAGTGTTGCATCCTCTGCGCTAGCGGTTACCATCGATGGCCCGGTTACAGTAACCACCAACGCCGATTCAGGGGCTGATGCGACTATCGACGGCAGCTTGGCAGTTGATATTGCCGACGGCAGTGGTCTCTCGCTGCGAGAAGCTATGGCTTATGTAACGGCGAACGGTAAGATTGATTTTGCGGCTGGATTGAGCGGTACCACCATCACCTTGGGGGCTCCCTTATCGGTACCTTCTAACATTACTTTAGATGCCGATGCGCTGGGCACAGCAACGATCACTGGGAGTACTTTCACCCCGTCAGGCAGCCTCACGATAACCAATGGTAGCGGTGACAGCTTGACATTGGAGAGTGAATTGACTGGAGCGAACAGCTTAACTAAAACGGGTGCAGGTCGTTTAATTCTAACGAACACCAATAACTCCACTAGCTACAGTGGTGGCGTCACTGTAATGACTGGTGAGTTGTCGATTGGTAGTGACGATGTTTTCTCCTCGGGAACCCTGACCCTGAATGGCGGTACCCTAACGAATAATTCAGCCAGTTTTACGTTGGATAACGACATAGTTCTGGGAGCTAGCGGTGGGACAGTGCAAGTCGTCGGTGCAGGGCAAACAGTGACGTTGTCGGGGGGTATCAGTGGTACTGGCGCCCTGAGTAAAACCAGTGGCGGTACTTTAACCCTGAGTGGAAGCAATAGCTTTTCCGGCGGGCTGTCGATTTCCGGCACCAATGGGGTGACAGCAAATGACTCATCCAATCTGGGTGCGGGGGCGGTAACCTTTAACACCACCAGTTTGCTAACCCTCACTGGTACAGCCCAGACAATCACCAATGCCATAGTGCTGGCGAATGACGCGACCATCAGTAATGCCAATGCCATGACCATCAGTGGTGTTATCAGCGGTACAGGTGCACTCACCAAGGCCGGAGCTGGGACATTGACCTTGAGTGGTTCCAATACCGCAACTGGTGCGGTGTCTATCTCTGCTGGTGGCCTAGCGTTGGCGGGGGGGAGTGCGCTGGTAGATTCAGTAGCGGTATCGGTCGGTGCTGGCGCCAACCTAATACTCCCAAGCGGTAGTGAAACCATAGGTTCCATTGCGGGGGCGGGTAATCTGGTGTTAACTGGTGGCACCCTGACCACAGGGGCTAACAATAGCAGCACCAGTTTATCGGGTGTGATTAGTGGTGCAGGTAACTTAACGAAAGCGGGGACAGGCACTCTTACTCTAAGCGGTTTCAGTACCTTTACCGGTGCAACTCAGGTCTCAGCGGGTACTCTGTTGATTACTGGTAATCTCTCCAGTAGCTCGGGTGTGAGTGTTGCTTCTGGTGCAACTTTGTCGGGTACAGGTACTGTCGCTGCTGTCAGTGT
The DNA here is from genome assembly GCF_003129585.1 of Shewanella sp. BC20. NCBI lineage: Bacteria > Pseudomonadati > Pseudomonadota > Gammaproteobacteria > Alteromonadales > Shewanellaceae > Shewanella > Shewanella sp. BC20. The sequence continues at coordinate 17,643 of NZ_NHRI01000008.1, read as the reverse complement.
TGCTAATGGAGGCTATCTTTCCCCCGGTAATGCTGGCCCTGGTTTGATAAGTATTGCCGGTAATTTATTGCTTAATTCGGGCGGAAACTTGCTGCTGGATATCACAGGCACCACTGCTGCGACTCAGTATGACCAATTAAATGTTAACGGTACGGTCACCCTTACAGGCGCGACTATTTCTGCAACTCACAGCTATGTGGCAGCCAATGGCGATACCTATGAGGTGATTACTAACGACGGTGCCGATGCAATTACGGGAACCTTTTCGGGTATTGCTGAGGGGGAATCTTTTGTTGCGGGTGGCAACTCCAGCAATCTGCTTGTGAGCTATGTGGCTGGCTCAGGCAACGATTTGAGTTTAACTAACAATTTACTTCCAGGCTCACCAACTGGTGTGAGTGCGGTGGCTGGCGTTTCTTCCGCAACGATTACCTTTAGTAGCCCTACCGTTACTGGTGGGTCTGCAATCACTGAATATTCCGTTACATCATCACCAGGTGGGATAGTTCAAGCAGGCGCAAGCTCTCCGATTACTGTGCCAAATTTAGTTAATGGCACTGAATACACCTTCACTGTCACTGCTAAAAACAGCTCAGGTATAGGTAATGCATCTAGCCCATCTAATCCTGTGACACCAAGGGGTACTCAGACCATTACCTTTGACGATCCAGGCACGCAGAACTTTGGTACCTCGCCAACGCTTACAGCAATGACCAGTGCGCTCGGCCTGACCCCGACCTTTACCTCTTCTACGGCAGGTGTTTGTACTATTACCAGTGGTGGAAACCTGACATTTGTGACTGTGGGTATTTGTACTATCAATGCAGATCAGTCTGGTAACGCCAGTTATTTACCTGCGACCCAAGTTAGTCGTTCCTTTACAGTGAATGCTGTTGTTCCTGGGGCGCCAGTCATTGGCACGGCGACAGCCGGTGATGCTCAAGCCTCGGTGAGTTTTACCGCTCCAGGATTTAGTGGTGGTACAGCAATTACGGGATATACCTTAGTCTCTACTCCTGGTGGTATTACCGCATCTGGTGCTTCTTCACCCATCACTATTACGGGATTAACCAATGGGATCTCCTATTCCTTTACTGTCGTAGCCGCAAACTCTGTGGGAACGGGAGGGGCTTCAGCAGCAAGTAACGTTGTGAAACCTAATGGCGCTCCAATTATTACCTCTACGGCTATCACTAACGCAACACAAGATATCGTTTATAGCTATACATTTGTGGCAAGGGATAGCGATGTTGGTGGTAGCATAATGTTAAGTGCTGTCACGCTACCAAGCTGGCTCAGCTTTAACTCGTCGACTGGCGTCCTGAGTGGCACCCCAAGTAACGCCAATCTGGGCAGTCATGCTGTGGTGCTACGCGCAACTGACGTGGATGGCCTGACGGCAGAGCAGAGTTTTATGATTGTGGTGACCAAAGTGAATGGTGCTCCGGTGATTACGTCAACCGCACTCACTAGCGCCACTCAAGATGCGGTCTATAGCTACACCTTGGTGGCAACAGACAGCGATGTAGGCGACAGTCTCACGTTAAGCGCAGTCACACTGCCAAGCTGGCTGAGCTTCAATGCGGCGACTGGCGTCCTGAGTGGCACCCCAAGTAACGCCAATCTGGGCAGTCATGCTGTGGTGCTACGCGCAACTGATGTGGATGGCCTGACGGCAGAGCAGAGTTTTATGATTGTGGTGACCAAAGTGAATGGTGCTCCGGTGATTACGTCAACCGCACTCACTAGCGCCACTCAAGATGCGGCCTATAGCTACACCTTAGTAGCGACGGACAGCGATGTAGGCGACAGCCTCACCTTAAGCGCAGTCACACTGCCAAGCTGGCTGAGCTTCAATGCGGCGACGGGCGTGCTGAGTGGTACCCCGACTAATGCTAACGTCGGCAGCCATGCGGTGGTGCTACGCGCCACGGACGGAGATGGTCTGACGATTGACCAGAGCTTTACGATTGTGGTGGCAAACGTTAACGATGCACCAGTTGCTACCAATCAGACAGTGACGCTAGAGGAAGACAGTTCGCTGATGATCACGCTTGCCGCTGAGGATGTCGATAATGATCCTCTGACCTATGAGATCACCGCGCAACCTGCCTCTGGTACCTTAGAGCAACATGGTAGTGTCTGGCTCTATACGCCTGAGAAGGATTTTAATGGTACTGATTCTGTTAGCTTTATCGCTAAAGATGCAGAGTTAAGCTCAGAGCCTGCGACTGTCACCATTACGGTTACGCCAGTGAACGATGATCCTCAAGCTGTCGATGACAGCTATAACTTAACCAGTACCCCCAATGACACCTATTCGCTGGCGGTGTTGGCAAACGATGTGGATGTCGATGGTGACACCTTAACCATTGATGGTGCTGCTGCGGATATTGGTAGTGTGCAAATCACCTCGGATGGACTCAGTTTTACCGCGCCCGAGGCTTATGTGGGGCCTGTTGCACTGCGTTATACCATTAACGATGGCAACAAAGGCCGAGCAACCGCCAAAGTGAATGTGCTGATTGAAGGCGCTGACTCAGCGAATCAACCTGTGATCACCCTACCTGATGATGTGGAGGTGAATGCGACTGGCCTGTTTACGCGGGTGAAACTCGGTTTTGCCAAGGCGGTTGACCGTAATGGGCACCCATTACCTGTGTCGCTGGTGAATAAGAGCTTGTTCTTCGCCCCTGGCAACTACTTAGCCTATTGGCAGGCAGTCGACGGCGAGGGGAATAAGGCGATTAAAGCGCAGAAGGTCAAAGTCAATCCATTGATTTCACTGAGCAAAGATCAAGTTGTAGGTGAAGGGAATCAAGTGACTGTGAGTGTTCACCTCAATGGTGAGGCGCCAAACTATCCATTGAGTATTCCATACACAGTATCCGGTTCAGCCGATAGCAGCGACCATGATTTGGTTGATGGTGTTGTCGAGATAACCTCGGGTCAAATGGCAGAAATCCACTTTACTACTCTGAACGATGGTGTGACCGAAGGGAATGAAGAGGTGCTTATCAGCCTAGATTCAAGCCTGAATCTTGGTAGTAAGCAGCAGACTCAAGTGGTGATTACCGAAGCCAATATTGCACCACAGGTCAGTTTAGCGGTGACTCAAGCTGGCCAGCAGCAAGTCATTGTCGCGCAAAATGGCGGTGATGTGCATATTCGTGCCTCCGCCTCCGATGCCAATGAGCAAGATACATTGACGCTGACGTGGGCAAGCGGCACGTTAAGCTTGCAAGCGGATGCGACAGGTATGACATTCTCTCCAGCCGCGGTGTCACCGGGGATTTATCCTGTGAGCCTAACGGTGACCGATGATGGTTCGCCTGTGCTGTCGAGTACCGAAACAGTGTACATCGTAGTGCGTCCAAGTTTAGCCGCATTGACGAGTGCCGATACGGATGGCGATTTAATTCCCGATGATCAAGAAGGCTATAGCGACAGCGATCGTGATGGCATCCCAGATTATTTGGATGCAAATAACGACTGTAATGTGATGCCTGAAGGTGAATTGCAGCCAGTCTACTTCTTGGCCGAAGGGCAGGCGGGCGTCTGTTTACGTTTGGGGAATATTGCCCTAAGCCGTGGACAGAGCGGCGTGCAGCTACAGCCAGAAGCCGTAGCAGAAGATGCTTTAGCCGCAAATGTGGGTGGTATTTTCGACTTTATCGCGACGGGCCTACCACAACTGGGCCAAAGCTATAGCTTAGTATTGCCACAACGCTCACCTGTTCCTGCGAATGCCGTCTACCGCAAGTTTAATGCGCAAGCTGGCTGGCGAGACTTTGTTATTGATGCAAACAACACTGTTGCCAGTACCGAGGGTGAACGTGGTTTCTGCCCGCCACCTGGGGATAGCCGTTGGACGCTGGGATTAACTGAAGGCCATTGGTGTGTGCAGTTGACCATCGAAGATGGCGGCCCTAACGATGATGATGGTGTGGCTAACCGTACTATTGTCGACCCAAGTGGCGTTGCTGTGATGCTCAATGGTAACCACTTACCTGTCGCCAATCCCGACTCGGCAGCAATTGCTTGGAACCAGAGTATCGATGTGAACGTGCTTGCCAATGATACGGATAGCGATGGGGATAGTTTGAGCGTCAATCAAGTGATTAGTGAGTTTGGCACTGTCACAGTGTTAGCTGACCAACGGATCAGTTACACACCGGCGGCAGATTTTATCGGCACCGATGTGTTGGTATATAGCATTACCGATGGCAAAGGTGGTACGGCAAGTAGTGAGCTGACGATTGTGGTGAATGGCAACACTGCACCTGTGACTGTCGATGACAGCGCCGCCACCGATGATCGCACCAGCCTGCTTATCGATGTGCTGAGTAATGACACCGATGTGGATGGTAATACGTTGACCTTGCTTAGTGCGACGGCTCAACAAGGCACTGTGACTATCGAGGCGAATAAACTGCGCTATATCCCTAAAACAGGATTCGATGGTGTGGATACCGTGACCTATAGGATTAGCGACGGCCAAGGTGGTGAAGCGACGGGGCAAGTGCTTATCACAGTGAAAGCCTATCAAGAGGTCATTATCGATAATAAGTCAGGAGGAGGTAGTATGACCTTATGGGCGTTGGCATTTATTTTGGTATGCGCGATGTTGCGTCGCCGTGAGTTACAGCGATTGGCCTTAGGCTGCCTGTTATTGCTCAGTGTGACGCAACAGGCGCAGGCAACAGACTGGTATGTTGAGGGTTTTATTGGCCAAGCTCAGGCCGATAAAACACTGCCTGAGTTGAATACCCAAGTGGGAGAGGGACAGCTCCTCAATGTCGATGACTCGGATACTGCTTTTGGGGTGAGTCTGGGTTATCAATGGACGCCGACCGTAGCGTTAGAACTGGGCTATGCCGATTTTGGTGAAGGAAGTGCGAGAATTAAGGGCGCAACGCTAACGCCGGAGCAATACCATGAGTTGGTGAAAGCCGTCACTCCAGTCCTTGCCGATGGGGTTACGTTGGGCTTGAGATTTACCTTGCTGCAGCATCAAGGCTGGCGCTTTGAGGTGCCCGTTGGCTTGTTCCATTGGCAAGCCGATATCAGCAGTACCATGGGCAATACCACGATCAAGACCGACTTAGATGGCACAGATTGGTATGCGGGAGTGCGTTTCAGTTACCAATTTAGTGATGCTTGGTCTGTAGGCTTAGGTTATCAATACATTGATATTGAACCGAATGACCTATTGAGCTATCAACTCAATCTGCGTTATCAGTTTTAGTTTATGTCGACATTAAAAGGGGCTTAGCCCCTTTTTTGTTGGTGAATTTTCGCGATAAAAAGCGGAAAGTTTTAACCGCTTCTCCTTTGTCGTGGCTGAGTATGTGATTTAAATCCCATGGCTTGGATGGTGGTCTTTGGAATAGCCGCACTAAATTCAGGTTGTAGATTAAAGACAGGATAGTAAGATTGTCACTTATCCTAGTTAGTTTGTTGCTATTTTTATCCAGGGGCAGTTATGTCGCAGCGGCACCATAAGCCGGAAATCTTACATACCGAAGTTGTCGCTAAGAGCCGCTTGTTTCAAATTGAACAGGTCCATCTTAAATTCTCTAACGGTGTCGAGCGCCAGTATGAGCGGATGAAAGGTGGTAGTCGTGGCGCTGTGATGGTGGTGCCCATTCATCAAGGTAACATGCTGTTAGCCCGTGAGTATGCTGCTGGCACCGACAATTACGAGCTAGGTTTTCCTAAGGGATTAATAGACCCAGGTGAGCAAGCTATCGAAGCGGCCAATCGAGAATTGCAGGAAGAAATCGGTTTTGGGGCGCGTAAGCTGACACTGTTGAAAGAACTTAGCCTTGCGCCGGGTTATTTCTCTAGCAAGATGCAAATTTTCATAGCAGAAGATTTATATGAAAGCCGCCTCGAAGGCGATGAGCCAGAACCCATAGGTGTCGTGCCTTGGGCGTTGGCCGAGTGGGAAGCGTTACTCGATAATAGCGATTTTTCCGAATCTCGTAGTGTGAGCGCATTGTTTTTAGCGCAGAAACACCTACAACTTAAATAATCTTTTTCGTTAAAGCGTTCAGCAACTGAGTGCTTGTAAATCATTCGCGAAGTTTGCGATTGGAGTGGTTATGAAGCCAGAAGAGTTAATCGACGAGGTGATTGCGATAGCAACGGATGCGGGTCGCACTATTCGTGAGATTTACCTCAAGGGTAATTTTGAGCGAGAAACCAAGTCTGATAATACCCCTGTCACCTCGGCGGACCTAGCGGCGAATAAGCTGATCTGTGAACGCTTAGCCGCATTGACGCCCGATATTCCTATCCTGTCTGAAGAGGCTGCCGATATTCCCCTAAGCGTGCGTGAATGCTGGAAACGTTATTGGTTAGTCGACCCTCTTGATGGCACGGGGGAGTTTATTGCCGGTAGTGGTGACTTTTCGGTGATCATCGCGCTGGTGGAACACAATCGTCCTGTCATGGGTGTGGTGTATGTGCCGATGACGCAGGTGTGTTACTACGCCATCGCGGGATTAGGTGCCTATAAACGGACCGATAAGCAAGAAGTGCGTATTAGCAGTCGGCAAATTGAGCACCGTGAGCAAGTTTCCCTAAGGTTAGCGGTGAGTCGTCGTCAGGACCCTCAATCTGTGTTGACCCTGTTCAATCAGCCTAAGCACTGTGAGCTGGTGGTCATGGGCGGTGCGGCCTTAAAGAGTTGTCTGGTTGCCGAAGGACGCGCCGATTGTTATGTGCGAGTCGGGCCGACAGGTGAGTGGGACACCGGCGCCGCGCAGATTATTATTGAGGAAGCGGGTGGCCAGCTAATGGATACCGAGCTGCAGCCTTTAACCTATAACGAGCGTGAAACGCTTGAAAATCCTAACTTTATTGTTGTTGGTGCGCCCAATTTAGAGTGGGATAAAATTTTAATTGGTGAATAGTTTTACATGCAGTCTATCCGTCCAGTATCAAAGTCAGAGTTAGCCGATGTTTTTCAACTTGAGCAGGCTATCTTTGGCGATCATTGTTATCCCGATTTTTTCTTCCGCCAAGGGTTTGATTGTTGGCCTGAGCAGTTTCTGGTTGCCCTAGATGATGGCGGGGAGCTTTTAGGCTATTTGCTCTGCGCTCAAAGTAGCGACCCTGCCTGTATGTGGATTCTATCCGTGGCGGTGAGTGAGCAAGCCCGCGGCCAAGGCATTGGTAAACAATTAATCCAACAATGTTTAACCCAACTACCACCTCAGGTGAAGCGGGTGGATTTAACCGTCGATCCCCATAATCCTGCCCATGGTTTATATCAGCGTTTAGGATTTGTCGATACCGACTTCGAAACGGACTATTTTGGCGATGGGGCTGATAGGGTCGTGATGAGTTATCACTGCCGCTAGGTAAAAGTTCAATGTCGAAACGGTGTCCTCGATTGAGGGCGCCGTTTTTTTATGCGCTAAAAGTTAAATTTATACCAAGGTTCCCATCGAGCGAATACCTCAAAATTAGCCCTTCTTCCCTCATTTTTATGCCTTTTATTTCATGCTGTACGCAAAATAAATTTATTTTGAACGTTGTTTTTTATTTTTGAGGCTGTTAATCTCACTGCATTCAACAGGGAGTGAGACCTATGGCGAGACGCAAAGAACATAGTCATGATGAGATTCGTGCTATGGCAGTAGAGGCGGCAATGGCATTGCTGCAACAGCAAGGGACACAAGAACTGAGTTTACGCAAGATTGCTAGCCAGATTGGCTATGTGCCGAGTACCTTAATCAATATCTTTGGTAGCTATAACTACCTTCTGTTAGCCGTTTCTGAGGCAACGTTGCAGGCACTGATGCATGAGCTTTCCGAGGTAAATGCAGAAAATAGTCGCAATCAAATCATCAGCATGGCGCAAAAATACGCTGAGTTTGCCCATGCACAGCGCCAATGTTTTAAGTTGGTATTTGAACTGCAGTTACTCGACTGTGAACCTTTGCCCGAATCCCAAGGCCAACTTATCGCGGGTTTATTCCGTTTAATTGAACGTGAGTTAGCCCTGTTGTTCCCCAATAAGACTACAGAGCAGCAACTCCAAATGAGCCGAGTACTCTGGGGCGGCATTCACGGCCTCACCGCCTTATCACTGGATAATAAATTGTTTGCCGATACGGCATCTTTACCCGCTTTGTTAGAAAGTCATGTGACAGGGTATTTACAGGGAATGGGTTATCAGAGGGAAGCATCATGCTGCTAACAAAACGTTTTTTACCGTATTTTGCTACCCAATGTCTGGGGGCGCTTAACGACAATATCTATAAAAATGTGTTGTTGCTGCTGGTTACCTTCAGCCAAGTCAACGATTTACCAATTAGTGTCGATATGTTTGTCAATTTGGCGGCGGGGGTCTTTATTCTGCCGTTTTTCCTGTTTTCGGCCCATGCAGGCGTGGTGGCCGACAATATGGATAAGGCCAAACTTATCCGTCGCTTAAAACTGCTCGAAGTCATCATTATGTTCAGCGCCGCTGCGGCCATCGTGAGCGAAAATTACATGATGATGTTATTACTGTTGTTTTTAACTGGTAGTCAGTCAGCCTATTTTGGGCCAGTCAAATATTCCCTATTACCTCAAGCCTTAAAAGAGGATGAGTTAGTGACGGGCAACGCCTGGGTTGAGATGGGGACGTTTCTGTCTATCTTGATTGGTACCTTGAGTGCCGGGATTTTAGTGTCTGAAAATAATGCCACCCTATGGTCGGCCATCACGGTCGCGAGTCTTGCCTTGGCGGGGTATTTATCTAGCCGCGCGATCCCTGCTTTACCGCCGCAGGGCACAGTAGAAAAAATCCAATTTCGGCCATTATCAGGCACTTGGCGCACCATAAAGAAGGCGCGTCAAACGCCTTCTATTTGGATGGCTATCCTCGCCATTAGCTGGTTCTGGTTCTTGGGGGCCACATATCTGACCCAATTCCCTAACTTTGCCAAGTTGCATTTGCACTCAGGCGCGACTGTAGTGTCGCTGTTGCTGGGGATGTTCTCTATCGGGATTGCGGTGGGCTCCTTTGTCTGTGAGCGTTTTTCCTTTGGCCATGTGGAGTTAGGCTTGTTGCCCTTTGGGGTGCTTGGGTTAACTGTGTTTGGTGTGGACTTACTTTGGGCGATTCCTCCCGCACCTGCGGATGCGCAGTTTGTCTATGGCTTACAGACCTTTATTGCCGAGCCGAAGCATTATCGAGTGATGCTGGACTTCTTTATGATTGGTGTCAGCGGTGGTCTATTTATCGTGCCTCTGTATGCCTTTATTCAAGCGCGCTCCGCTAAGGGTGAATGTGCGCAAGCGATTGCCGCGAATAACATTATGAACTCGCTGTTTATGGTGGCGTCGGCGTTGTTGTCTATGCTGTTACTCGGTGTGGCTGGCTGGAGTATTCCACAGTTATTCTTACTGCTGGCGGTGATGAACTTTGTGGTTGCGCTTTACGTGTATTCGCAGGTGCCTGAGTTTACACAACGATTTATCAGTTACTTACTCAGCCATGTGATGTATCGGGTGACTGTGACTGGGCGAGAAAAGATCCCTAAGGAAGGTGCAGGGATTATCGTCTGTAACCATGTGAGCTATGTGGATGCGTTGATCATTATGGGGGCCTCGACCCGGCCGATTCGTTTCGTGATGGATAAATCCATCAGTGAAATCCCAGTGCTGAAATACCTGTTCCGCCATGCTGGGGTGATCCCGATTTGTTCGCCGCGTCAGAGTGAGGCCACTTACAATCAAGCTTTTGAATCGATTCATGAGGCGTTAGCGAATGGCGAATTGGTATGTATCTTCCCCGAAGGCCGCTTAACCCCCGATGGTGAACTTGGTGAGTTCCGTCCCGGTATCGATAAAATCTTGGCCCGCGATCCCGTGCCCGTGATCCCTATGGCGCTCAATGGCCTGTGGGGCTCTTACTTTAGTCATAAGGATGGCCATGCATTGACCACAATGCCGAAACGCTTTTGGTCCAAGGTATCGGTGAGCTTAACGGATGTGGTGGATGGACAAAATGCTGATCGACACTCGCTCAGGGATAGTGTCGCGAATCTACTCAATAAGTCCTAACTTAACGAGATAGATAAAGAAAACCGTGGCAGTTAGCACACGGTTTTCTTGTTTTTAGCCTTTTGAGTGTTGGCTATTCAACGGATTGTTATTCCGCTGATAGTGTCTCGCTGATAGTTATCCAGCCACTCATGCGTGGCTTGGTGACTCCCTCTAAACAGAATATTGCCGGCTTTTTTCTGCAACTGGTATTCGTACATGGGGTCGTAATACTTGTGCAGTAGCAGACTTATCCAGGCCAAATGTTGTGAGGTTTGGTTTTGATTAAGTTGCTGAGACAGTGCTTGTTGCATGATGTCTTGCAGCTCTTGATATTGCTTACCGCCAAGACGTTTGCGAATGCTGCCAAGACTCTGTAATAGGTAGTGGCTAAAGGCTTCGAAACCTGCCTCTAAGCCGAGACGCTCGATAAATCCTCGGTGCATTTTATGAACGTATTCATCGAGTAAGCGAGTGAGCCTGATGTCATCGTCTTCTTCGAGTACCACAATATCGGCTGTCTGCATGGCGCTATAAAAGCTTTGCGGCAGCGCCGAGCGGCCAATCAAAAAGCTTTCATCCTCGAGCAACAAGCAGGCGTGATTGCCTAATTGATGGTGCAACAGGGCAATGGCGAGCCGATTTTCAAAGTTAATTTGCGTCGGTTGTGGGTCGATGTTTTTTCCAAAGCTCGAGCCTCTGTGATTTGCTATGCCTTCGAGATCGATTGCTTCTTTACGTCGTTTTAAAAAATCGGTTTTACCGCTTCCCGTCATACCGCTCAGGCTTAGCAAGGGTTGCAGACTTGGCGCCGCCTCAATCACACCAATTAAATATTGGCGCATGCCTTTGTAGCCGCCCTGGACATAAGGCACAGTAACGCCTGCTTCTTGCAACCATTGCTGAGTTAACTGTGAGCGTAGCCCGCCACGAAAGCAGTAAAGATAAGCTTGGGGGTGGGCCGATAAAAAGTTTAACCAAGCATCAATACGCTGCTGTTTTACCACGCCATGTACGAGGGAATGACCTAGGGCTATCGCGGCTTGCTGTCCTTGCTCTTTGTAGCAAGTGCCGACCTTTTCCCTTTCCTTATCAACCATTAAAGGCAGATTTACCGAGGAAGGAAAAGCGCCGCGGTCAAACTCGATTGGCGCTCTTAAGTCGATTAATGGCTGCCCAGCGATAAAAATATCGTGGTATTGCTGGGCGGGGATGAGCTTAGTTGTCATTAACACAGCACCACATTGGCGGTGGAGGTGGGCGTTTCTAGCGAACCAATGCAGATAGGCTCAATCTGATGGGCATTAAGCAGTGCCACCAGTTCCGCTTCGGCTTCATTCGACACCGCCACTAACAAGCCTCCACTGGTTTGCGGGTCACACAAAATGGCTTTTTGGTGATCGGTAAGTGCGGGCAAGTGTTCGCCATAACTGTCGAAGTTACGATGGGTACCACCGGGTATACAGCCTTGCGCTAGATAGTCGAGAGCGCGGGGCAAGAGTGGTACCGAATCGAGGTCAAGTTTAGCGGTGAGTTTAGCGCCTTGGCATACTTCCAGTAGGTGGCCTGCAAGCCCAAAACCTGTGACATCGGTGAGGGCGTTCACGCCTTTAATCTTTGCGATTTTGGCGCCTATGCTATTGAGCTGGCACATGGCATTGACTGCAATTTGGCTATCTTCATCTTTGAGCTTCTTCTGCTTTTGTGCCGTGGTGAGAATGCCAATACCGATGGGTTTAGTGAGATACAAGCGATCGCCTGCTTTTGCGGTATCGTTTTGTTTTAAATCCGTCAGGGCGATTTGCCCTGTGACCGCAAGGCCAAAGATTGGCTCAGGCGCATCGATACTGTGACCACCGGCCAGCATTATCCCTGCTTCCATACAGGCTTGACGGCCGCCATCGACTACTTGCTGCGCGATCTCGGCGGGGAGTTTGTTCACTGGCCAGCCTAAAATCGCAATCGCCATCATGGGCGTGCCACCCATGGCATAGATATCGCTAATGGCATTGGTGGCAGCGATACGGCCGAAGGTAAAGGGGTCATCTACGATAGGCATAAAAAAGTCGGTGGTGCTGATAATGCCGATTTCATCATTGAGCTTATAAACGGCGGCATCATCACGGCTTTGATTGCCAACCAACAGGTTAGGATCGGTGAATACAGGCAGCTGCGAGGCAAGAATCGTGGTCAGTACTTTAGGGGAAATTTTACAGCCGCAGCCGGCACCATGACTATATTCTGTGAGTTTAATGCTATCGGCGGAAGATACAGCGGAATTCGACATGAGCCCTACATCCTGTAAAAAGTGATTGAGGCATCATCATAATAGGATACGGCCACCATGCAAGGCGGCCGTATGATTTTTACCGAGAATTGTGGTCTAGCTATAACTTGCCGTGAGGCTCTTCCAGCTTTTTTGCTGAGTCAGGAATCGTGTCTTCAATTCTTCGACTTGCAGTAACAACTGTTGATCGACCAGTTGCTTACGCTTTGCTTCTAATAGCGCCTTTTTCGCCTGATAGTATTCGAGTAAATGTTCCTTCATTAACTCGTATTCCTGTTGGATTTTCTCAATCACTTCATCGGCATTGGGCAGATGGATCACTTTATTTTTGGCATTCAGCAGTTGCATCTGTAAGCGTGCGCTCTCAATCCGTTCCTGTGGACTGGTGCGTAAGTCTTTGGCTAAGCCAACCCAAGATAACGCCTTAATCAACCACTTAGTCGGATCGTAATGCCACCACTTAATGCCGTTACGGTAATCGTTTTCGAAGATATGGTGGAAATTATGGTAACCCTCACCGTAGGTCAACATCGCCAGAAAACCGTTGTCACGGGCGGTGTTTTTATCGGTATAAGGTTGGCTACCCCACACGTGGGCGAGGGAGTTAATGAAGAAGGTGCAGTGATGCACAACGACTAAGCGCAGTAATCCTGCCATCAGCAACATCCCTGCGATATTGCCAGTGAACCAGCCGAGTAGCGCGGGCAAACCAATGTTCATCAGAATGACGAGGGCGAGATAGTGCTTGTGTTGCCACATCACGATACGGTCGTTCTGCAAATCACGCACGTTTTGGTAGTCATGGTAGCGCTGGGCTTGGTATTCACGCAGCATCCAACCGATATGGCTGTACCAGAAACCCATGTTAGCCGAGTAGGGGTCTTTATCATTGTCATCGACATGCTTATGGTGCACACGATGATCGGATGCCCAATGTAATGCACTGTTTTGTAATGCTAATGCACCGCCAAGCGCGTAGAGGAAACGTACCGCAGGGTGAGCTTTATAGGCCTTGTGCGACCAGAGTCTATGGTAACCCGCTGTGATCGACAGACCACTTGCAAAGGCTAACACCACAAAAGCAATCCATTCGCTGGCGCCGAAACCCTGGGTTAGGCCATACCAAGGAACGAGGATAACTGCACTGAGGAAGGTGAGGCTAAAGAGGATGACATTTAGCCAGATGATAGGGGGTTTATTCATTATAGTTTCCAATATCCGCATTTGAGCGTACAACTGTAAGCTAATTTAGCCTAGCAATCTTGTTTGGTCAAGATGGGTGGGGCTGTGTTTCAGACGCAAAAGCGGTATTATCGCGTCATTACATTCAGTTAGCGGATTGAAGAATGGGTATTCGTGCACAGCAAAAAGAGAAAACTCGGCGGGCATTGGTCGATGCGGCGTTTAACCAGCTCAGTGCTGAGCGAAGTTTCTCTAGCTTAAGCTTGCGAGAGGTGGCGAGGGAAGCCAACATTGCGCCCACATCCTTTTATCGTCATTTTAAGGATATGAATGAGCTCGGGTTGACCATGGTCGACGAAGGCGGGCTAACCCTAAGACAGATGATGCGAAAGGGGCGGCAACGTGCCGAAGCCGGGGGCAGCGTGATCCGCATTTCTGTGGATACCTTTATGGAAGTACTTGATTCTAATCCAAACGTTTTCAGAATCTTACTACATGAGCGTTCAGGGACTTCGGCGGCCTTCCGTGCGGCGGTAGCCCGTGAGATTGAACATTTTATCTCTGAACTGGCCCATTACACCGAAGCGACAGCGGGCCGTACGCCTATGCTGGCCAGAGCACAGGCTGAAGCGCTCGTGACCTTAGTGTTTAACGCCGGAGCGTCGGCACTCGATATGAAGCGTGCCGATCGTAAAGTGCTTGCCGATCAACTGGTGATGCAATTACGTATGGTGGCGAAGGGCGCCGAAGCCTTACAACATAAGGTTGAGCATCGTTAAGTGAAATTGTGATTTAGCCTAAAAATAAAGGAGCCAATGGCTCCTTTATTTTTAGGTACATAGAGTCGCTTAACGACGCTCAAGCAGTACACCTGTTTCCATATGATCGGTATAAGGGAACTGATCAAACAGGGCAAAACGGGTGACTTTATGGGTCTGATTTAATTGCTGCAAATTGTCTTTCAAGGTGTCGGGATTACAAGAGATATACAGGATCCGCTCATAACCTTGCACTAACTCCAACGTCGCAGGGTCGATACCTGCTCGTGGTGGGTCGACAAAAATGGTGTTGCAGACATAGCTATCCAGGTCTATGCCTTCTAAGCGTCTAAAGCTGCGCTTTTTCGCCATCGCATCGCTAAATTCTTCCGCCGACATACGGATAATCTGCAGATTATCGATATTGTTGACTTCAATATTGTACTGGGCAGCATCGACTGAAGGTTTAGCCAACTCGGTCGCGAGCACGCGATTAAAGTTTTGTGCCAGCGCGATGGAGAAGTTGCCATTACCACAGTAAAGTTCGAGTAAATCGCCTTGGCTGTGTTGAGTCACGTCGATAGCCCACTCCAACATCTTGATCGCTACTTTGGCATTTGGCTGGGTAAAGCTGTTTTCGATTTGTTTGTAATGGAAAACTTTGTCATTTACTTGCAGTGACTCAACCACAAAGTCTTTATCTAAATCGATTTTCTGTTTGCGCGCACGACCAATGATATTGACCTTAAATTGGCTGCTCAATCTGGCTTTAAGTGCAGCGGCTTCGCTGCGCCATTGATCATCAAGCTGTCTGTGATACAGCAGTGACACTAAAATCTCACCACTGAGCGTTGATAAAAAATCAACCTGAAAGAGTTTATGGCGTAAGCTGTGGTTCGGTTTTAACTCGGCGATCAGAGCCGCCATCATCTGATTGATTAAGGCACTCGCGGGTAAGTATTGATCGCAACGAACTTTGTCGTTCAATACTTTATCGAACATGTAATAGTATAAATCGTCGCCCTCGTGCCATACGCGAAACTCGGCACGCATCCGATAGTGGGCAGGTTCTGAGGCAAACACTTCAACACTCGGTGTCTCAAATTGGGCAAAGGCCTGCTCTAGCTTGATACGCTTTGCCGTTAGTTGCGCATCATAGGTCGTGGGATCCATTGCTGCTAAGTTCATTGTCGATTCACCGTGGCTGTAAATTGGGGCGCAAATTTTATACTAGGTGACACGAATGTCCAGCATCTTGGTTTTGCGGTTTGAGCAAAGCTGTGGGAAAATCCGCCCGCGCATGGGGCAACGAATTAACTGGAGACGGGCTTGTCGCAACCAATATTAGTATTCGATTCTGGCATCGGCGGTCTATCCGTATTAGCCGAAATTCGCAAACTGCTCCCACATCACGATTACTGCTATTTATTCGATAATGCCAGATTGCCCTATGGCGAATTGGAAGAGCAGGAACTTATCTCGGGTTGTGTTGCGCTCATCGACCAAGTTGTCGAGCGTACCCACGCTGCCATTGTTGTCGTAGCTTGCAATACCGCGAGTACTGTTGTGCTGCCCGCGCTGCGTGCCACTCTATCTATTCCTGTGGTGGGTGTTGTCCCCGCCATTAAACCCGCGGCGCAGTTATCTAAAAGTAAGCGTATCGGTTTGCTGGCCACTCCTGGTACGGTCAAGCGCCACTATACCTACGAACTCATCAGCCAATTTGCCGATGATTGCCACGTTGAGCTGTTCGGATCTTCCGAATTAGTGCTGATGGCCGAACAGAAGATTGCCACGGGCCAATTAGATATGGCGCGGTTAACACAGGTGCTATCACCAATAGTCGAAGCGGACTTAGATGTTTTGGTGCTTGGATGTACTCACTTCCCCATGCTGCGTGATGAACTGCAACAGGTATTAGGCCAAGGTGTCACCTTGCTCGATTCTGGAGAGGCTATCGCCAAGCGAGTCAAAACCTTGTTGGCTGAGACTAAGAGTGATGAGCAAGTTCAGGAAGAAGACGCGCACAGTAATTTACTTATGCAGGCGTTTTATACTAAAGCAGAAATCCGTGAGGGATTAGCGACTACGTTAGTCGATTGTGGCTTTTCAACCCTAGAGCGAATCACCACAATCAACTCAAACGGATAAATTAACGCGGATTATTCATCGGTACCTGTACGGTCGGCAGCTTCCGAATCTTGAGTCTTCGCTTCTCTAACCTTCAAGGTTCTTTCTTGGAAGTTATAATCGTTCAACTTGACCATCGCCTTTTGAGCACCAGCCTCGGACATTTCCACAAAGCCGAACCCTTTACGACGTCCCGTTTTACGATCACGTACTAATCGTACTGAGTTGACGGGGCCGAACTCACCAAACAGAACCTTTACTTCACCCTCATGGACACGATAAGGCAAGTTACCTACATAGAGTGTCATAGTTGGGCCAACATATTGCTCATCTGCACCTTGAGCTTGGTTTGTCTCAGGGACAAATTTAAAAACGAGAGTAGTAATGATAACGCCAGCAACAAAAGCGATGTACGCAGGTAATGTAGTTGCAAACTGAGATAGCGCGATTGCGCCGAGAATGGCAATAACCAAAACAATAAGAAATGACTTTTGCATATAAATGCTCTCTGAATGAAATAGAAAATGATAAATAACTGTTAACAGCAAGTCATATGGTAATGAATTATTTACCTTTACACTAGACCGCTGCCGAAAAATTGAGCGTGATTTATCATTTCTCAGATAAAAATTCGCTTTTAAATCGAATAACAAAGCAGAAATAGATAAAAAATAGACATGATGTTTAAAATATCAGCGTACGATTTGAAGAAGCGAAAAAAGCCCTTGCGTAAAAAGTTCTGCTGCCTATAATGCGCATCCACTGACACGGCAGACCGCGATACGCAGTTTCAAGTGCCAGTTCACCGAGTGATTTACTCCTCGATGAGCGAAAAGAAAGTTGCAAAAACTACTTGACGCAAAAACGGGAATGCGTAAAATACGCAGCCCTGACACGCTGAAATCACTTGCGATAAGGCGATGGTCAACGCTCTTTAACAATTTATCAAGCAAATCTGTGTGGACACTCACAGGTGTTGAGTTAATCGAAATTACTCTGCCGTTTGGCGAGTAATCAAAGAATTAAATCAATGAATGAGTGTTCATAGCAATATGTACAACGACTTATTAAGTTAAGTCGATTCAGAATTCATTGAGTCGAATCTTCGGATTCACAAAACTTTTAATTGAAGAGTTTGATCATGGCTCAGATTGAACGCTGGCGGCAGGCCTAACACATGCAAGTCGAGCGGCAGCACAAGGGAGTTTACTCCTGAGGTGGCGAGCGGCGGACGGGTGAGTA